>JBBIQK010000015.1:0-51181 GCA_037442365.1 Armatimonadota bacterium | reverse complement strand
AGGGTCTGCGCCTGCATCGATTCGATGCACTGCCCGATGTAGGGCGCGACATTGTAGGCAGGCGTAATCACCGAGACCACTGGACGCGACGCCATCAAGGGTATTATACCATTCCCGTCTCAGGTATACTGCGCGTATGCAACCTGTGTCTGTCGGCGAAGTCGTTGTCGGCGGCGACGCGCTGGTAGTGATTGCCGGTCCCTGCGTGATTGAGAACCTTGAACTGTCCCAGCAAGTCGCCGACCACATGACGCGCGTCTGTGCGCGGCTGGGCGTCCCGTACATTTTCAAAGCGTCGTTCGACAAGGCGAACCGCACGGCGCACGAGTCGTTTCGCGGGGTGGGACTGGATGAGGGACTGGAGACGCTGGCGCGTATCCGTCGCGAGTTTGGCGTGCCCGTGACAACAGACATCCACGAGTCGTGGCAAGCCGAGCCGACCGCGCAGGCGGTGGACTTGTTGCAGATTCCCGCGTTCCTTTGTCGACAGACTGACCTGCTGGCGGCGGCGGCGCGCACAGGCAAGCCCGTGAATGTGAAGAAGGGGCAGTTCCTCGCGCCGTGGGACGCAGGCAACATCGTGGAGAAGCTGCGGGCGTTCGGTGCAACGGGCGTGCTGCTGACGGAGCGGGGAACCAGCTTCGGCTACAATACGCTGATTGTCGACATGGCGGGCTTGCCCCTCCTGCGCAGGTTCGGCGCGCCGGTGGTGTTCGACGCGACGCATAGCGTGCAGCGTCCGGGTGGCGCGGGCAAGCAATCCGGGGGCGATCGCAGCGCGATTAAGCCGCTGGCGCGCGCGGCGGTCGCCGTCGGCGTCGACGCGCTCTTTATGGAGGTGCATCCTGACCCGGAACGCGCCCTGTCAGACGCCGCGACGCAGTACCCACTGGCGCAGGTGGAGCCGCTGCTGACGCGCCTGCTGCGCATTCGTGAAGCGGCTCAGGGACTATAGCGCTCACGCCGCACGCGCGCAGGATATGTCCAGCTGGATTTGCGACAGCACCTCTTCAAGTGTGGTGACGCCGTCACGCACCTTCTGCACGGCGTCCTGCTGGATGGTGTAGAGTGTGCCTGCAGGCGCGGCGGCGCGGATGGCTTCGCTGTCCGCCTGCTGCGCAATCAGTCGCCGTATCGGGTCGCTGACGACAAACAGCTCATACAGCCCCACGCGCCCCCGATAGCCAATCTCGTTGCAGGCGGGGCAGCCCACCGCGCGGTAGGTCTCCAGCCGATCTACGCCAAAGAGCGTTGTAATCGCAGGGTCCGTCACCGTGATAGGCTCCTTACAACGCTCGCACAGACGTCGAGTGAGTCGCTGCGCCAGCACGCCAATCAGCGCAGAGTTAATCAGGAAGGTAGGCACACCCATATCGATCATACGGGCGGGCGCGCTGGTTGCGTCGTTCGTGTGCAGGGTCGCCAGCACCAGGTGTCCCGTCATCGCCGCCCGACAGGCAATCTCGGCAGTCTCCGCATCGCGTATTTCGCCCACCAGCACCACATCGGGGTCCTGACGCAGGATGGCGCGCAGTTGCGACGCGAAGGTCAAGCCAATCTTCTCGTTCACCTGCGATTGCCCGACGCCTTCGAGGGTGAACTCCACGGGGTCTTCACAGGTCAGGATGTTGCGCCGCTCGCTTCTGATTTGTTGCAACAGCGCGTACAGAGTCGTGCTTTTGCCCGAACCTGTGGGACCCGTGACCAGAATCATGCCCCACGGTTTGCTGGCGAGTTCGGTCAGACTCTGCTCGACGGCGGGCGGCATGCCCAGTTGTGTAAGCGTCTTCTGGGCGTTTTCTCGACTGAGCAAGCGAATGACCACGCGCTCACCGAACACAGTGGGCAGCGACGAGACGCGCGCATCGAGCTTGCTTTCGCCTGTTTTGATGGAAAAGCGCCCATCCTGCGGCAGGCGTCGTTCGGCAATATCCATCTCGGCAAGCAGCTTCACGCGCGCCGTCACCGCCGACTGCAGCGAGGTCGGCACTTCGCGCACGGGGTACAGCACGCCGTCGATGCGCAACCGCACCACCATTTTGGTCTCCAAAGGCTCGAAATGGATGTCGCTGGCGCCACGTTCGACGGCTTCCAGCAAAATCCCATTCACAAGGCGGATGACTGGCGCCTGGTGGACAGTCTTGTCGATGTCGGAGATGTCAGCAATCTCTTCGGATGCTTGTTCTTCAACCTCTACGGTGTTGCCCCGTTCGGGCGTCTCCGCGTCATGCAGGCTATACATTCGCGCGATTGCCTGTAGGATGCGTTCGGGGGGGCTGAAGGCAACTTTGATGAATTTGCCCGTACTCTGGCGCAGGTAATCGAGCATTGCTACATTGTTCGGGTCGGCGGTCGCCACCCAGAGGATGATGCCTTCTTCGCGCAAAGGCACGACCATATAGCGCGTCGCCTCCTGCAGCCCTACCCAGTGACGCACGGTCATCGCTTGCTGGATCTGCGCGTCGCGCAGCGGCTCGTAGGGACACTCCCACTGCTCCGCCTGCGCTTCGTAGTAGTCGTCTTCGGTGATGTAGCCCAGCTGAATCAACGACTCCCCCAGTCGCTTGCCCGTCTCGCGCTGCAACGCCAGCGCGTCCTCCAGCTGCTGGGGCGTGATTTTGCCCCGTTCTATGAGCCATTCGCCTAATCGCTTGACGCCGTACATGGTACACTCCTGCAGGAATTATCGGCGTGCGCGGCGTATTTTTAAAGTAAGCCATATCGTGAAGTTCCTGTAGGCTGACTCGTGTGCTTCCCACGCCATTATATAGAGGAGGTAGCCAATGTATCAACCGAATCGCTTATTAACTAATCCTGTAAATAAGTACATAACGGAGTTAGCAGACAGTTGGGAAGGTTATGAACTGTTGCTGCGTCCTGCGCGACGGTTTCTCTTCCACAATCTGTATCGTCCGAGCGCGTATGTGCCTGAATTCAACAAGCCCTGCTTCGGGGTGATTTGTTTGCGCGACGATCGCGAGAAGCGTCCGCTGCTCGTGATTGAGACCGAACCGCAGTTGAGCGAGGCGCTGCGCCAGTGCTATCGGGAAAGCGAGGTGCTCTGGCTGGAGGTGTACGAGGGACCCGCAGGCATCCACTTCTCCAGCGAGAACGCAGGAATCCGCCTGGAGATGAGTTGTGGGATTGCGCAGATGGGCGTTGCACTGCGCGCGCCGCTGGCGTGGGTCGACGAGCGCGTCGAGCGGCGCTATGTGCCTCAGGGACGCCTCATTCAAAGCTTCCACGAGCGGCTGCTGCGCGAGGCGATTGACCTGCTGATTGCCGACTACCCCATCGAGTGCCACCATCAGATGCCGTTCGGGTTCGTGACGGGCTATCGGGCGCAGATGCCGCCCCAGATTGCCCGTTCCGCGGTTGATGTGGTGCTGCTGGTGCGCGCGCGAGTGAACAGCGACGGCGTCGTGCTGCTGCCCATCAACCTCAACCTGCATAATGCGCATGTGGCGAATGAGCAGACCACGGAGAAGGATCGGCTAATGTGCGAGTTCGCCACCTCCATCGAGATGCCGTTTTTGACGATTCGCGCAGCGGAGCAGCCCGATGCGTATGTGTTCTCCGCGCCGACGCTGCACGAGAAGTCTATCACGGTCATCGGACGCGCTCCTGCCGACTGGGCGAACGCGATACGCCCGTTTGTGGAAGCCGCGCTGGAGACGCTGCGGCTGGCGCCATAAGCAGGAACCTGAAGCCCTCTCGCGAACCAACGCGCAGGAGGAACTTCAGGGATGAACTTGCTGGGATGGTCTATCGGGGGGCTGTGTTTTGGGGTGGGGTTGGCGGCGGCGTTGATGGCGCGGGCGCGCGCGCCGATGTTCCCCGGTTTCGCGCTGCCGCTGGTGTGGTTGCTGGCGCTGGCGGCGTTTGGTTTGACTCTGCCAGCCGAGCCTGCGCCCTACTTTCAAGCGGGGGGCGCGCTGGGCTGGGGCGTGCTGACGGCGACGGGGCTGTGGCTCACAGGCGCAGTTTTCGGCAGTCGGCTGGGCTGGGAGTGGTTGGGCGCGCTGTTGCCGCTGAGCGCGCCCGTGCTGGCAGTGATACTCGCGCGGAACGACCTGCTACCTGCGCTCTGGGGCGTTGGCGTCGCCACAGGACTGATGTGGACGCTGCTGGGCAGGGCGTGGGCGTCGATGGCGGGCGTCGCGTTAAGTACGCTGGCGCTGAGCTGGACGACGGGACTTGCCTCGGTGGCGAATGTACCCCTCTGGTTCGGCGTGTGTCTGGCGGGGGCAGGGGTGGGCGCGTTCGGGCTGGCGACGCTGCTGGCGCGCACGGGACGCACAGGCTGGCGCATTTACTACATCCTGCTCTTTGGGGGCTTTGCACTGACGGCGGTCGGCTATCGGCTGTCGGGGTCGGATGATCCGTGGCTGGAATTGACGCTGATGACGCTGGTCGCCGCCACATTGGCGCGCGGGCTGTCGGGCAGTGAACACTGGTCACGCTACGCGCTGTTGGCGTGGGTGGGGCTGCTGGCGTCGGCGTTCGCGACGATGCGCGGGTTTGGGGTGGCGGTGTGTGCGCTAATGGCGTCGCTGCACGCGCTCGTGATGAGCCACCGCGCGTTCACGCGCACGACCGACCACGAGAACGCGCTCTACACGGCGGGCGCGCTGCTACTGACCAGCGTGCTGGGCTTCCGAATCTTCACGCTTAGCTATCCGTTGCAGACGCCGCGCGCGGATTTGTATCTCTATTTCACGCTGCTGGCGTTCCTGATTGCGGTGGCGGGGCTGGGCGCGCTGGGGCAGTGGTGGGCGCAGCGCGGCGAGTCGTCGCCCCTGTGGCGCTCGGCGCTGGCGGGCTTCTGGGCAATCGCCGCGCCGCTCGCGCTGACGGCGGTCTTCAACGAGCGCGCCGCCGCGGGCTGGAGCGTCGGCGCACTGAGCGCGTCGCTGAGCGCGTACCTGTACGGCAACCGCCTGTTCGTGTGGCTCGCGCCGCTGAGTCTGCTGGGGCTGATTATCCTGCTGCCGCTGGGGAGCATCGCCGCGACCGTCGCGGATATGCCCCGCGCGGTACGGATGGGCGTCGCGATTGGGCTGGCGGTCGCCGCCGCGCTCACCGCGCTCCTGATTGCCGCCGTTGACCGCGAGCCGCAGGCGTAGGCGGTTTCAGCCGTCGACGGAACGCCTGCGCGCGGTCGCCACGAGCAGCACTGCGCCGAACGCCGCGCCCAGATAGCCTGCCGACTCCGCGCCCACCACGCCCGCGCCTGCAGGTCCCAGCACATAGCCCAGCGAGTAGAAGGCGTGCAGCAGCGCGAGGCTGACCCCGCGCAGATATTCCGGCGCGCCCTCAAACGCCCCCAGATGCACTGCGGGGAACGCCAGCCCGAATCCCACTCCGTACAGCGCCGCCACGCCCCAGAGCGCGGCGGGCGACTCGGCGAACAGGCTCAGCCCCAGCGCGCCCACAGTCAGGTAAACAACCCCCAGCGACGCCCGTACCCGCGCGCCGCCCAGCAACTGACCCCGACGCACCGACGCCATAAGCACAATCGAAATCAGCGCCAGCACGCCAAACAGTCGCCCGCGATACGCCGCGTCGTAGCCCGCCGCCTGCAGCAGCACCGGCAGCGCAAAGGTCAGCACGCCCATCGCGAAGGTCATCGCCAGCGTCAACTGGTAGACCCCCCGAAGTTCAGGCAAGCGAAGCGCATGCAGGGGATGAATGGAACCCTGCCGACCACCTGCATGGGGCGCGTCGTGCAACAGCAACGCGGCGCAGCCCCCCACCAGCATCAACATCGCAACGCTCCAGAAGAGCGCAGGCTCGCCGTAATCCCGCGCGACGATTCCCCCAATCGGCGGCGCGAGCAGCGCGACCAGCCCAATCAGTGCGCCTGCGCCGCCCATCGCGCCCGTGCGGTTCCGCCTGCCGTACTCGCCCACCAGCGCAAACAGCGCGGGCACAAACACCGCGCCCGTCGCCCCGTGCAACGCCCGCAGCGCCATCAGCGTTTCCGCACTCGCAGCCAGCGGATAGAGCGCAATCAGCGCGCCCGCTGCCCACAGGCTCAGCGCCATCGGCAACCTGCGCCCGAAACGATCCAGCAGCACGCCCGAATAAAAATTCGCCAACAGGTTCGCCAGTGAGTAGAGGCTCAGGATCAGTCCCGCCTGCGTGTCGGAAGCGTTCAAGGCGCGTTTCGCATAGGGCGCGAGCACAGGCACGAGCGCGAAGGTGTCCAGAAAGGCGACCAGCGCAATCCAGCCCAGCGCCGCCCACGCCAGTCGCCCCCCTGCCCGCCGCGTGTCCGTCTCCGTCTGCATCCAGCCCAAAGGATACCCGCTGCAGGGGAATCAGAGAGCAACTGAGTGCAGCAGGAGTCGCGCCTGCACACGCGAATTCCCCAAGAGGAGTCAGTGTCATGCAGTGGCGCGAGCGGCTCGCGGCGACGCTCCTGACGATTGGAGCGGGGATGTGGGTGTTCGTGGGCGTCTGGTTCCTTGCATGGGCGCGTTCGACTACCCGTCTGGGACCTGATGTTTCTTTTCGTTGGGATTGGGCAGGGCAAATTCTACTCGCGGGGGGCATTCTCGCAGCGGCGGGCGTAGGTGTGGCGCTGACGACGCACTTCACCCGTTCGTGGGGCATAGAGCGCGCGTACCCAAACGCTAGAGTGCTTGTCCGATTCTGCACCAGTTGCGCGGGGGAGCCGATTCTGTATCCGATGGGTACGCCTCCCAGCGAGTTGCGCTACTATGTGCGCTTGCAGTTGCCCGGCGGGACAACCGACGAGTACGAATGCTCGTTTGCGCTTTATCAGCGCGTGCGGGAGGGTATGCAGGGGCGCGCCGTCTGCAAAGGCGGTATCCTGCGCGCGTTTGTACCGTACGCGCCCGACGAGGCGATTTAGTTCGCTTTTGTGTTCCTGCGCCGGGCGGCAGGCGCGCGCTGCGGCTGCGGCGGCGCTTCGGGATGGTACGGCACAGGCACATAGTCCACCCCCGAAGTGCGCTGCACAGGCTGGGGATAGAGTGCCATCAGCTGATAAATCTCCGCAGGCATTTCCGTGCTGACCTTCACGCCCATCGCCTGCAACGCGCTCGCCGAGATGGGATAGTCGTGGGTGTAGTAGCCTTGCGTGAGCTGGTCTGCCAGCGCGTGCGCCCGCGATTCGTCCATCCCGTTCGCCATCAGCACCTCCTTCACCAGCGCCAGCCCCTGCTGCAACGCCTTGCGCGAAATGTCCGCCAGAATCAGCGTCTGGTCGTCGATGTCGTTCGGGTTTTTCTGCTCCAGCACCTTCAGAATCGACGCCGCGGGATACTGCCCGATTTGTGGGTCCACGGGGCCCAGCACGGCGTGGGGGTCCATCACAATCTCGTCCGCCGCGAGCGCAATCAGCGTACCGCCCGACATCGCATAGTGGGGCACAAACGCCGTGACCTTCGCCCTGTGGTCGCACAGCGCGCACGCTATCTGCTGGCTCGCCAGCACCAGCCCGCCCGGCGTGTGCAGGATGATATCGATGGGCATATCGGGCGGCGTCATCCGAATCGCGCGCAGCACCTCTTCCGAGTCCTCAACGCTGATGAACCGAAACAGGGGTACGCCGAACAGCGCCAGCGACTCCTGCCGATGAATCAGCACAATCACGCGGCTACCGCGCGTTTTCTCGATCTGGCGAATCAGCCCCAGCCGAGCCGACTCCAGCATCCGCTGGCGAATCATCGGCATTACCGCCAGAAAGATAAACACAATCCAGAACAGCTGGGATAGAATCGCGTTCAAAGGGCTGACTTCCATACGCCTCAAGTCTACCCGAATGGCATGGGGTATAGTTGCAGTAGCGTGTCTCAACCGTCGTTGGAAACGGAAGTCGCGGAATCGGCGTCTTACTCGGCTCGTCGGCGTAGCACTTTTCAGGCGATGCGCTCGCCCGTGTTTCGAAGGTACTGGGTGGGCGCGTTCCTGTCGTTCGTCGGCTCGTGGATTCAGAATGTCGCGCAGAGCTGGCTGGTGTACGAATTGACGCGCTCGGAGTTTCTGCTGGGCGTGGTGGGGTTCGCGAGCGGCTTACCGATGCTCTTTCTTGCGCCCGTGGGCGGCGCGCTGGCAGACCGCTGGAACCGCCGCCATATCCTGCTGATTACCCAGAGCCTGTTCGCCCTGAGCGCGTTTGCGCTCGCGCTGATGACTTACACGGGGTTAATACGCTACGAGTATATCCTCGCGCTCGCGTTGCTCAATGGGCTGGTGCTGACGGTGGACCTGCCGACGCGCCAGTCGCTGGTGGCGCATCTGGTGCCGCGCGAGGACTTAGCCAACGGGATTGCGCTGAACGCGGCGGCGTTCCATACGGCGCGTATTCTGGGTCCGGCGGTCGGCGGCATATTGCTGGAGCGGGTGGGCGCGGCGCCGTGCTTTCTGGTGAACGCGCTGAGCTTCTCGGCGATTTTGCTCGCGCTGCTCACGCTGCGCATCCAGCCCAGCACGGACGGGCGCGCGCCAACGGGCATCCTGCAGTCGCTGCGCGAGGGGGTGGAGTTCGTGCGGGCGCGGCGCGGACTGATGCTCCTGTGGCTGAATGTGGCGGTGCTGAGCATGTTCGGGCTGTCGTATCTGGTGTTGCTGCCTGTGTTCGCGGCGGAGGTGCTGCAGGTGGGCAAGACGGGCTTGGGACAGCTCTACACCTTCGCGGGCGTCGGCTCGCTAATGGGACTGTTGCTTACGGCGCGGCTCAGCGGCGACATCCCGCGCGGCTGGCTGGTGATTGCCGCCGCGAACGGCTTCGCGTGGAGCGTGATGGGCTTCGCATGGACGACGCATCCGCTGCTGGCGAAGGGCTTGCTGACGCTGGCGGGCATGTTTGGCGTGATGCAACTGGTCAGCACCAACACCGCGTTGCAGACTGCCGCGCCCGACTACCTGCGCGGGCGGGTCGTCTCGCTGCATACTTGGGCGATTAACGCGCCCGCGCCGTTCGCCTCGCTGCTGATTGGCAAGCTTGCCCAGTCGTGGGGCGCGCCTACGGCGGTCCTCGCCAGCGCGAGCGTGTGCGCCGTCTTCGCGATTGTGCTTGCCCTGCAGAAAGAGGCGCGCGCCCTGCGGTAGTATCGACCCCGCGTAGTCCCTCCCTCAGGTATAATCTCCCTGCTATGAGTACGCATGTTTCGACCCACGAGCAGGAGAGCCGCTACGAGGTTCAGAAAGCCACCTGGCGCACAAAGGTCGGTCTTGCCGAGATGTTGCGCGGGGGCGTGATTATGGATGTGGTGAACGCTGAGCAGGCGCGCATCGCCGAAGAGGCAGGCGCCGTCGCCGTGATGGCGCTGGAGCGCGTGCCTGCCGACATCCGACGCGAAGGCGGAGTCGCCCGCATGTCCGACCCCGTGATTATCGAGGAAATCATGAACGCCGTCACCATCCCCGTGATGGCGAAATGCCGTATCGGGCACTTCGCGGAGGCGATGATTCTGGAGGCGCTGGGGGTCGACTTCATCGACGAGAGCGAGGTGCTGACCCCCGCCGACGAGGAACACCATGTGAACAAGCATGCGTTCAAGACGCCGTTTGTGTGTGGCGCGCGCGATCTGGGCGAGGCGCTGCGCCGAATCGGCGAGGGCGCGGCGATGATTCGCACCAAAGGCGAGGCAGGCACAGGCAACATCGTGGAGGCGGTGCGCCATATGCGCGCGATTATGCGCGACATACGCCGCATTCACAGCGCGCCCGAAGACGAACTGATGGCAATCGCCAAGCAACTGCAGGCGCCCTACGACCTGGTGGTCGAGATTCACCAGACGGGACGGCTGCCCGTGCCGAACTTCTCGGCGGGGGGCGTCGCAACGCCTGCCGACGCCGCGCTGATGATGTGGCTGGGCGCCGAGGCGGTCTTCGTCGGGTCGGGCATCTTCAAGTCGTCGAACCCCGAAACGCGCGCCCGCGCGATTGTGGACGCCGTGACCTACTATCGCGAGCCTGAAATGCTGGCGGAAATCTCCAAAGGGCTGGGCGAGGCGATGCCGAGCCTCGATGTGCGCAAACTCGCCGACGAGGAACTCATGGCAGTGCGCGGGTGGTAGGCGTCGATGGCTGTCGCCAAACAGGAACGCATGAGTGCAGCGGAGTTCGAGGCGCGTTTCGCCGACCGCGAGACGCGCGCCGAACTCCTGCGCGGCGAGGTTATTACCATGTCCCCCACAACGCCCCTGCATGGCATCTACACGATGCGCGTCTCCCTGCCGATTGCGCAGTTTGTGGAAGACCACGGGCTGGGCGTCGTCTTCGGCGCGGAGACGGGCTTTGTCCTCCAGCACGCCGACGGCGCGGAGTCGGTGCTTGCGCCCGATATGGCGTTTCTCGCCGCTGAGCGCATTCCTGACCCCCTGCCCGAAGGCTTCTGGCGCATCCCGCCCGACCTGGTGGTCGAAATCCGTTCGCAGAGCGAGAGCCAGCAGGAGGTCGCACGCAAGACGGCGCTGTGGCTGGAGGCGGGCGTGCGACTGGTATGGAATGTAGACCCCTTCCGCCAGCAGGTGAGCGTTCACCGCGCCGACGGCGTCTCCCGCACGCTGCGCATAGACGATACGCTCTCTGGCGAAGAGGTGCTACCCGGCTTCGAGCTGCCCCTGCGCCGAATCTTCCGCCCGGTGAGAAGCCTATGACTATCGGTGTCCTGGCGCTTCAGGGCGATTTTGCGGAACACCGCGCGATACTGACCCAAATGGGCGTCGACTCGCGCGAGGTGCGCAAGGTGGACGACCTGAACGGCGTCGACGCGCTGATTATCCCCGGCGGCGAAAGCACCACCATCGGCAAACTGATGGCGCGCTACGGGCTGGACGCCGCCATCCGCGCGCGCGCCCAGCAGGGCATGCCGATTTACGGCACTTGCGCGGGGCTGATCCTGCTGGCGAAGGACATCGAGGGCAGCGACCAGCCGCGCCTGGGGCTGATGGACATCGCCGTCGTGCGCAACGCCTTCGGCAGGCAGATCGAAAGCTTCGAGGCGGACATCCCCTTCGCACCGACGCCCGACCAGCCCGTGCGCGGGGTGTTCATCCGCGCCCCGATTGTCTCCCGCGTCGGCGCAGGCGTGCAGGTACTCAGCGCGTTCGACAACAAAATCGTCGCCGTCCAGCAGGGCAACCTGCTGGCGACGTCCTTCCATCCCGAACTGACCGATGATACTCGCGTCCATCGCTACTTCCTGACACTGGTCAAATAACGGGTATACTCCCTGTCAGGAGGTTCACGGATGAAGAGACTCTTGTGTTTCGTTGGAGCGTTGTTGGTAATTGCCGCGTTTGCCCAGAACTCTGCGGACATCAGCATCGGCGGCAAGTTCATCATGCGCCTGCGTGCGGGACATGGCAACCTGAACGTCGAGGAGCGCGCCCGTGTCGTCGAGGGGCGGCTTGTGGAAGTGCTGGGCGAGCGATTGAGAGAGGAGCAGATTACCCTCAAGGAAGTACGCAAGGACAAACAGTACGAAATCTACATTCGCGGGCGGCTGCTGATTACTGTCACGCCAGCAGATGCGGAGGCGGCGAAGATGGGCGTCAAGCAGCTTGCGGAACACTGGCTCAAGCAACTGCGCCGCACGCTGCCCGAACTCAGCGCGCGTCCGCCCCAGTAAACGCACGGACTCTACCGAATTGCCAGCGCGGGCAATAATCGAAGCGGAGGGCGCAACGATGCCAACCCTGAACAGCGACGAACTGCGGTTAGAGGATTTCGAAGTCTCGACCGAGCGCGGGTTCCTGCCTGCAGAAGACCCGCTGCCCTATCTGGAAGACCCGTACTACGCGCCGTGGGAGCAGATTGCGGGCGATTTGCCGAAGTTGCTGGTCGCCCGCAGACTGCGGCAGGTGGTCGAATCGATGCCGCGCCTGTCCAGCGAGCGTCTGCAAACCGACCGCGAACGCCGCCGCGCGATGATGCTGCTGTCCTACATCGGGCACGGCTATGTATGGAACGGCGACGCGCCCGCCGAACGCATCCCCGCGAACCTCGCGCTGCCCTGGTACGAGCTGAGCGAGCAGCTCGGCAGACCGCCCGTGCTGTCCTACGCTTCCTACGCGCTGGACAACTGGCGGCGACTCGACCCCAGCGCGCCGATTGAACTGGGCAATATCGTGCTGCTGCAGAACTTTCTGGCGGGGCTGGATGAGGAGTGGTTCATTCTGATCCACGTGGACATCGAGGCGAAGGCGGCGCGCGCGATTCGGCAGATTCCCGCGGCGCTCCGCGCGGCGGAGTTGGGCGACCTGCCTGCTCTCTACGACGCGCTTGCCGAAGTCGCCGCCGCGCTGGAGGCGATGTACGCCGTGCTGCAGCGCATGCCCGAAGCGTGCGACCCGTACATCTATTACCATCGGGTGCGCCCCTACATTCACGGCTGGAAGAACAACCCCGCGCTGCCCAACGGCGTGGTGTACGAGGGTGTGGACGCCTATGGGGGACAGCCGCAGCAGTTTCGCGGTGAGACGGGCGCGCAGAGTTCCATCATCCCCACGCTGGACGGCTTGCTGGGCATCCAGCACGCCGACGACCCGCTGAAAGCCTACCTGATGGAGATGCGCCTTTACATGCCGCCGGCGCACAGACGGTTCATGGAGGCGGTGGAGATGCGTTCGCGCGTGCGCGCAACCGTGCAGGCAAGCGGCGATTCTGCCCTGCGCGCGGTCTACAACGCCTGCGTGGAGGGCGTCCAGCGGTTCCGCGCGTTGCATCTGGAGTACGCGGCGCGATACATTTACAAGCAGCAGGCGAAGGACGCGAAAAACCCGACGCGCGTGGGCACGGGCGGCACGCCGTTTATGAAGTACCTCAAGAAGCACCGCGACGAAAGCGGCGCGCATCGAATCGAGTAGTCAGCGGGGCGTCTGTTCGCGCTCGCGGCGGGCGAGCCGTTCCGCGCGGCGCAGCTCCGCCTCCTCCCACTTGCGGCGCTCCTCGTCCGTTTCGGGCAACACGGGCGGCACGGGCGTCGGGCGACCCGCGTGATTCAGCGCAACATACACCAGATACGCCTGCGAGGTAATCCGCCGCTCGCCCGTCAGCAGGTTCTCGGCTTCCACAACCGCCTCAATCTCCATCGAGGTGCGCCAGGCGCGTACCATCCGCGCCCGCACATGCACCAGGTTGCCCACATGCACGGGTTCGCGGAAATTCACGGAGTCGATCTCCACCGTCACGGCGGGGTTGCGCGCGTGGCGTGAGGCGACGATTCCGCCCGCCTCATCGATGAGCTTCAGCACCCAGCCGCCATGCACATTCCCCAGCGGGTTCGCATGTTCGGGGTTCATCATCTGGGTCAGCACAACTTCCGTTTCCGAGGGTGTACGCGGCTCCATCGGCGCAAAGTGTACCCGATTAGCGCAGCAGCTCGCGGTAGAGGTTCTTCGCCTCGCGCGTGGCGACGCGCTCAGGGTCGTAAGGGTCCATGTGAATCGTGACCTCGGCGGGGGCTAACTCGCGCTCGATGCGTTTCTCCAGCGCGTCGGCGACGGTGTGTGCGCGCTGGAGGCTCCAGTCGTGGGGCAGCACGATATGCACCTCCACATAACGCATCGAGCCGGATCGCCGCGTGCGCAGGTGATGATAGTTCAGCAGGTGCGGCTCCGAGCGCAGGATGCTGTCGATTCGCGCCAGCTCGTGGTCGGGCAGCGCGTGGTCGATCAGTTCGTGAAACGCGCGCGCCGCCAGCCGCCACGCGCCCCGAAACAGCCACAGCGCAATCGCTATCGCCAGCAGCGCGTCGATGAACACCCAGCCCGTGAAGTGAATCACGCCCAGCGCGACCAGCAGCCCCAGGCTCGTCCAGAAATCGATCATCAGATGTTGCCCGTTGGACATCAGCGCGAGCGACTGCGTGCGCTTGCCCGTGCGCCACACATACTGCCCCACCGCAAGACTGGTGAGCGTGGAGAGCGCCATCACCGCCACGCCCCACTCCAGTTGCTGCAGTTCGCTGCCCTCAATCAGGCGGCGCGCCCCCTCGAACAGCAGGTAGCCCACAATCACCATCAGCAGAATCGCCTCGCCGAATCCCGCGAGCGTCTCCGCCTTGCCGTGTCCGTAGGGGTGCTGGGGGTCCGGCGGCGTCGCGCCCACCCGCACGCCCAGATAGGCAAACAGCGACGCGACCACATCCGTCGCCGAGTGGAGCGCCTCCGAAAGCAGGCTCATCGAACCCGTGATGACCGCCGCGATGAGCTTGACCCCGGTCGCCGTCAGGTTATACAGAAGCGAAACAACCGCCGCCCGCCGTTTCGTGTCGTTATGCGCATGCGCCTCCGTGTGCATGGGTGTTGCAAGTGTACCTGATGGTGGAACCTGCGCATTTCGGGCATTTCGGGACTTAAGTCCCGCATTTTTGTGAAAAATCTGGGGTATAATCTCGAAACGAGAACTCAGGCGCAAGATATCTTCTTTGCACCTCTGTTCTCCGCAGACAAAATTCTCACAGGAGGTTGTTTATGCTTTCAAGTAAATGGAGTTTGTTTTTGCGAGGTTCTGTTGTCTCGGTTGCGCTCTTGCTGGCGTCTCTGTCGATTGCGCAGCCTGAGTTGCCTATTCCAGCGCCGCCGCCAACCGCGCCGCCGCTGGATCGACCTGTGTTTGAACCGCCTGCGCCCCGTGCGCCTGCGGACGCCCCACCTGTGATTGGACCCGATGGGAAGCGAATCGCGCCCACCTACGAGGAGCGCCGAACGCGCACCCGCCCCGACACGCCCGACAGCATTGCTCCCGCCGAGGGGTTCACGCACGGAGGCGATGGGGAGACCGTCGGCAAAATCGGCGACCCGCTGGTGATGCCGTTTGGCAGCAAGGGCGAACGCGTCGCGATTGCGTTCCGCAACGGCGACTTTGTGCCCCCAGTGGGCGAGAAGATTCAGCCTGCGATCCGCCTGCTGGCGCAGCAGCGCGCACAGGGCTTCAACCCCGCTTCAGGCGCGACGCGCCCCAGCGTGTACGCGATGATTCTGTTCAACGAACGCCTGACCCCGGGCATGCGCGAGCAGATGGAAGCCGCGGGCATCCAGTTCTACAGCTTCTATCCCTACAACGCCTATCAGGCGCGTATCCCTGTTGATACACTGGATCGGCTGGAGGCGACTCAAGCCGTGCGCTGGGTCGGCATGCCAGAACCCATCCAGAAGTTAGACCCCGCGCTCATCCCGCTGATGCAAAAGGGCGGTCGCGAGCGCGTGCAACTGTATGTCAATCTCTTCGGTTCCGATGAGAACGGCAATATCGCCGCGACTCTGCGGGCGGCGGGAATCGCAGTCTACACTTACCACCCCGACCTGCACTTCTACTATGCTGAAGGCGACGCGCAAGCCATCTGGAATGCGCTCTCGATGGACAGCGTGCTTTTCATCGAGCCTGTGCCCCTCTCCACAACTGCCGACACCGAATCGATGGTCTCGGTGAATGCCGATCGGCTCTGGGGCGGCGAGTTCGACGGTCGCCCGCGCGATGGACGCCAGATTAAAATCGGCGTCATGGACAGCGGCATGAACATGAACCATCAGGACTTCGCCAGTCTCTCAGGCGGGATGTTCGGCTACAACCGCACGACCGAGCAAAACTGGTGGAACGACCTGCACGGGCATGGCACGCATGTGTCGGGCACGCTGTTCGGCGAGGGCAACGCCCAGTTCCGTTATCGCGGCTTCGCGTCAGGCTTTCGTGAATCGAACCTGGAAGCATACGACCTGTTGCACAGCAAAGTGTTCCGTGGCAATAACTTCTCCGAGGGCAACTCTGTAGGCGAAGGGCTGGAAGATATGCGCGGGCGCGGCAGCAACGACATCAAGCGCCACCTGTTCAACTACAGCGGCGGGTTCGGTGGAACCTACCTGCCCGGCACGGATGCACAGTCGCGCACGGTAGACCTTGCATTTGGCGAGGATATTCTGCCCGTGATTGCGGCAGGCAACGACGGTCCGAATGCGGGCACTGTGAACGGTCCCGGCGTCGCCAAAGGCGCGCTCACCGTCGGCAACATCTGGGACGACGGCGAGACGACTGTCGACACGATGGCGGACAGCTCGTCGCGCGGTCCCACAGGCGACGGGCGCTTCAAACCCGATGTGGTCGCCCCCGGACGCTGGATCGATTCAACCAGCAACACCGACAATTCTGGCTATCGCTTCGGGTGGAGTGGCACCTCGATGGCGGCGCCGCATGTGGCAGGGCTTGCCGCAACGCTCAAACTGCACTACAACTGGCCTGCGTGGGCCATCCGCGCGATTATTATGGGCACAGCGATCGACCTCGGACATGGGCGCAACAATCAGGGCTTGGGTAAAGTCGACCCGCTGCTGGCGCATTTCGCCTGGAACGGCGGCTGGGAAACATGGTTCTGGCAAAACGGCGGCACGGGCGACCTGCGCTACATTGATGTGAATGTGCCCGCTGGATGCACCCGGCTGCGCGTGACGCTGGTCTACCCCGACCCACCCGCAGCTTCAGGCGCAAGCGTCGCCACCGTGAACGATCTCGACCTCTATGTGCAAACAGGCACGCTCACCACCGACCGATCGGGTCAGTGGTCGTCGCTATCCGCGCGTAATACGGTGGAAGTGGTCGAGGTCGCCAACCCCCCTGCAGGAACCTACCGCATCAAGGTCTACACCTACGCCCTCAATTCGGGCAGCGCGCAGCCGTGGGCGTTCAACATCCACTATACCTTCGGCAGCCAGACGCCGAACATTAACCTGAGTATAAACGCGCCGGCAGCGGTACAGCCCAACACGAACTTCACCGTAACAGGCACTGCCACGGCAGGCTCGTATGTCGCCTCGGGCGTGTTTGCCCAGCTGACCGTGCCGACAGGCGGTCTCACGCGCAACGGGCTGACTTTCTTCCGTCGCGCGCCCAGCGGCGGCGAGGAGAGCGTCTACTTCGACGGGGTGTTTGGCAAGAACATGGGCAACATCGGGCACACGCTCAGCCGCAAGTTCGACTGGAGTATGACCAGCGGCGCGTCCGAAGGCACGCGCACCGTGCGGATGTCCGTCGTGTCCAACAACGGCAACAACACCACGCTCGATCGCAATGTGATTGTGGACGGCACGCCGCCCATCAACTGGGGCAACTTCTCGCCCACCGACTGGATCAATACCCAGACGCCGACCTGCTCCATTCAGGTGCAGGATGTGCTGGCGGGTCTGAACACGAGCGGGCTCTACTACTGGTACTACACCCCCAGCACGAATGTGCAGGGTCCCTTCAGCGCCACCACCTCCGCCGCAAACGGCACAACCGCGCTGGCGACCCTCAACGCGCCGAATGTGCCTTTCAACACCGACAGCTCTGGCTCCGAGGCGCAGGTCTACTTCCGTGCGTATGACCGCGCGGGCAACTACAGCGACAGCGGCTGGCAACAGGTGCGTATCGACACCGTAGCGCCGGGCGAGTGGCGCAACTTCACGCCCAACGGAACCGTGTTCGGCGCGCGCATCACCTGCACAATTCAGGTGCGCGATCTGACGTCGGGACTGCACACCGGGCTGGGCTACTACCGCTACTCCACCGATGGCGGCGCAAACTGGTCTTCGTGGACGCTGACAACCACCACTGGCAGCAACGGCACAACCGCCTTCCAGACCATCACCGCGCCGAATGTGCCGTTCCCAAACGCCAGCCCGACCCAGAACAAGGTGCAGTTCGCCATCCGCGACATGGCGGGCATCTGGGGCTACAGCCCGGAATACACCGTCAGCACCACCAATCAGTTCACCCTGACCGACGGCGGGGCAACTTACACTGTGCGCAACGCCTTCGGCGATGCGTTCCGTCTGGGCAACCAGGCAGGACTGACGGACTTCAACGCGGGCGCAGGCGACTACATGTTCCAGCAGTGGTGGTGGTACCGCACGCAGGGTTCCAATCGGGAGTTCGCGCTCTCGAATCTGGTGGAACATAACCAGCCGAGCGCGAATCGGATGATTCTCACCTACGAGGAACCCGTCGATACGAACCCGGCGCAGGCGTATCGCTTCCAGATCGAGTACCGTCTGGAAAGTCTGGGCGGCAGTGCAGCGCGCATGGTCATCCAGTACACCGCTACGAACCGCAGCAGCAGTAGCCAGTCGCTGCACCTGTACCACTATGCGGACTTCGATGGAGGGACCGACTCGATTCAGGTGCTGAGCGCACAGCGCATTCGCCAGACCTTTGGTGTGGGCGGGTGCGCGGAGCTGTACGCGACGCCGGGCGCGAACCGCTGGGAAGTGGGCGCATTCCCCACCCTGCGGGACAAGCTGACCAATAATGCGGCGGACAACCTCTCCAACGCGACAGCCGCCAGCGGGGATGTGAGCGCTGCGATGCAGTGGACGCGCACGCTGACCGCAGGCGGCGCCTACAGCGGCACGGTGGTACAATCGCTCAACACTTCGCGCTTGACGGGCGATGCAAACGGCGACTGCGTGGTCGATGACGCCGACCTGCTGGAGGTGCTGTTCAACTTCGGCGCGACGGGCAGCACGCCCGCCGATGTGAACTGCGACGGCGTGGTGGACGACGCGGACCTGCTGACCGTGCTGTTCAACTTCGGCAGCAGCTGCTAATCACTCCCGAAGGGTCTCCTGTGACATGCGGGAGACCCTTCAGCCTCCGTATTTCGCTTGGAACCGCTGGTGCGCCTCCGCGATAATCTGGCGCGCATACGCTGAGCCATGCCAGCCCAGCATCGCCGTCGGCTTGCCCTCCAGCTCCTTGTAGACCTCGAAAAAGTGCTGCACCTCGCGCGTGGTGTGCTTGCGCAGGTCGGTGATTTCGTTCACCTCCTCAAAGCGCGGGTCATGGTAGGGCACGGCGATAATCTTCTCGTCCTGACCCTTGTCGTCTGCCATCACCAGCACGCCGAGCGGCTGCGCCATAATCACGCACCCCGTAAAAGTCGGGTCGGTGATAATCACCAGCGCGTCGAGCGCGTCGCCGTCTTCCGAGAGCGTCTGGGGGATAAACCCATAGTCGCCCGGATAATGCACCGGCGAATACAGCACCCGATCCAGCCGAAAGACGCCATGCTGGGGGTCGTACTCGATTTTATTGCGCGTGCCCTTGGGGATTTCGATCACCACCGGCACTACATACGGCGCGTCATCGCCTAACGGCAGATAGTACAGATTGCTCATAATCGCCCCGTCAGTTTGCGTACCAAAAGCAGAATCCCGCCCAGCATCAGCACCCCTGAAAGGCACGCAACTCCCAGCGCTATCATCAGCAGGCGCACGGGGAACTGCCCTGAAGCGCGATTCTTCGGCTCGAAGCTGTCCAGAATCTGGTTCATCAGCGGCTCATTCTGTTTGAACTCCTCTTCATCGCCCGAGAGTATCAGAGCGTAGAGTTTGCCATCGGCAATCACCAGTCGCACGCGGGCGTAAAACACCCAGTCGTCAGGCGCAGGCGCGCGGAAATCGAGTGTGGCGACCTTCAGCCCGCGCACTTCGTGGATTTGACGGTTCACCTCCGCCACCTGTGCAGGGTCAATCTCAAGGTATTCCGCAACTCCCTCCTGAAAGCCCGGCGAGAAGTTCGCCATCGCGTCCCTATAGCTGCTGTCGGTCGCAAAGGTCATGAAGGCTGACTCGGTCGTGACGCCGAGGTAGAGACTGCTCTCCTCGGGCGTCTCGAAGCCGACAGCGAATTCGGGGTCGCTCGTGTCGGGCGTCCAGTTCGCAGGCGTCTCGACGCTGAACCCCAGCGTGGGGTGCGTGTAGCGGCGCATCGTCTGGCAGGTCGCCGCCGACAGGATTAACGCCATCCCCACGCCGAGCATCAGGCGTCGCATCCGGGTGGAGCCTCCTACTCCTGCGTGTGTTGTCGCTTGAGCTGGTAATACAGGCGCGCGGGCATGCCGTGCGCTTTGACCGCGCCGCTCATCTCGGACTGGTCGAACGATTTGTCGTCGAACGAAGCGGTCGCCGCATCGTAGAGCGCCCAGCGGCTTTCGCGCCCAACCACTGTCGCGTTGCCCTTATACAGGCGCAGCCACACCTTGCCCGACACGCGCTCCTGCACCTTGTTGATGAACGCCTCCAGCGACTCTTTGAACGGGTCAAGCCACAGTCCGGCGTAGGCAAGCTCCGCCCATGCGCGATCTGCCTGTGCCTTGAACCGCAGCTCGTCGCGCGTGCCCACCAGCGCTTCCAGCGCGCGATGCGCGATAATCAGCGTCACCGCCGCGGGGCACTCGTAGTTCTCGCGCACCTTCAGCCCCAGCATGCGGTCTTCCATCATGTCGATGCGTCCGACGCCGTGTTCGCCCGCCAGCTCGTTCAGGTACTGAATCAGCGTTAGCGGCGCCATCGGCTGCCCATCGACGGCGGTGGGTATCCCGTTCTCGAAGGCAATCTCAATCACCTGGGGCGCGTGGTGCGCCTCCTGCGGGCTGCGTGTCCACTGGAAAATCTCTTCCGGCGGCGCGTAGCTGGGGTCTTCGAGCCGTCCGCCCTCGACGGAGCGTCCCCACAGGTTCTCGTCGATGCTCCAGATTTTCTCGCTGCTCTGGTGGATGGGCACGCCGCGCGCGCGGGCGTACTCGATCTCTTCCGAGCGCGTCATGTTGCGCTCGCGCATGGGGGCGATGATGGGCACATGCGGCATCAGGGTGCGCAGCATAAACTCGATGCGGAACTGGTCGTTGCCCTTGCCAGTGCATCCGTGCGCGAAGGCGTCCACACGCGGGAGCGTCTGCGCGATTTCGGCGGCTTTCTGGGCAATCAGTGGGCGGGCGATCGCCGTGCTGAGTGGGTAGCCCTGATAGTCGGCGTTCGCCTTCACTGCTGGGACGCAGTAGTCGGCGGCGAACTCGGCGCGGGCGTCCACCGTGTAGTGTTCCGTGCCCAGGATCTTGGCGCGTTCGGCGGCGTCGGCGATGTCCTCGCGGGGCTGCCCCACATCGACCGTAACCGTGACCACATGCTCGAATCCGTACTCTTCTCTTAGCAGCGGGATGCACACGGTGGTGTCCAGCCCGCCCGAATAGACCAACACGACAGTTCTGCTCATCGGTTCATCGAGTATACCTTACCAGCGTCTATCATTGAGGGGTTGCCAAAACCTGCTGCGCCATGATGTGGAGTGCTGAAGCTGCCGCTTCAAAGGACGCGCCTGCGCGCACGCGCAGATAGAGGGGTTGCGGAAAACTTGCGGCAGCGGCACTTAAACACGCCCAAAACGTGCTATAATAGGGTAGCCTTGAAGCGTTTCAAGGCGGGAGGCAATCTATGCGCTGGTGCATCGTGTTGTTGGCAGGCGTGATGATGGGCGCGCACGCAGACGACTTTGCGCACCCTGCCGTCTATCGCGACTACCCAGCGGGACGCTGGGAAGACTGGTCATGGGCGAATCGGGATATGCAAAACACCAGCCCTGTGCGCACGGGACAACGCTCGATTCGCGTGGACTTCTACCCATGGTCGTCCATCTGGTTCAAAAATCCAGGCGGCTTCGTGGTGGACGGCTTTACGCATCTGGAGTTCTGGGTGCATGGGGGCAGCGCAGGCAACCCCCGCTTTTACATCCGCGCGGAGGTCAACGGCGTCGACCGCCCGCTTGTGCCTGTGTCCAACTTCGCCAGTAGCCTGCCCGCGAACCAGTGGACGCGTGTGGAGGTTCCGCTGAGCGCGCTGGGCGTGAACGTGGGCGATCGGCTCACAGGCATCCACTTCCGCGAGTTTTCGGGACAGAATGTGCCCACCTTCTACATCGACGACATTCGGTTCCTGCGGGCGAATGTGAGCAACCGCGCGACGGCGACCATCAACTTCAACGCAACAGGACGCACGATTACACAACCGATGCGCGGGATTAATGTCGCCTGCTGGGACTGGTACATGACCACGACGGAGCGTCGGCGCCTGTTGCAGCGGCTGGGTGTGGGGTTTATGCGCTATCCGGGCGGCTCCATCTCCAACGAATATGACTGGCGCACGAACAGCAACCGCCGCACTGGGGGCAGCTACGGCACAAACACGGACGGTTTCCTGAGTGTGGCGAACCAGAACGGCGCGGAGAAAAACATCACCATCAACTACGGCTCAGGCACGCCGCAGGAAGCCGCCGACTGGGTGCAGTACGCGAACATCCAGCGCAACGGCGGCGTACGCTACTGGACCATCGGCAACGAGAACTACGGCTCGTGGGAGTACGACACCTACCCGAACCAGCACGACGCGCACACTTACGCCTCTTTCACGCAGGACGCGATGCAGCGCATGAAGAGCGTCGACCCCACGATTAAGGTGGGCGTGGTTGGCGTGCCCAACGAATATGAATACCAGCAGCGCTTCAGCGTGACCAACCCGCGCACGGGACAATCGCACAACGGCTGGACGCCCGTGCTGCTGAACCGCCTGAACAGTCTCGGCGTCGCGCCCGACTTTTTCGATGTTCACTATTACCCGCAGATCCCTGGACGGGAGGATGACGCTTTCGTGCTGGACGACACGCGCATCTGGGACGAGATTATCCCCCAGACGCGCCAGATCCTGCGCGATTATCTGGGCGCGGCGGGCGAGAATGTGCTTATCTTCGTCACCGAGAACAACTCCGTCGCCTACAATCCGGGCAAGCAGACCACCAGCATGGTGAACGCGCTCTACATGGCGGATTCGTGGGCGCGTGCCATATTGGCAGGAGCGGACGCTTATGTATGGTGGGATTTGCACAACTCCACCGAGGTGAACAACAACAACTCGCCGGTGCTGTACGGCTGGCGCAACTGGGGCGACTATGGGATTGTGGCGTCGGGCTACCCGTCGGGCGTGGGCGACCCGCTGAACACGCCGTACCCGACCTATTTCGCTATGCAACTGCTCATGCGGTTCGCCAAACCAGGCGACACGATTTTGCGCGGCGTCAGCAGCAACCCGATGCTCGCGGTGTACGCCGTGCGCACACCCAACGGCAAGGGGCGACTGCTGGTGATTAACAAAATGCGCAGCACTGCCGTAGACGCTGATTTGCGCCTGCAGGGGCTGCGCACGGGCAGTCAGGTCAAGGTGTATTTCTACTCGGCGTCACAGGATAGCGCGCGCAGCAAGTCGCTGGGCGTGCGCACAATCAGCAGCCGCGGCGACCGAATCACGCATCGGTTCCCGCCGATGTCGGTGAGCGTGATTGAATGGTGAACCTTGACGCGCTGAACGGGTAGCCGCTCAATCGTAGAGCGCGTCCAGATAGCGGCGCAGCACCTCGTCGACGACGCCTCGAAACGGGAGCGAGTTCGCCATGCCGTAAATCGGCGCCATCTCGCCCTTTTCGTCGGGATGCGCCTTCACATAGGCGACCGATTCGCGCAGGTCGCTCAGAAACGCTTCGGCGACGCCCGGCTGCGCATGGCGCACGGTCACCGCGAGGTGCAGTCCGGGCGGACGCTGCAGTGCGTTCAGCCGCCACCCGCGCTGGCGCATCTGATCCAGCGCCTGATAGATGTTGAGTTTCTCGTGCGCGCTGGTGAACGCAATCAGAAACAGCGGCTCGCCCATCAGGCGCAGGTCAGGCATTTGCTCGATGCCCTTGCGGATAGCGACGGCGGTCTCCATAATCTGGCGCGCCGCCTCCAGATAGCCCTGTCTGCCGATGGAGACCATCGCCGTCCAGCCTGCAACGCTCAGCGCGCCTGGACGACTGCCCGGCAGCGTCGGCGAGGCGTACAACCCACCGGGCCAGTCGGTGCAGGTAAAAAACTGATGCCGTCGCAGCGACCTGCCCCGATACAGCACCACCGACAGCCCCTTCGGCGTGTAGCCGTACTTGTGCGGGTCCACCGACATCGAGGTCACGCCCGCCACGCGAAAGTCGAACGGCGTCACGGGATAGCCCAGCGCCTCGATAAACGGCAAAATGAACCCGCCCAGACAGGCGTCCACATGCATCCCGACGCCGTACTGACGCGCGAGGTCTGCCATCTGGGGGATGGGGTCAATCACGCCGTGCGGGTAGCCCGGCGCGGAGCCGACAATCGCGATCGTGTTGCGCGTGAGCGCGTCCTGAATCGGCTCCAGCTTCGCCTTGAAGTCGTCGCCGACGGGTGTGCGGATGAGCTTAATCCCGAACAGGTGCGCCGCCTTGTCGAACGCGGGATGCGCCGTTTCGGGGGCGATTACTTCGGGCTCCGTGATGCGTTTCTCGGCGCGCGCCCAGTCGCGGTAGGTCTTCATCGCCAGCAGGATACTCTCCGTGCCGCCCGAGGTCGTCGTGCCCACCACCTGCTGTTCGGGGTCGTCGGCGTCGGGCGCGTGCAGCATGCGGGCGGTCATGCGCACAATCTCCGCCTCGAAATGCACCGTGCTGGGGAACAGGTCGGCGTGCAGCGGGTTGCTCTGCGCGTGCAGGGCGTACACCCGGCTCAGGAAATCGCTCAGCTCCGGCGCGCCGTGATAGACCGTGCCCGACACGCGCCCCTGCGTCCACGGGGGCGATTCCAGCGCGCGTAGTTGCTGGAGCCACTCCAGAATCTGCTCGCGCGGGACGCCTGTGTCGGGCAGGTCGGTGAAGCTGGGCAACGACTCCAGTTTCGGACGCGTTTGTTCGCGCGCCATCTGCTCGACCTGCGCATACTCGGCTTCGAGTCGTTTTTGCACGGCGGGGATCCGCTGCGCGACTTTCTCCGCGCCCTGCGCCATCCGCTGCCACACACGCTTGAGGCTCATAGCGACGGGATTGTACCCTGTGCGGGCACGGAACATTTTTCTATTATACTGAGGTACAATCTTACGAGAGGGGTATGATAGCGTGTCTGGCGACAGTTATGTTCATACCAACGGCGTGAGCGGGTCTGTGCCCGAGCCGCCGTTTCGCGATGTGCCATTTGAGGAGAGTGAGTGGGCGGGACTCCATGCGATTCTCCGACAGGTGAACCAGCCCAAGGCGGAGCTGTTGCGCCCGCAGTACGAGACGGCGCGTCAGGCGTACAGGCTCTACCTCGAAGCGCGTGCGGAGGCGCTCGAGGCATATGCCGTTCAGCGCGTCGAAGACGAAGCGTACAATCAGCAAATCCTCGCCCTGCGTCGAGAGACGACGGCACAGATACAGACAATCCGCGAGCGGTGGCGCACCCGTCTCGATGCCCTGCGCGAGCAGTTGGAACGCGCGCGTGTGGAGGCGTATCAGCGTGCAGGCGAGGCAGGCATCAACCTGCGCGGCGGCGCGCTGCTGGGCGTGGGGCTGGACGACGCCGACGCCAACGCTCTTCCATTGCAGGAGCCGTTTCCGTCGGGCGCTCCCCAAATGCAACCGTCGGCGTCGTCAGGAGCGATCGATGCGCCTCAGACGAACACCTCGACCGCACTGCCTGTGCGTGTGGATGCGCCCGAAGCGTTTGCGACGCCCTATGACCCGCCCCCGCCGCCGATAGAACCCTACAGCGCGGAAGAGGCGGCGCATGAGGCGCGCCTGCCCACCGCCCCGCCGCGCGTGGCGTTCGGATGGCTGCACTGGCTGGCGCCCGTCGCCGTAGGGCTGTTGCTGGGGCTGCTGGTACTAACGGCGTTCGGTCTGGGCTGGAACGATTGGCAACAGCCTCTGTTCTGGGTTGCGCTGGCAGCGGGCGCGCTCTCGATGCTGGCATGGTATCGCGCCCTGTGGAACGCCGCGCGCGCGCTCAGTGAGATGTATTACCTGTTCAACTGGAGCGCTGGGCAGGCGCGGCGAATCGCGTGGCTGGCAGGCGGCGCGGTGCTGCTGGTGCTGCTGTTGCCGATGGCGCTGCTGCTGAGCGCGCTGTATCTGGCGCCCAGCCTGTGGAACACGCCTGCCGTGATGCTGAACCTGCTGGCGCTGGCGCTGATGCTGCCGCTGGCGGGGCTGGCGCTCGTGGGCGGCTACTTTCACGGGCGGCAGGAAGTGGTCTCGAACGCGGTGCAGGCAGGCGTGAAGGCGGCGAAGCGCGCGAACGACCGTGAGGAACGCATACGCTATGAGCAGGAGCGTAAGGCGCGTACAACGCCCACACCCAACCCCAACACGCAGGAGAAATCGTCCGCGGGGGGCGCGTCCATCAACGGAGAAAATAACCCATCCGCAGCGTCGACGCCTGCTCCCAGCGTTGACCCGCAGGAACGGCAACGCGCCGCATATGTCGCCATCAGCAACCTGAGAGGCGCTTACGCCAACTACCAGAACGCGAAGGAGGCGATGCAGGAGGAACTTGCGCCCTTCCAGCAGGAGCTGCTCCAGCTGCAACTGCGCCCCATCTATCCCGACCTGCCCCCGCACGCCGAGACGCGCCTGCGCACGCTCTACACCCAGTGGCGTCAGGCGTACACGGCGTTTCTGGACTATGTCGCCGAAGCCGCGCGCGATTGCAAAGACGGCGAGCAAATCGCTCAGCGCATCGCAGCGTTCAAAGAGGCGATTCTGCGATAAATGTTCGTTCCTGGATGTTTCGCGCGGCGCCAAGTCGCGGCTAAGAGAGGCAGGGTATACTCATTTCGCCATGACCCGTGAAGAGCTGCTCCAGCGTGTGAGTATTGACCCGAATGTGTGCTTCGGCAAGCCATGCATTCGCGGACATCGCATCTGGGTATCGCTCATCCTGGATATGCTGGCGAGCGGGATGAGCATCCATGAGATACTTCAGCAGTACCCACAGCTTGAGGAAGCGGATATTCTCGCCTGTATCGCCTACGCTGCAGAGATGACACGCGAACGATTTGTCAAAGTAGGCTGACATGCGCTTCAAGCTGGACGAGAATCTCAGCTTAGAATTCGCCGAGCGCATCCGACGCGAAGGGCTTGATGTAGAGACTGTGGCGTCGGAGAAAATATTCGGTATTTCCGATACTTCGCTGATCGAGACATGTCAGCAAGAGGGGCGATGCCTTATCACCCTTGACATGGATTTCGCGAATCCAATAATTTTCCCACCCCATCTATATGCAGGGATAGTTGTGCTAAGGATGAGGGGGTCTGACAATCCCATCGGGGAACTCCGCAGATTGATTAAGACTTTCGTCCAGGCACTGGCAACGGAGTCTCCAGTAGGCAAACTATGGATTGTTGAGGCACAGCGCATTCGCGTTTATTCGCCAGACGATTGAGAACCCCATAGCTCTACACTATGCACCGCACTTTGAATGACGATGAAATCACGCCCGCATCACACCTATCCCTGCTCGCACGGCAGCCATGACTGCATCGCCTGCGTCGGGACCGTTGAACGAGACCGTCGCCTCGTAGCCGCCCTTGAGATACTCGTGGCGCGTGAGGATGTAGCCCATCCAGTCGTTGACCAGCGCGACAGGCGCGACATACCGAAACCCCGCCTCGCGCCCGATTTCACGCGCCTGCAGCCCCAGCGAGCTGATGGGTTCGCCCGGAAAGCCGACCAGGAGTAGCTCACCCAGCGCAAGCAGGCTCACAGGCGCGGCTTCGGGCACAATCTGCTTCGCGAGCTGGCGCAGCAGCGCTTCAGGCACTTTGTATTCGCGCCCTGCCGGCTCCTGAAACTCCGGGTGGGGTTGCGCTTCGGGCAGGCGCGCCTGTTGCTGGCGCATGCGCAGGCGTATCGGGGCAGCCTTCGCCGCGCGCAGCAGGCGTTGCGCGTGCGCGGCAAGCGCGTCTCCGTAGCGGCGCACGCGCTCGTGGTCGTCTTTGCCCGTGTCGGCGACGGGCGACACATCGCCCTGTGCGCCGTTCAGATAGAGGGCAACCGCCTCGCGCCCCAACGCTCCCTCCAGAGCCGTCTGCAGCACGCCCGGAAACTCCGCCGAGACCTGCATCATCGTGTGGGGGTAAATCGTCGGGTGCGCGGCGAACACAACCAGCGCGGCGATGGGGCGTCCGCGCGAGTCGTCCAGCCGCGCGACGCTCATCGTGGGGTCTACCAGTCGCCTGCCGCGCCGATTGCGGTTCAGGTTCGGCAGCTCGGCGGCGGCAAGCGCAAGCGTCGCGGGGCACAGTCGCTGGCGCGCCGCCTGCACCGCCTGCGCGACGCGCTCCGCCGTGAACGCCAGAAACTCCGGCAGGAAAGTGCCCACGCCGGGCAGCGGGAAACGCATCCGCTCGTTCAGCCCCATCGAATCGGGCGCGCAGTGCGTGTGGCTCGCGCCCATAAACAGCTGCTCCGCCGATAGCCCCGTCGCCTGACGCACTGCGCGTGTGAGGCTGTCGGGAACCAGCAAGTGATCCAGCGCGACAATCACCGCCTGCTGGTCGCCCGCCTCCAGCGCGAGCGCGCGGGCGTAAATCGGGTCGTGCACGCCTGTGGGGGGCATATTGAGCCGTGCGCCGTAGCCGCCCAGCTGGATGCGAATCTTCGTCAGGTCGGGCGTGATGTCCACCCTCGCTGCGCCTGCTCGGAACCGTGTACGCGCCATAACAGGCATATTATAGCCGATGGGTATCCTATAGGCGATGGCTGTGCGCACTTTCGTTCCTGCCGAGATGAGTCCGCGCGAGGCGTACGCGCTGCTGATTAGCTGCGTCGCGCCGCGCCCGATTGCGTGGGTCAGCACCTGCGCGCCCGACGGCGGCACGAATCTTGCCCCGTTCAGTTTCTTCAACGCGGGCGGGGCGAACCCCGTGTCGGTGGTCTTCTCCTGCACCAACTTCCGCGACGGGCGTCCCAAAGACACCCTGCGCAATGTGCAGGCGACGGGTGAGTTCGTGGTCAATATCGCGCCCTACTGGCTCGCCGAGCGGATGAACCAGACCTCCTACGAGTACGAGTACGGCGTCAGTGAGTTTGAGCAGGTGGGGTTGACCCGCGCGCCGTCGGTGTATGTGCGCCCCCCGCGCGTCTCTGAAAGCCCTATCGCGATGGAGTGCAAACTGTTCCAGATTGTGTCGCACGGCGCGGGTCCCGTCGCCGCGAACTATGTGATTGGCGAGGTGCTGTGCTTCCATATCGCCGAGACGCTGCTCAAGCCCGAAGGCGTCGTGGACGCCCTCGTCGCCGACCATATTGGGCGCATGGGCGAGTCGTGGTATGTGCGCGCGACGCCCGAAGCAATCTTCCGCCTGGAGCGACCGACAGGCAAGTGATGTAAAAAGCCGCGAGTCCCGTCTCGCCATGATTGGGTACACTGAACGCAGGGGTACAAACCATGCGCGAAATGAAAGAGCAAGAGGTGGCGCTTCAGGTCGGTGCTGAGCGTGTGCGCGCCTACGCGGCGTTGCCTGACAGACCGCGCGGCGGGATGTTGTTGATCCACGAATGGTGGGGGCTGAACGACTGGATTAAGGAACAGGCGCGCCGCTTTGCGCAGGAGAACTATCTGACGCTGGCGGTGGACCTGTATCGGGGCAAAGTCGCCGCAGACCCCGAAGTGGCGCACGAACTCTCACGCGCCTTGCCCGAAGACCGCGCGATGCGCGACCTTAAGGCGGGTGTGGACTGGCTCACGAAGCGCCCCGAACTGCGTGGCAAAAAGGTGGGCGTGATTGGCTGGTGTATGGGCGGCGGGCTGGCGCTGAGCCTCGCGTTGCAGGAGCCGCGCCTGGCAGCGTGCGTGATTTACTACGGGCGACTGCTGACCGACGAGGCGAACCTGCGCGCCCTGCGCTGTCCCGTGCTGGGGATTTTCGGCGATCAGGACCGGGGCATCCCGGTGGAGTCGGTGCGCCAGTTCGAAGCGACGCTCAAAAAACTGGGCGCGCCGGTGGAGATTCACCTCTTTCAGGGCGCGGGACATGCGTTTGCCAACCCGAACAACCGACGCGGCTACAACGCTCGCGCCGCCGACGAAGCCTGGCGCTTCACACTGCGATTCCTGCAGAAGTGGGTAGGGTAGCAATCTCAGAAACCCTGTCGGGTTGTGAACGCGGAGCGCCGCTGATATGCCGACTGGCGTCAATTGCCCGTTGGGTATCATGCTCGCGTAGGGCGCAGACGCCCTGCAAGGAGGGAAACGATGGCGCGTAAGATTCTGATGCTGGTTGGGGACTATGTGGAAGACTACGAGGTGATGGTGCCGTTTCAGGCGCTGCAGATGGTCGGCTTCGAGGTGCATGCGGTCTGCCCCGGCAAGCGCGCAGGTCAGAAGGTGCGCACCGCCGTTCACGACTTCGAGGGCGACCAGACCTACTCCGAAAAACCCGGACACAACTTCACACTGAACTACTCCTTCGATGAGGTGAATGTGAGCGACTACGCGGCGCTGGTGATCTCTGGTGGGCGTGCGCCAGAGTATATCCGCCGCGAGCCGAAGGTGCTGGAAATGGTGCGCCACTTCTTCGAGGCGAACAAGCCCGTCGCCGCCATCTGCCACGGGCTGCAGGTGTTGACCGCCGCAGGCGTGATGGCGGGGCGCACGGCGACCGCCTATCCCGCCGTCGGTCCCGAACTGACGCTGGCGGGGGCGCGCTTCGAAGAGGTGCCCGCGGACAGAGCCGTCGTGGACGGCAATCTGGTGACTGCGCCCGCATGGCCCGCCCACCCCGAATGGCTGGCGAAGTTCCTGCAGGTGCTGGGCGTGCGGGTAGAGGGCGTGTAGCGTTCAGAGGGCGGCTTCGCCGCGCTCCTCCGTGCGAATGCGAATCGCGTCGCTGTAGGGCAGCACGAAGATTTTGCCGTCGTCGGGCTGTCCTGTGCTGGCGTGGCGAAGCACCGCCTCGATAATCGGCTCCACCAGCGCGTCGGGCACAATCATTTCGAGGCGCAGGCGGATGGGCAACCGTATCAGCGTCTCCTCGCCGAACCAGTCGCTCTCGGGCAGGCTACTGCCGCAGCCGCGCACCTCGCTGACGGTCATGCCCGTGACGCCCAGCTCGTTGAGCGCGGTCTTGACCGCTTCCAGCGTGTGCGGGCGGATGATGCAATCGACCTTTTTCATAGGGGCGTGATGAGCGTGGGGCACGCGGCGAACGCCTCACGCGGTTCCGGGTAGTCCAGCACATAGTGCAGTCCGCGGCTCTCCTTGCGGGCGAGCGCGCTGTGCGTAATGAGCAGGGCACACGCGGAGAGGTTGCGCACTTCGCACGATTCGACCGTCGGCGGCGTCTGACGATACGCCGCTTCGACCTGCGCGGCGAGCGTTTCCAGCGTGCAGAGCGCCTCTTGCATGCGGGCGACGGTGCGCACGATGCCCACCCGTTTCTGCATCAGCTGGCGGATGCGCAGCCGTGCGGCGTCCCAGTTGTCTGCGTGGTCTTCGAGGCGCGCGGCAGGCGTCGGGGGCGCGAGGGATATCGTGAGGCACGAGGGCTTCGGCTTCGCGGGCGGCTCGTCCAGGCGAGTCGTCGCATGGTGCGCCGCGCGCTCGGCGAACACCAGCGCCTCGAGCAGGGAGTTGCTCGCCAGCCGATTCGCCCCATGCACGCCCGTGTAGGCGACCTCGCCGCAGGCGTACAGGCGCGGAATCGTCGTGCGCCCGTACAAATCGGTCCATACGCCGCCGCAGGTGTAGTGCGCCGCGGGCACCACAGGAATCGGCTCCCGCGTGATGTCGATGCCATACTGCAGGCAGGTGTGGTAGATGGTCGGGAACCGTCGCTGCACAAACGCGGCGTCGAGGTGAGTGATGTCGAGGTACACGCACGGGTCGCCTGTCTTTTTGAGTTCGGCGTCGATGGCGCGGGCGACAATATCGCGTGGGGCAAGCTCGGCGCGCGGGTCATAGTCGGGCATAAATCGGTAGCCGTCGCGCCGCTTGAGCAGCCCGCCCTCGCCGCGCACCGCCTCCGAAATCAGGAACGAGGGCGCGTCCGTATGATAGAGCGTCGTCGGGTGGAACTGGATAAACTCCATGTTGGCGATGGTCGCGCCTGCGCGCCATGCCATCGCGATGCCGTCGCCTGTGGCAATCAGCGGGTTGCTGGTGTGCAGATAGACCTGCCCGCAGCCGCCTGTCGCCAGCAGCACCGCCCGCGCGCGTATCTCGAACAGATCGCCCGTGAGCGTGTCCAGCACGCGCACCCCCACACACGCATCCTCCTGCAGCAGCAACTCCAGCGCCTGATAGTGTTCCAGCACGGTGATATGCGGCGTCTTGCGTGCGGCAATCAGGAGGGTGCGCTCGATTTCGTAGCCCGTGTGGTCGGCGGCGTGCAGGATGCGGTTGCGCGAGTGTCCCCCTTCGCGTCCCAGCGCGAGGCTGCCGTCGGGATTGCGGTCAAACTGCGCGCCCAGCTCGATGAGCCAGTGGATCAGGCGCGGCGCCTCGCGCACCAGCGTCTCGACCGCCTCACGATCACACAGTCCCGCGCCCGCAATCAGGGTGTCCTGCAGGTGCAGCTCCCACGAGTCGTCCGCGCCCATCGCGGCGGCGATGCCGCCCTGCGCGTAGTTCGTGTTCGATTCCGAGCGTTGCTTTTTGGTGAGGATGGCGACCGAGCCGTGCGGCGCAGCGTTGAGCGCGAAGGTCAGCCCCGCCATCCCGCTGCCCAGCACCAGAAAATCATACTCCATCCTTGCCTCCCCGCCGCGCCTGACCGTTCACGCGCAGAGCGTCCTCGACCGCGTGATAGGACAGCACCGCCAGCTCCTGCAGGAACGACACATTGCGCACATGCACATGGGGCGGCACCCGCAGAATGGTTGGCGCGAAGTTCAGGATGCCCGTGACGCCCGCATCGACCAGCGCGTCGGCGACCTCCTGCGCCGCGTGCGCGGGCACCGCGATAATGCCCAGTCGCGCGCCAATCTGTGCGTTCACCTGCCGCACACGGGCGATGTCCTCGATAATCAGGTCGCCGAACGGGCGCCCGATTTTGACGAAGTTGTTGTCGAACACGGCGGCGATTCGCAGCCGATGCGCCTGAAAGTTCGGGTAGCCCACCAGCGCGGAGCCGATGTTGCCCGCGCCCACCAGCAGAATCGGCTGCTCGGCGTCCAGCCGCAGGATTTGCTCGATGCGTTCAATCAACGCCTCCACCGAGTAGCCGACGCCGGGCTTGCCAAACTCGCCGAAGTAGGAGAGGTCTTTGCGGAACTGCGCCGCGCTGATGCCCGAATATTGCTCAATCTCCTGCGAGGAGAGCGTCTGGATGCCCGATTCGTGGGCGTCCAGCAGCACGCGCAGGTAGATGGCTAACCTTTCGAGCGTCGGCACAGGTACGCGCGTCTCTGTCATAGCGATTAAAGGCGTCGGGCAGGAGTTTCCCTGCCCGACACACGCGATTACTGGAAGTCCGTATCGATGAGCGCGAGCGCGTCTTCGAGTTCGAGTCCCTGATTGCGGCGCAGGTCTTCGATACGGTCTCCAATCTGGCGCAGTTTGCGCAGGGCGCGCAGTTCGAGCTGGCGCACACGCTCGCGCGTGATTTTCAGCTCCGCGCCGACTTCCTCCAGCGTGCGCTGGCGTCCGTCGTCCAGCCCGAAGCGCAGGCGCACCACATCGCGCTCGCGCGGCTGAAGCTTCTCCAGAATCATATCGATCTGCTCGCGCAGGATGAGCCGCTCGGTGACATCTTCGGGCGTGGGCAGGATGTCGCCCGACGGGATGAACTCGCCGAGCGTCGCGTTGTCGCGCTCGCCCACGGGGCTTTCGATGGAGATGGGCTCCACCGCGGCGCGTCGAATCTCGCGCACGCGCTCGACGGACATTTTGGTCTCGGCGGCAATCTCCTCGTCGGTCGGCTCACGCTGCAAAATCTGCTGCAGGCGCAACTCGGTCTTGATCACCTTGTTAATCAGCTCCGCTACATAGACAGGGATTCGGATGGTGCGGCTGTTGTTGATGACCGCGCGGGCGATGGCGCGTCGAATCCACCATGTCGCGTAAGTGCTGAAGCGGAAGCCGCGATCGGGGTCGAACTTCTCGACGGCGCGGATCAGCCCCAGATTGCCTTCCTGAATCAGGTCGGCGAGCGAGATGCCGCGCGAGGCGTACCGCTTGGCGATGCTGACTACCAGGCGCAGATTCGATTCGATCAGGCGGCGCTTCGCCTCCTCCGCCTCCTGAATGCGCACGGCGAGTTCCCATGCGGGCAGGTTCGCCGCCTTCGCCCACTCGTCCTCGCCGATGCTCTCGGGATCGATTTTGCGCTTGTCCGCCAACTGCTTGCGGATTTTATAGAGCCGTTCCCCCTCCTGCACCTGCTGCGAAAATCGGATTTCCTCTTCGGGCGTGAGCAGTTGCGAGCGTCGGCTCTGGAGCATCCAGAGTTCGACCTCGACGCTGTCGTCTTCGTGGGGGGTCTCCTCGCCGACGCCGCCCCAGAAGTCGACCTCTTCCTCGCCGCCCAGCTCGTCGCCCAGATCCAGGCTCCCGATGCCCAGCGACGAGAACTCGTCGTCCAGCACATCGAGGTCATCCAGTTCCGGCGCTTCCATCTCCAGTCCGAGCGGGTCGTCAAAAAGCGCGTCCCGCCCCGCCTTGTTCATGCGAGCCGTTGCCTGCGTATCCATCAAAATATCCATCTCCTCATCCAATACCGGCACTTCGATAACACCTCCTATAGACGGGCGTGTTTGTGAAGGCGTTCACAATTGCGCCCGCGCGTCTGTTTCTATACACGGCGTTCATACCTGAAAGGGTATACGATTCGCCCCTGCAGCAAGTTCCACAGCGTAAGACGCCGAGTCTTAATTATAGCCCACAGTGCGTTTTTCCTGCCCCGTCGGCACATTTCGAACGAAATTTCACAGGGGAAACGCCCCCATCGGCGTCCGCCCACGAAATTATAACAAAAAAACGCCGTTTTGTCAAGGGGTTGGGCGGTTATATGGGGGGAATTTCCCCGAAAATCCACTATTTGTGGGGTGGTGGGGACGCTCATAGCTCCTGCAGATACCCTTCCAGCTTCTGGCGCAGGAGTTCGCGGGCGCGGTGCAGGCGGGCTTTGACCGCCGCCTGCGTGATGCCCAGCCGCCGCGCCGTCTCCTCCGTAGAAAGGTCTTCCATATCGCGCATCACCAGCACTGGGCGCAACGAGTCGGGCAACTCCGCCACCGCCTGCTGCACGCGCTCGCGCAGGTCGTTCTCAATCACGATGGCTTCGGGGTCCTGCGCGTGCTGGTCGATGAGCTGGCGCAGAATCGCCTGTCCCTCGTCCGTACTCAGTGGGTCGTCCAGCGAGTAGAAGCGGTCCAGGTCGCGTCGGGCGCGGATACACAGTCGCCGCGCGATGGTATACAGCCATGTGGCGAAGTTGGCGTCCCCGCGAAACTGCTGGAGCGCTTTGAAAGCGTTCAGCAGCGCGTCCTGCAGCACATCGTGCGTCGTGTCGGGGTTGCCCCCGCACGCGCGCAGCAGCGAACGGAACACCTTGTCGCGATGGCGCGCCCAGAGCCGATCGAACGCCTCACTGTCGCCCTGCTTCGCCGCCTCAATCAGATAGGCATCGTCGCTCATAGTTTTAATTACGACGGGCGCCGAAGGTTTGCACCTCGCCCGTCTGAGTCACCAGAGTGGGGTAGACCACCATGTTCGCATAGCGTCTCAGGTACGCGCCGCCAGCATTCCGCACAGACTCCCGCGCCTGTCCCAGAGACTCCAGCCATGTGGCGTTGAAGGTGAGGCTGGCAGCCTTGTAGAGGTCGGGATTGAGCGCGTAATCCCACACAATCACGCGGTAGCCCGCCTGCTGCGCATCCTGCAGCAGGGTCTGAAGGTCAGTGGCGGGTTCGAGCCAGCAACTGGCGTCGATAGCGCGCGCCTTGCCCGCGCTGTAGTAGCGGAGCCATTCGGCAAGGCGCGTGGCGGCGACAAGTGTATCTCCCTCGCGGATGCCCGTGGCGAACGCTTCCGCTTCCTGCCGTTCGCCATCATGCTCGGTTGAACGCAGGGTCGCGACTTTCATCAGCCCGAAGACCAGCAGTACCACCACGAGTGCGGGCATCACTACCCCTATGCGCCGTACATCCTCGTCCACATAGCTCCCCAGCCAGCCGCCCAGCCCTACCAGCGCCCAGAACAGCGTCCACAGATAGAATACCTGCCGATCGCCCTGCCACAGCGCCAGCACCGCCAGCGAGAGCAGCAGAGCCAGCCCGCCTATCCCGCGCGCCGCGCTCACCAGCCGATCGGTCGGCACGCGCTCGCCAGAGAAACGGATTACAATCAACACCACCACGAAGGCGAGCGCAATTAGCAGGAACAGTCCCTTGAGCAGGGTGACGAACCGCCCGCTCAGATAATACTGGTACACATCGCGCACGCGGAAGGGCTGCCCAATCGCAAGAATGGCATTTTGCGCCTGCTCGCCCATTGCGCGCCAGTAAAGCCCCGAAAAGCGCGGGATGTCCACCTGACTTGCGCCCTCGCCTGTCCAGAACCACTCCACCACTGACGGCTTGGGGCGCGTGGCGCCGCCGACCTGCACTGCATTAGGCAACACGCCGAAGTAGACGACCAGATAGCCGACCAGCGCGACGCCAATCGCCGTACCCAGCAATCCTGCCCCGCCGCCCCGACGCAACGCCAGGATTCCCGCCGCCAGCGCAGGCAACAGCGCGAACAGATTCACCAGCGCCAGCACGCCCGCCAGGATGCCCAGTCGTGCGCCGCCCGCCGAATCCAGTTCGCGCCCTGCCAGCCAGCGAATCGCGCTCAGCCCCCACCACGCCATCAACAGCAGCGACAGCGCCGCCACAGGCAGCATCGTCGCGCTCACCCAGGCGACATTAGTCCCGTAGAACAGGAAGGTGAGCCAGCCGCACAGCCCCATACTCAACCCCACGGTGCGCAGAATCCGAAACAGGATCAGCCCCGACGCCCAGAGGCTCAACGCGCCCACGATCTGCGCCGCGTCCACCAGCGGCAGCGCAAACTTCAACGGGAAGGTGAGCAGCCACAACAGCAGCACGCCCAGCACACTGTGCCCGCTCCACCATGTCGTCGAGGCGCGGCTGAACCCCTCTGAGACCGCCGCAATTTGCCGCAGCCCCTCATAGTCGATGTAGTAGGAACGCAACAGGATACACACCAGCGCGTACAGGACGCTGCCCAACCAGACGCCAATAGGAATTCCCAGAATCTCCTTCCGTAGCATGCGTTCACTCCGTGTAGGTCGCGATGTGTCGCAGGAGGTCTTTTACCTGCTCGCGCGTCGGCTGGACGGGGTTGAACAGTATCGAGCCATCCGCCAGCGTCAGGTCGGCAAGCGTCTCCAGGTCGTCTTCGGAGACCTCCACGCCGATTTCGATCAGGTGCGCGGGCAGGTTCACTTCGCTCATCAGCTGGCGCACGCGCAGCACGGCGTCTTCAGCGGTGAAGGTTCTGTCCCACACGCCGCCCTGTACCACCGCGCCGGGCATCGGCACAACCTCAGACTGGGTGTGCGCATAGCCCATCACCTGCGCGATTTCTTCGAATCGTTCGCGGCATGCCTCGAGGTTAAAGTGCATCGCGACGGGCAGTGCGAGCGCACAGCACAGTCCGTGCGGCAGGTCGTATCGTCCGCCCAGCGCGTGCGCCATCGCGTGCGCCAGTCCGACCATGCTGTTGTTGAACGCCGCGCCTGCGATTGTCGCGGCGAACGCCATCGCTCCACGCGCCTCGATGTCCTCACTGCCGCTGGCGACCGCGCGGGGCAGGTAGCGCGTAATCAGCCGTATCGCCTCGAACGCCAGCATATCGGAAAAGGGGTTCGCCTGCAGGTCGACAATCGCTTCGATAGCGTGCGTGAGCGCGTCCAGCCCTGTCTGCGCGGTGGCGGCGGGGGGCAGGTTGCGCGTCATCTCAGGGTCTACAATCGCCAGATGCGGCGCGAGATAGCGACTCAGCACAGGCATCTTCTGGCGTTTGTCGGCGTCGGTGAACATCGCGATGAAGGTGACTTCGCTGCCCGTGCCTGCGGTGGTGGGGATGGCAATCAGCGGCTGGCACGGCGCAGGGATGGTCTCCGTGCCCTCATAGTCGCGCACGCGCCCCCCATGCGAGCGGATGGCGTTGATGAGCTTCGCGCTGTCCATCACGCTCCCCCCGCCCACAGCAATCACCACATCGACCGCCTGCGCTTGGGGAACCGCCGCCTCGATGCTCTCGATGGTGGGGTTGGGCACAACGCCCGTATAGAGGCTGTAGCGCACGCCCTGCGCCTGTAGCTGCGCCTCCACCGAGCGCGTGAGACCCGCCCCGTGGACGCCTGCGTCCGTCACGATAAGCGCACTTTCCCAACCGTTCAGACTGCATTCAAAGCCCAGATTTTCCACCGCGCCCTGTCCGAACAGCAGGCGTGTCGGCATTTCGAAGCCGAAGATGGTCTGTAGCATAGCGTACAGTGAGTTCGGCAATCCTGAAGCGATTCCTGCAAAGAGTGCGCCTGCCTATATCGAGCGACCGTCAACGATAGTAAGCGTGGAAGTGATGCACGGGGCTGTGTCCTGCGCCGATGGGGTGCGCCGCACGCAACGCGGCGGTCAGGTAGTCCTTCGCGCGGGCAATCGCCTCCAGCGGTGCGTCGCCCTTCGCCAGAAACGCCGCAATCGCCGCCGCGAAGGTGCAGCCTGTGCCGTGCGTGTGCGGCGTGTCGATATGCTCGGCGGGCAGCCAGCGCAGCGTCGCCCCGTCGTACACCAGATCGTCCGCGCAATCCTCCAGATGTCCGCCCTTGACCACCACGATTCGCGCCCCGAGCGCGTGAATCGCGCGCGCCGCCGCCTCCATCGCGGGCTTGTCGCCCACCTCGAACCCCGCCAGCACGCTCGCCTCGCCCAGATTCGGCGTCACAACATACGCCAGCGGCAGCAACTCGCGGCGCAGCGCGTCGATGGCATCCTCGCGCAGCAGCCAATCGCCGCTCTTGGCGACTATCACAGGGTCCACCACCAGCTTCTCGATGCCCCAGCGTCGCACACGCGCGGCGACCACCTGAATAATCTCCGCGCTGAAGAGCATGCCCGTCTTGGCGGCGTGCGCGCCGATGTCGCTCATCACCGAGTCGATCTGCTGACCCACAAACTCTGGCTCGATGGGGAACACGCCCTGCACGCCGACGGTGTTCTGGGCGGTGAGGGCGGTAATCGCGCTGCTGCCATACACGCCCAGCGCGGCGAAGGTCTTCAAATCCGCCTGAATGCCCGCGCCGCCACCCGAATCGGAGCCTGCAATTGTGAGCGCTTTGTGCATGTGCAGGATTGTACCCTGCCCACAAGCGCGCCTACTCACCGCAGGTAGCGCAACAGCCCGCCCGTCATCTTCAGCGGCGAGAAATGGCGCGTCAGGTAGCGCAGCTCGGGCAGCATCCGACGCGCCGTGACGCCCCCCAGCTTCAGGCTCGGCGCGGCGAGAAACTCCATCAGCCAGTCGGTAATCCGATGCACGCGCGCACTGTAGGGATACCACCACAGTTCAGGCTTACCCGTGTAGACCTCGCTCACATACTGGGGCTGCACCAGCTCGTACAGCCCGAACTCGCCGTGCGTGCGCCCGACGCCTGAATCTTTGAAGCCGCCCCACACGCCGTAGCTGTCGCCGTAGGCAACGATGTGCGAGTTAACGCTCACCGAGCCGCACTCCAGCATAGGGGCGAGCCGTTGCGCCTTGCGCGGGTCGCGCGTCCAGATGGAGGCGGTCAGCCCGAACGCGCTCGCGTTCGCCTTGCGCACGGCTTCCTCCGCGCTGGCGACGGGCTGCACCATCACCAGCGGTCCGAAGGTCTCTTCCTGCATGCCGAGCATCTCGTCGGTCGCGTCGGCGATTAGCGTCGGCTCGTGATACAGCTCGCCGAGTTCCGTGCGCACGCGCCCGCCCGTCAGGATACGCCCGCCCCGCGCGCAGGCATCCTCGATGTGCCGCTGGATGCGCTCGCGCTGGAACGGCGCAATCACGGGACCCATGTCGGTGTCCTCGTGCAGGGGGTTCCCCAGCCGAATTTTCATCAGCTCTGCGCGCAGGGCGTCCAGAAACGGCTCGTAGACGCGCGCTTCCACATACACGCGCTCGATGGAAGCGCAGGTTTGCCCCGCGTTGACCATCGCCGCCCACGCGATGCCCTGCGCGGTGTGCGACAGATCTGCATCCGCCAGCACGAGCGCAGGATCCTTGCCGCCCAGCTCCAGAATCACCTTTTTGTTAGTGCGCGCGGCTTGCTCGGCGACCAGTCGCCCGACGGGCACGCTGCCTGTGAAGATAACCCCACGCACGGTCGGGCTGGCTAAGAGCGCCTCGCCCTGCGCTGCGCCGCCCTGCACCACCTGCACCAGCCCCTCTGGGAAGCCCGCCCGCTCGAACAGCTCCACGACCTTCGCGCCGATGTGCGGGGTCAGCGGCGACGGCTTGAGCAGCGCGGCGTTGCCCGCCAGCGTGAGCGCCATCAGCTGCGTCATCGGGATAGTGAACGGGTAGTTCCACGGGGCAATCACCGCCCACACGCCGTAAGGATGGAAATAGTAAGTGCTGCGTCGGTCGCTGAAGAAGGGGTTTCGGGAGCGCACGCGCCGCGGCTGGAGCAAACGCACGCCCTCGTACATCAGAAACGCGCTCACATCCAGCGGCGGGAACAGCTCCACAATCATCGCCTCGATGCGCGGTTTGCCCTGCTCGCGGGCGACCAGCTCGGCAATCGCGTGCCGCTCCTGCAGAATCAGTCGCTTCAGGCGACGCAGCGGCTCCACGCGCTGGTGCAGGGGAACCGTGCGCCAGTGCAGGTACGCCTGATGCGCCCGCTGCGCCATCATCTCAACCGCCTCAGGCGGCGTGAGCGCCACTTCGCCCACCACGCTCCCATCCGCAGGGCTTTGGACCACTATCCGCTCCATACCCTGCAGATTCGAACAGATGTTCAAATTTTCCTGCATGGCAGGAATCGGAGCGGACTGTTTCGAAACTATTGTACGGGTGAGTCTATGCAAGTCTGGAGAGGATTTTCGGTGTTCGCAGTTGCCTGTTGCTGGGGGTTGGCGTGGGCGCAGCCTGCGGATTTGTCGCAGGAGCCTGCCCTGCAACGGCGCATCACCGTCTGGGTCAAGATGGAGCCCCTGCGCGACGCCCTGCGCACCCTCAGCAATCGGCTCGGCGTCGCCCTGCGCTGCCAGGACGCCATCGCCGACGAGAAAGTCGCCGTGTTTGTGCGGGAGCGCCCTGCGCACGAGATTCTGACGCAGCTGGCGGCGGCGTTGCGCTATGCGTGGCGCAAGGACGAGGGGGCGTATGTGCTGTATATGCCTGATGAGACGCGCCTGCAGGAAGAGAAAGCCGCGCGCGCTCTGGAAGTGCAACGACGCCAATTCGTGTACGATGTAGTTGCGCTCACACGCGAAATCAGCCGATTGCCTGTCGAACAACGGCGCAAGCTTCGCGAGCAGGCAGCAGCAGAGAACGCCCGCGACGCCAGCCCCAGAACAGCGCTTCGCTCCGTCCTGCTCTATCTCCTCACGCCGCAACCCATCCAGCACTGGACAGGCTCGCAGATGGAGCCAGATGTGAATGTGCTACAGTATCCTGCACTGGGCGTGGTCTATCTGTGTCTGGCGTCTTTGCCCGATGCGGCTATCGAGCGGTTGCTGCAGGGGGAGACCATCGGACTGAGTTCCAAGCCTGCTTCGAACATCTACGCTACGCCGCCTGACGCGCTGCTGCCCAGCTATCAGCGCAACTCGCGCTGGGCGACGCGCGAGGGCAATCTCACGCTGACCTTCGAGAGTCGCAATCCCGACTTCTGGGGCGTCTGGATCCGCTACTCACCGTTTCTGGGCGGTCTCCAGTCCGAGATAATCAGTATCACACAGCAACAGCCTGAGGACGACTCTTCGGCTGAAGCGCGTCCGATGCTGCAGCGGTATCCGTATCGCCATCTGCCCCCTTACGAGTATTTGCGGCGGGGCGGCTACGGAAAGTTCTGGGACGACTGGGCGTCTGAGCCGAACGCGCTGGAAGCCGCGCTGCCCGACCAGCCGCGCTCGAAAGAGCCGCTGCCGCCGCTGCCCGACTACGCCGAGTCCCCTGCGCTCGCGCGCGACATCGAATTGGGCACGACCGCCGACGCGCTGGAGTATCTGGCGATTCAGGCGCAGATGCCCGTGATTGCGGACGCGCTGCGCGGCGCGAGCATCGCGATTTCACGCGACGGGTTCACCCCACGCAGGAGCCTGACGCAACTGCGGGAACACCTCTGGCTGCGGCTGGAGGGAGACTACCTGCTGGGACGCCATCGCGACTACTGGGAACGGCGCACGCTGGAGCTGCCTGAAGCGACACTGCGCCGACTGGAACAAAAAGCCGCCCGTGAGCCGCTCACGCTGAACGACTATATCGAGCTGGCGGGGCAACTCTCCGAAGCGCAGGTACGCCGCTACATGGAGACGGAGACGCTGTCGCTGATGTTGACACGGTTCAACATAGAACCGCTGATCGCGTGCCTGCCCGCGTTGCACTTTCTGGCGTCGCTTGCCCCTGCGCAGCGGCGCGCGCTGGAGTCGGGCGAGTGGCTGATAGCCAGCCAGTTCAACCCGACCCAGCAGCGGCGGTTTCTAACTGCCTGCGGGGACGACTTTCCGCCGCCGCAAGCGCTCTTCCGCGAGCCGCTGCCGCGAACCGACACGCCCAGACAACTGGCGAACAGGACTCACACGCTGGGAGAGACGCTGTTTCCAGTGGGGGATACGGATGACGAGTCTGCCCCGCGCCCTGAATCGCCCGCCGTGCGCCTGTCGCCCCGCCGGGAAACAACAGGCTTTTTGCTGGTCTCCGAGGGCATGACCTATTATCTACCGCCCACCTCTGGCGATACGGGCGCTGGGCAACTGCCGCAACATGTGCAGGATTTGCTGGAACGCCATCCCGACAGCCGCCTGCTGAAGGTCCCCATGCGCGGGTGGGTGATCGAGTTCCTCGCGCCCAGCGGCGAAAGCAAGCAGTATCTTTTCGTAATCGCGAACCGCCCGGAGCCGTACAAGCCCCCGGCGGGGAGGTAGGCGGGTATACTGTTGCCGATGGCGTTGAGCAACGCTTGCTGCGCACAGGTCTACATCGCCGACAGCCGCACGATGGCGGAGACGCCCAACGCAAGCGTCGCCCTGATTGTCACCTCGCCCCCCTACTGGCACATCAAGGACTACGGGACGCCCTGCCAGATTGGCTACGGGCAGACCCTGCACGAGTACCTGTACGACCTCAGTCGGGTGTGGCGCGAGTGCTGGCGCGTGCTAATGCCCGGACGCCGCCTGTGCATCAACATCGGCGACCAGTTCGCGCGCGCGAATCTCTACGGGCAATACAAGGTAATCCCCCTGCACGCGGAGATTATCGCCCAGTGCGAGACCATCGGATTCGATTATCTGGGCGCGATTATCTGGCAAAAAAGGACCACGATGCGCCCGTCGGGCGGCGCGGTGGTGATGGGGTCGTTCCCCTACCCGCCCAACGGGATTGTGGAGCTGGACTACGAGTATATCCTGCTGTTCCGCAAGCCGGGCAAGTCGCCCGGAGTATCGGCGGCGGCGCGTGAAGCCTCCGCGCTGACCACCGACGAGTGGAAAACCCTCTTCAGCGGGCACTGGCAGTTCGCAGGCGAGCGTCAAACGCGTCATGAGGCGATGTTCCCCGAAGAGCTGCCCCGCCGCCTGATACGGATGTTCTCGCTGGTCGGCGAGACAGTGCTGGACCCGTTTGTGGGCAGCGGCACGACCTTGCAGGCGGCGCTCGCGCTGAACCGAAACGCGACTGGCTACGAAATCCAGCCCGACTTTGTACCCCTGATTCGGCAGCGGCTGGGCGCGGACAGCCTGCTGCCGCCGAATCTGAGCATTCACCTGCGCGAGACGCCGCTGCCGCCTGTTGAACCGCCTGCAGGGTACGCGCCGCGCATCAAAGACGCCGCGCCCGTAGAGACGCGCGCGCATGCCTCTTCCGCAGAGGAGAAAACCTACCGCATCACGGCAGTCGTGCGCTTCGAGGGAGAGACGCCCGTTCTGCGTACCGACGAGGGCTTGCAGGTGGCGCTGCTGGGCGTGCGCGTGCCCACGCCTCTGCAAACGCGCGCCCTCAACTACCTGAAAACCTATGTGGCGGGCAAGCGCGTGCTGTTGCGATTTGAAGGAGCGGCGGACGGCGCCGAAAGCCCCCGCGCCTGTATACATGTATCTTACGAACCGACTCTTCATCAACCGCAAAATGATCGAGATGCGTCTGGCGATCGCCGACCGCGCGCAGCCCCATCGCTACCTCGAACGGTTTATTGCAGGAGAAGAGACAGGACGACGGAAAGGCAATGCAGGGCGCTGACTCTGCGCCGCGTCGGTGGAAGGCGCGGCACGAGGCGTTCTATCAGCGGGTGCTGACGGTGTACCGCGAGGCGGGGTACGCGCCGCCGTCCGTGCGCGCGGCGTCGCGACTGGTGGGCGCGCCGCCCGACGCGGTACGCGCGATGCTACAGGTCGGCGTCGAACGCGGCGAGATTGCCGACGCGGGCGAGGGGATTTACTTCGCCGCCGAGCATCTGCACGCGCTCGCCGAGCATCTGCGCACGCTGCCGCCGCCGATTACCGTCGCCCGCGTGCGCGATTGGATGGGCAGTTCCCGTCGCTACGCCGCCGCCGCCCTACGCTGGCTGCGCGAACATGGCAAACTTTCCCTGCCCGACATGCCCGATTAAAGACTGAAAAAGTAGCAGGAATCCCCGCCGCGCCGACGAACCCAAACGCTGCGACTAACGCGGAGGAGGACTGATAACCATGCCGACCGTTGCGATTACACTGGACTGCGAAGCTGCAGACTACCCGCGCTGCTACACGCAGGAGTATATCAAAGTGGCAGAAGAGTTTACGATACCCATGACCTGGATGATACAGGTCTCAGGCAAAGACCCGATGGCGAATGTGCAACTCTATTATCGTGAGTATCTGCATCGAATCCCCTCGTGGCACGAGTTTGGATTGCATTTGCATTTCGAGGATGCGCAGGGACATTACATCGAAGACCCCCGCGAGCGCGGCGAGATGATTCAGACAGGCAAAGATTTGCTGAAGCAGATTCACCTCAAACCGACCGCGTTTCGGGCTGGCAGCTACGCGCTTATCCCCCCCGACCTGAAGTATCTGGAAGACATGGGGTTCCTGGTGGACAGCAGCGCGGTTCCCGACGCCGAATATCGGATGTTTGTGGACTGGGACGGCGCGCCTGCCAAGCCGTACCATCCCTCCTATCAGGATGTGCGCAAACAAGGAGAGGCGAAGATTCTGATTGTGCCTGTCGCGACCGCCAACGGCAAAATCGGATACCTTGATCAGGGCTGGGAGGTCGTGGAACCCATCCTGAACTATCACCTCGATCAGGGCACGCCCATCATCTGTCTGGGCGGCTACGACTATCACGACAGCGTGGAGACCCTGCGCGAGGCGATTCTGCTGCTGAAAAAGCATAACGCCCGATTCGCGTCCTTGACCCAGATTGTCTCGGAGTATACACTATGATCGACGCACGCTGGCAGAAACTGGCGGATGTGCTGGCGCATCATTCGGTGCGTGTGCAGCCCGGCGAGCGTGTGCTGATAGAGGCGTTCGATATGCCTGCCGAGTTCGTCGCGCTGCTGATGCGCACGGTGCATGCGGCAGGCGGCGAAGCCATACCGCTGATTAAGCAGACGCCCGCCCTGCGCGCGCTGTATCAGCACGCGAGCGAGGCGCAGATTAAGTTCCTCGCGGGGCTGGAACGCGCCCAGATGGAGGGCGTGCAGGGCTACATCGGGCTGCGCGGCGCACCCAATTACGCCGAGATGTCCGACATTCCTCAATCGCAGATGCAGCTCGTGCGCCAGCACTGGTGGGTTCCCGTGCATCAGGAGGTGCGCGTGCCCAAAACGCGCTGGGTCGTGTTGCGCTGGCCCACGCACGGCATGGCGCAAGCCGCCAACATGAGCACCGAGGCGTTCGAGGACTTCTACTTCCGCGTCTGCACGCTGGACTACGCCCAGATGGCGCGCGATGTCGCACCGCTGGTGGAACTCATGCAGCGCACGCGCGAGGTGCATATCAAGGGACCGGGCACGGACCTGCGCTTCTCGATTGAGGGTATCGGGGTTGTGCCTTGCTACGGCACGCACAACATCCCCGACGGCGAATGCTTCACCTGCCCCGTGCGCGACTCGGTGGAAGGCGAAATCACGATTAACACCAACAGCGTGTACGAGGGCAACCTGTACCGCGACATCCGCTTCAGGCTGCAGAAGGGTAAGATTGTGGAGGCGACCTGCGCGGACGACGGCGATCGTCCGGGGGCAGGCAACCCACGCAAGCTGAACCGCATCCTCGACTCGGACGAGGGCGCGCGCTACATCGGCGAGTGGTCGCTGGGCTTCAATCGCTACATTCTGCACCCGATGAACGACACCCTGTTCGATGAGAAAATCGCGGGGTCGTTTCACTTCACGCCGGGCAACGCCTACGGCGAGGCGGATAATGGCAACCGCTCGCAGGTACACTGGGACCTGGTGGTCATCCAGCGCCCCGAATACGGCGGCGGTGAAATCTACTTCGACGGCGTGCTGGTGCGCAAAGACGGGCAGTTCACTCTGCCCGAATTGCAACCGCTCAACTACTGACAGGAGGGTATCTGATGGCGATTCACGAGACCGAAGAACGCAACGGCAAGTTGCGCACGGTGATGAAGCTCGAACCGGGCGAGCGCGTCGCGCTGTGCCGCTGCATGCGCTCCGCAGAGTTCCCGTTCTGCGACGGCACGCACAAGACGCTGGAAGGCAACGCGGGACCCGCGATTATCGAGGCGCTGGAGACCGCCCCCAACGACGAGGATGACTAAACCTTCTCAGCGGCGTCTCAAACACCTGCTACAGTATGCACTTCTGGAAAGTTCAATCGCATCGCTTCAGCCGTCGCAACACCGCCCACAGATCGGCGGCGGCGCGCCCGTAGCGCTCCAGCCCGTAGCGCGAACGTCCGCAGGCGCGCGGACGGTGCGCCACGACCACCTCCGCCACACGGAACCCCAGCCGATGGGCAATCAGCGGGAGGTAGCGATGGAAATCGCGCTCCAGGTAGGGCAGCAGCGCGTCCGCGACGGCGCGATGCATGCCCTTGAAGCCACAGTTCGCATCGTGCAGGGGCAATCGCAGTCCCCAGCGCAGCGCGGCGTTGAACGCCCGCGACGCCAGCACCTTCGGCAGCGGGTCGCGCCGCACCCTGCGCCAGCCGACCACCATGTCGGCGTTCGTGCGCAGGCGCGTCAGCATCGCGGGGATCGCCGTCGGGTCTTCCTGCAGGTCGGCGTCTATGGTGAACAGGTACTGTCCCCGCGCCGCGCGGAAGCCCGTCGCATATGCCTGTGTCTTGCCCAGCCGCAGGGGATGGCGCACGCCGCGCACGCGCGGATCCGCCTGCGACGCCTGCTGGAGGAACGCCGCGCTCCCATCGTCGCTGCCGTCGTCGATTAGCAGAATCTCCCACGACTCGCCCGTGCGCTCCAGCGCCGCCGTACACGCCTCCAGCAGGGACGGCAAGTTGGGCGCCTCGTTATACAGCGGCACAATCAGGCTCAGCGTGGGGGCGTCCATCGGTAGGCGCGGCGAATCTCCAGCGGCTCGTCCCAGTGCAGGCTGAATCGGAACGGCGCGTTCGTGCGGATCAGGGCATAATACGCCGCCCCGCGAAAGTCCATCGTGCGCAGGGGCAGCGTCGGCAAACAGGGCGTCTCGTCCAGCAGCACAAGATGGCGGTGCAAATCAGGCGGCGTCTTGCCCTTATAGACGCGCTCGGGGATAATCACAATATCGCCGCGCTGCAGCCCCGCGCCGTCGGGCAACAGCTTGCGGAAGCCCTGCTGCTCGGCGTAGAACATCCAGCCCCACGACCCCGCGTACCAGACCCGCTCGTCCCGAAACCGCTCGGCGTAGGCGGCGGCGCCCCGCTTGTAGCGCACGGCGTAGTCGTAGTCCGCCGCGATGACCGCCAGACACAGCATCCCCTGCGCCAGCAACAGGTTCGGAGTCCTACCCACCCACGGCGTCAGCAGCAGGATCAGCGGCGGCAGCGCGTACAGCAGATGGCGCATCGCCTGAAAGGGCACGCCCCAAACCGCCGCCGCCAGCGCAATCAGCAGCCACACGCGCAGGAATCGGGACACGGGCGCGGCGGCGTCGGGCGCGTCCACCAGCAGCGCCAGCCCCAGTACCGCCGCGCCGACCAGCAACCAGAACAGCGTCTGCCCATACACGGGCTGCCCCGCAAACTGTGCGAGATGCCCCCACAGCGCCAGCCCGCCCATCGCCATAAGCAGCGCGATTTTCCAGCGCCAGCCCTGCCCCAGCGCGTCTATGAACCACCGCCTGCCGCCTACAACCAGCAGGGTACTCGCGCCCAGCCCGACAATACCCGGCAACAGCTTCGCCGCCCACGGCGCGCCCCCCCGACGCTCTTGCCACAGGTACAGCAGATGTATCTGTCCGTCCACCCACAAGTTCCACGCCGACCAGCCTGCGATGGGCGTCAGCGCGAGGGGCAGCCAGCCCAGCGTCCCATAGGCGCGCCGCTGCAGCGCGTACAGCGCGAGCAGGACGATGCCCAGCAGCGCCGTGTATTTCGCCAGCCCTGCCAGTCCCGTCAGCAGCGCGCCCAGCAGCAGCCAGCGCGCCCCGCGACGCTCCACGCCCTCCACCCAGCATGCCAGCCCGCCTACCAGCAACGCCAGCGCGGGCACATCGCGCATCAGGTTCATGCCGGGCAGCACCGCAGGCGACAGCATCAGCCAGCCCACCGCCCACCACGCCCACGACGCCCCCAGCCAGCGCGTCGCCAGACGATGCATGCCCCACATCAGCAGCGCCAGAAACGGCGCAAACGACAGATGCAACACCCACTCGCGCTCGCCCGCCAGCACCAGCCACGGCGCGAGCCAGTAGCTTACCAGCGGTGGGTTGGTCGTGACCTGCGCCAGCGGCTGCGGCGTCTCCAGCCAGAAAAACTCCCCCGCGAACGGACGCAACGGGTCGCGCACAATGTTCTGCGCCACATGCAGCACGACCGTATCATCGATATGCACGGGCTTAATCAGGGCGAACAGCCCGATTCCCAGCGCCGTCAACACCAGCAGAAAGCGTTGCATCACCACCCGTACCGTTCCGGTCCCCAGTCGCGGTAGACCAGCTCCTGCTTCAGCAGCACCAGTTTGCGGCTGGGGATGTCTTCGTAGACCACAATCCCCGCGCCGACGCACGAGTACGCGCCGATTTTGACGCCGGGCATGGTAATCACATTCACGCCCGTGCGTGAGAAGTCGCCGAAGTAGGTTCCGTTCGCGCCGAAGTCGGGTCGCTCGCGTCGCCCGCGCACGGTGTGAACCGTGTCGCCATCGTCGAAGCGCAGCGTGCCGCACACCGTCGCCGCGCCGATGTCCACCCGCTGCCCCACCACGCCCATAATCTCGCAGTAATGGAACAGGAAGCTGCCCTCCAGCATCACGCCGTCCATCTCCGCGCCGTGCCCGACGATGCAACCACCGCCGACCACCGTGCCGCCCGACAGGTGGCAGTAGTCGCGCAGGTAGCTCCGTGCGCCAATCGCCGCCGCGCCCATCACCATCGCGCCGTTGGTCAGGTGCGCCTCGCGCCCCACGAAACAGTTGCCCCGAATCACCACCCGCTTGCCAATCACCGCGCCGTCTTCCACGACCAGCCTGCCGTAGATTTCGGCGGAGTCGTCGATCTGGGCGGTCTTGCTGATGCAGTCGCTCTCCAGTCGGCTCGCTTCGTAGTCCAGCCAGCGCGCGTTCGCCTCCCACAGGTGCCACGGCTTGTCCATATCCACCAGAAAGCCCGTAGGCTCCACGAGGGGGATGTCGTGCCCCTGTTCCAGCACTGTCTGCAGGGTCTGCGCCAGCTCGGCTTCCAGCGGGGGCATGCCGCCGACGGGCACGCTGGTCATCAGCCCCGGATGGGCGTCCAGCGCGGCGCGAATGTGCGGTTGGAACGCATACAGCCCGCCCAAGCGGTAGTTCGTGTCCGTGCTGTGCCCCTCGATACGCCGCAGCGCGCCCTCGCGCACTGTCGCGCCAATCCAGTCGCGCGGGTCATGCTCAGGCAGGTACGGCTGCGCCACTACCGCCGCCAACGCGCCCGACTGCTGAAACGCCTCGATCAGGCGGCGGATGGTCTCGGGCGGGGTCACGATGTCGCCGTACACCACCAGAAACGGTTCGTCGCCAATCAGCGGCAGCGCGTACTGCACCGCGTGCGCCGTGCCCGTCGGCGGGTTCTGGCGGATGAAGGCGACGGGCGCTTCGAAATCGTGCAGCGCGGCGCGCACCGACGCCTCATACGCCCCGACCACCACAATCAGCCGCTCGACGCCTGCCTGACGCAGCGACTCCGCCAGCCGCCGCACATTCGGGCGATTCATTACAGGAGTCGCCGCCTTGTGGCGCGCCTCGTTGTACGGCCAGAAACGCGCGCCCCGACCTGCGCATAGAATCACCGCCGTCTTCATCAGACCGACGATTCGCACGATGCGCCCCAACTCCTGCCAGCGGGCAGCCAGCAAATCCTTAGCCACGCTAAACTCTGCGCGAACCTCCACACCACTTGAACTTGAATCAAATGTCTACAGACCTTCGCACAACACTTAGCCACGCTAACTATCTGAACTCAACACCCACAACACCCCCAAATAACACCACACCATACCCCAAACCCTGAACTCAAAATCACCCCAAAAACACACCCCCACACCAACTGCCGCTCAACGATACATTTTGCGCGAACCTCCCCCAAATTCGCACTTGAGTTCAAATCGGGGGGGCGATTGTTAAGAAGCGCGCACAGGACCTGACAAAGGGGGGTGATGAGGTAGACTATACCGTAGCATTCACCCCCAAGGATGGGTGCCCATTGAAACCAATGCCGCAGGGGCGACACACGCGTCGCCCCTACATGCGGGTAATACCAGTGCGCATGTCAGGCTTTGTAGTCGTCGTGTGTCCGCAGCTAGAGCGGCGCGCGTTTTGCCCTCACCCCCAGCCCCTCTCCCGCAAGCGGGCGAGGGGAGTCGTGCGTGCAGCGCGGAATGCGCTCTCCCCCTCTCCCAACCCTTGGGAGCCGTGCGTGCAGCGCGGAATGCGCTTCTCCCCCTCTCTCAACCCCTTGGGAGCCGTGCGTGCAACGCGGAATGCGCTCTCCCCTCTCCCAACCCCTTGGGAGCCGTGCGTGCAGCGCGGAATGCGCTCTCCCCCTCTCCCAACCCTTGGGAGCCGTGCGTGCAGCGCGGAATGCGCTCTCCCCCTCTCCCAACCCTGGTAAGGGTACATCACTTGAGTTCACTTGGGGGAAGGCACACCCCATTTTTGGAATGCCTTCCCCAATCAACCCCACAAACGCCCCCTATCCCCCGACACGCACACCCAGCAACTACCACAAC
>JBBIQK010000014.1:0-51220 GCA_037442365.1 Armatimonadota bacterium | reverse complement strand
CCTGCATGTGCCCGATCTGCTCGCCGCGCCCTACGCCATAGACGCCTTTCTGCACGCGCACGCGCTCACGGGCGATCCCGACTGGCTCGCACAAGCGCGGCTCTGGGCGTTGCGGGGAACGCCCTTCATCTATCTGTGGCACACGCCCGATAAGCCCATCATGCGCGGCGCGAGCATCCCCGCCTTCGGTGCGACCTGGCTCGACCATCAGCCCTGGTTCGGCGTCGCTGTGCAGTGGAACGGGCTGGTGTACGCCCGCGCGCTCTACCGACTCGCGCCGCTGGACAGCGAGTACGACTGGAAACGGCTGGCGGATACGATTACGCTCTGCGCCGTGCAACAGCAGGAGTGGGTCTCCGACCGACGCGCGAACCGTGAGGGCTACTACCCCGACGCCTTCAACATCCCCAGAAACACCGAAGAGTACACATGGGACTTGAACCCGCGCCTGATTGCGCCGTGTATTGCGCAGCGGTTGGGCTTTGCCATAGAGCCGCTCACGCAGATTGTGCGTGCGGAGGGACGCACGCTTGCCTGCACCGCGCCGGGGCTGCAGACGGCGTCGCTGGAGAATGGCGTCCTGCGTGTGCAGGTGATTGCCCCCGCCAGCGATTTGCCCGCGCTGTATCTGCTCGTGGCGGGCATGCGCGCGCCCAGCGCCGTGCGTCTGAACGGCATCGAGCTGCCCCGTGTGGACGATATGGACGCGCTCCTGTGGCAGTTAGAGTCGCCGCGCTCAGGCTGGGCACTCCATGAGGGCTATCTTCTCGTGCGGCTCGTCGGCGCGCCCGCCGCAACGGTGGAGGTCGAGGAGTAGACGCAACACAGGGGCTTGTAGTGAACTTTTTTCGTCCTGACGCAATTGGGAAGAGGTACAATATAAATGATGCCTAAGGTCTACGAGGAACTCGTGGAATTCATCGCGCGGCTCAGCCCGCAAGAGGTGATTAATTTTCGACCGTCGCAAGCCTCGCAGGAGCGGCTGGAGACCCTGCTGCAGCGCCGCCGTGATTCACGCCTGACCCCAGAAGAAGAGGAAGAACTGCAGAACTATCTGGTTGTTGAACACTTATTCCGTCTGGCAAAGGCGAAGGCGCATGAGTTCATCAGGAACGCATGAGGCGCAAAATTTCCAAAAGGCTTCGTGAGCTGGTGGCTCAACGCGCAGGTTATCGTTGCGAATATTGTCTGATTCATGAGAATGACACCTTCTACGGATGCCAGTTAGAGCATATCATCAGCTTGAAGCACGGCGGTACGAATGACCCTGATAATCTTGCATATGCATGCACTTTTTGCAATTATGCCAAAGGCACAGACATAGCGACCTTTCTGGAGGACACTGATCATCCCGTGCGGCTTTTCAATCCTCGTCGCGACCGGTGGGAGGATCATTTCAAGTTGGAAGGGGTCTACATCGTTCCCTTAACGGACATCGGCGAGGCAACAGTGCGACTGCTTGGGCTTAACCACCCCCTGCGACTTGCGGAGCGAGAGCTTCTAATCCGCGCAGGGCGCTATCATCCATCGCGGAAATCCCCCGAACCATGAAGCGCAATCTTTCTCTGGATTGTTATACCAGGCGCTGCTACAGTCGCCCACTTCCACACTTGGCAGTGTCTCCACTCGCCGCTTTCGCCAGATGCGCTAACCGCTTTTGGATTTGCTCTTCTATCGACTCTACATCAAGGACAACTCAGGCAAAATGCCCCGCTCGTCGAAGGCGCGCTTGAGCTGGCGCATCAGCGAGCGTTCGCCTTCCGTGAGCGCCATGCGCGGCAGCTCGCCGCTGGAGTGTGCCCGCAGCCAGTCCGCGCCGCTTAGCACGCGATACTTCGCCTCCTGCGCGCGGATGCGCGACACGAGCGCTTCGTTCAGCCCGCTCTCGTCAACGGCGACATACAGGACGCCGTTGCCCGCGTGCGCCAGCACCGAGACGCCTGTTAGCTCGCTCCAGCGCGCTGCGGCGTCGGCAATCTCGCTGGGGCGCATCAGGATTTGCAGCAGCAGCGCGTGGCGACGCGGGGCGAGCCAGTCGCGCAGTTGCTCAAGCATCGCCGCCGACACAGGCTCTGCGGGGTAGCCGCGCGCACGCACCTGATCGATTTGCCATGCAACGCCCTCCGCGCGCCCCGAAAACTCCAGCAGAATGTAGGGCGCAGGCGCGTCCTGCTCGGTCTGCAACAGCGGCTCGACCTGGGGCTCCAGTGTCGTCAACGGCGCGACGACGGGCGGACGCTCCAGCACCGTCGCGCCTGCACGAATGGGTATGCAACGCATGCCCAGAGGCGAACCTGTCGGGACAATCATCGGGCGGTAGTTGAGCGGCGCGGACTCCGCGTCTGGCAGAGTCTCCACGCGCCGCAGCGACTGCGCCGAAACCCAGTCGCCCGGCGTTTCGCGCAACGCCAGCACGCTGATACCATCGGGCTGGATGGGCATCGTCATCAACTCATCGAGCGTTTCTGCCAGCGTCGCCCAGTTGGCGCGCCAGCCGACGGCGTCGAACTGTTGCGGCAGAGGCTGCACCTTAAGCGTGATTTCGGTCAGCACTGCCAGCGTACCCCACGAGCCGCACAGCAAACGATGGATGTCGTACCCTGCGACGCTCTTGACCACCTTCGCGCCGCTTTTGAAGGCGACGCCGTCGGGCGTCACGGCGCGCACGCCCAGCAGTCGGTCGCGCGGCGCGCCGAACCGATAGCGCCACGAACCCGCGCGATTGCCAGCGATAATCCCGCCGATGGTCGCCTCGCCGGGCAACGCAGGGTTCCACGGCAAGTACTGATGGTGTTCACGGAGCATGTCCTGTACCGCCCGCAGGGTCATCCCCGCGCCGACGGTCAGCACCAGGTCGGCGGGCGAATAGTCCACCACGCAGTTCATGCGGCGCGTGCTGAGCAGCCACCACGCGCGTTCGGGCGGGGTGAGATGGGTCAGATGTGTACCGCCGCCCGCAATCACGCACGGCGCGCGCATCGCGTGGGTGTATTCCAGCAGGGCGCACACCTCCGACTCGCTGGCGGGGGCGACCACCGCGAAGGGCGCGGCGTCGCCGATGCAGGCGTGCGTATCGAGCGCGCTGCGCCCCTCACTGCCGACAATCGCGTACAGTCCCTCCTGCATTACAGCCTGATATCGATGATGCCCGACACGCCGACGCCCTCCACGCGGTTAATATTGCGTTGTGGGTTCCTGGTGGAGATGGGGATCAGCGCGCGCAGGCGCACCTCACGCCCCAGAAAATCGCCCTCAACCTGAGCGACCGCCTGCACCTTGCGCACCAGTTCGGGTTTGCCCATCACCTGTGCCGCGCCGATATGTGCGCCGTTGCCCGCGCTGAGAATCGGCACCACCTTCGTCGTGAAGTTTTTGTCAGGTTTCGTGTTCGTAAGGCGGTTTAACGCGCGATCCATATCCCCGCCGAAACGGTCCACCGCCAGCGCAATTCCGCCTGCCTTCAAAAGTTTATCCAGCTGCGCATACCCGACCACACCGCCCAGCGTCAACAGCACTCCAAGCCCAAATGCACGCAGTTGCCGTGTCATAGAAACCTCCCTGTTGCGTAGTATACCTGTTGGACGCGCAAGCGGGCGGTTGGGTATAATTTGGTTCCCAGATGCCCCCGTAGCTCAGTGGATAGAGCGCAGGCCTCCGGAGCCTGGTGCGCAGGTTCGATTCCTGCCGGGGGCGCTTACTTGAGATTCATCACCAGCAGACGCTTGCCCGCGGTCATCGACGCCTGATAGTCCTGCAGGGCGCGGTGCGTTTCGTGCAGGGGGTAGCGTCCCGCAACCTCACTGCGCAACAGGTCGCCCAGCGCGTTTTGAACCTGCCGCGCCAGCCGCAGCTGCTGCCACAGGGTGCGCTTCGCCAGCCAGTCCGCCAGCCAGAAGCCTTCCACGCGCTTGCGCTGGAAAATCAAATCGCGCGGGTCCGCCATCAGCGGCGATTCGGAGAGCGCGCCGTACAGCACCAGCCGACTGCCGTCGGGCAGTGCGCGCAGCACTCGCGCGGCGGTCATGCCCGACACCGCCTCGAACGCAATCGTCGCGTCCAGCTCGCGGCACACGGTGCGCAGTTGCTCATCGAATCCGTCCGCCTCGCTGTTCAGCACATGGCGCGCGCCCATCGAGCGCAGCAGCTCCGCCTGCTCCTCGCGCCGCACGATATGCACGCCCTCAATCCCGAAGTGCAGGCTCAGGCGCACCAGCATCCGCCCCAGCGCGCTGGCGGCGGCGGTCTGCACAAACGCGCGATGTCCGCCCCGACGTGCGACATCCATCAGCGCCCACGCCGTGAGCGGGTTCACGATGAGCATCGCGCCCATCTCGTCGCTGATGGAGTCGCTGAGGGGAATACACCGCGCGCTGGAGGTGAGCATATACTCTGCCCATGTGCCGTCGTGCTGGTTGGGCGCGGCGCACGCAACGCGCTTGCCCAGCAGCATGCGGCTGAGCCAGTCGTCGCCCGTCGCCACTACACGCCCTGCGCCCTCCCAGCCCGGCACGACGGGCAGCGGCTTCAGCACCCCGTACAGACCCTTCAGAAACATCAGGTCGGAGGGGTTGATTGGCGCGGCGGACATCTTCACCAGTACCTGCCCGCGCTGTGGACGGGGCACTGGGCGCGTCTCAATCCGCAGCGAGTCGGGCGCGCCGTCGTAGGCGTGCAGCACCGCCGCCTGCATCGTATCGGGAATCGGCTCTATCGCTCTCATTCGGGAATAATGTCCAGCGCGCCTTTCTGCTCGTTGTAGTAGGCTTCCAGCACGCGCAGGGCGACATCTTCGGGCTGGAGCGCTTTGGGCGGCATGCGGAACGGCACGCGCTCCCAGAATCGCGTCGCGACCGCGCCCGGACGCACGACGGTAATCTTCCAGCGCGGCTGCTCTTTGGCGAGCGCCTGCGCGAAGACCTCCAGCCCCGCCTTCGCCGTCGCATACGCGCTCAAGCCGGGCAGAATCAGTTTCTCGCTGATTGCGCCGATGTAGAACAGGTGCGGTTCGGGGCTAAACAGCGGGCTGAACGCGCGGGTCGCCACATACGCGCCTGTCAGGTTCGCGTCCAGAATGCGCCGCCACGCCTCCAGCGGCATCTCAGCGACCTTCTGCGCCGTGATGTCGCCCACGGCGTATACCAGCGCGTCCACCTGACGGTCGCCCAGCGTCTGCAGGTGCGCCGCCAGCGCCTGCGCCGCTTGCGCCATCTGCGCCTCGTCGGCGACATCGCTCACTGTGTGCGCCCACTGCACGCCCGGCGCGAACCGCTCCGCATGGCGTCCAATCGCCCACACTTCCCATTCGTCCTCCATAAACGCCTTAGCAACAGATTGACCGATAGAGCTGTCCGCTCCGATTAATAACAGGTGTCCCATAGTGAGAACGATTGTACCTGCTGGGCAGGCGCTGGGCAAATCCACCGTCGGCAAGCGGGGTACAATAGCGTATCCTATGGCGCGATACCGATGGCATGTGCGTCCGACTGATGAGTCGCAGGCGACGCGGCTGGCGGGCGAGCTGAATATCAGTCGCGTGCTGGCGCGATTGCTGGTCGCACGCGGCTACACGGAGCCTGAAGCCGCCTATCGGTTCCTGAACCCCTCGCTGAGCGACCTTGCCGACGCGCGGCGACTGCCCGATATCGCGCCTGCCGTGCGACGACTGGCGCAGGCAGTAGAGCGGCAGGAGCCTGTGCTGGTCTACGGCGACTACGATGTGGATGGGGTCACCTCGACCGCGCTGTGGGTGACGACGCTGCGACGGCTGGGCGTGCCCGCCGAGCCGTACATTCCTAACCGCGAGCAGGAGGGCTACGACCTGCACCCGAACGCCATCGGCGCGGCGCAACGGATGGGCGCACAACTCGTGCTGACCTGCGATTGCGGCGTGCGCGCCCACGAGGCGGTAGACGCGCTCAACGCGGCGGGACTGGAAGTCATCGTGACCGACCATCACGAGCCGGGCGACCGCCTGCCGAACGCGCTGGCGGTGGTGAATCCCAAACGCGCCGACTCGGAGTACCCCTTCCGCGAGTTGAGCGGGGTGGGCGTCTCGCTCCGCGTCGCAGAGACGCTGCTCAGGGAGCGTAAGCTATCTGTTAATGGATTTTACGACACGATGCTGGATCTGGTAGCGCTGGGCACGGTCGCCGATGTGATGCCGCTGGTCGGCGAGAACCGCGTACTGGTCAAACTGGGGCTGGAGCGGCTCCATCGGACGAAGCGTGTGGGGCTGCACGCGTTGAAGCAGGTTGCAGGCGTGAAGCGTTATCCGACCGCGCGCGATATCGGGTTCGGGCTTGCCCCGCGCATCAACGCCGTTGGACGCTTGGAAGATGCGACCCTCGCGCTGCAACTGCTGCTGGAGGACGACCCGCACGCGGCGCAGCAGATTGCCCAGACGCTGGACATGCACAACCGCGCCCGACAGGAGCTGCAGGAAGCGGCAGTGCAGGAAGCCATCGCCCAGGTCGAGCGCGAAAACCTCACCCGCCATCGCGCCCTCGTGGTACATTCTCCCAACTGGCATCACGGGATTGTGGGGCTGGTCGCGGGCAAGCTGATGAACCAGTATTATCGTCCCGTCGTAGCGGCGACGGTTGACCCCGAATCGGGCGTCGTGCGCGGCTCGATGCGCAGTATCCCCGAATTCAACCTGACCGAGCTGCTCGCGCAGATGAAGCCGTTCTGCCTCAAGTGTGGCGGGCACGCGGCGGCGGGCGGCTTTGCTGTGGCGCTGGAGCAGTTCGACTCGCTGCGCGAGCGCATCCTCGCCTTCGCCAACGCGCGACTGACCGACGAAGACCTCATTCCCCTGCTGGACATCGATCAGGCGATTGAGGCGGGCGAGGTCACGATGCGCCTGATTCAGGAGCTGAACCTGCTGGAGCCGTTCGGCGTGGGCAACGAGAAGCCGCTCTTTATGTGTGCGGGGGTGGAGGTGCTGGGCAGCCAGACCAGCAAAAACGGCAAGCATCTGTTCCTCAAGGTGCGCGGCGAAGGGAGTGTGGTCTATGACGCCGTGCTGTGGGGCGGCGGTGACTACCCGATTGAGCCAGAGGCGCGAATAGACCTCGTGTTCGATGTAGAAGAGGATACTTACAACGGGTACGGCGCGGTGCGCTGGGTGATTCGCGACTTTCGGGAAACGATTTGACCGTATTTTCCCCCCAATTGAGGCAAATTCCCTTCAAAAACCCCGCGAATTCAGCAGGAATCGGGTTCAGCGATAGGTAAATTTAGAGGCACGCAGGCGCAGACGCCTGTGAATCCACTCATAGGAGGGAGGCTATGCAATTCTACAGCGTGAAAGAGCGCAAGATGGTCGATGTACCTGACAATCAGGTGAAGACCCAGAAGTACGAGCGCACGACCAAGTCGGGCTCGAAGCAGGTGCGCTACGCCCTGAAAGCCGAATACAACGGGCAGAAGCTCACCAAGTTCGTCGACGAGGCGACCTATAAGAAGTTCGGCGGGAAGTAAGGGCGGCGCGTCTGGGAGAATCCCGACCCGCACCGGGCGCGGCGATTCTCCCAGATTGCCTGTTTTTACTGGGGCGGCGGCGCATCACACACCACGCGAATACCCACGAACGGCGCGTCCGAGAGCCACCAACGGCTCTTGGGGTACTGCGGGTCGGTCATGTTCCAGTCGGGCGTCTGGCGGGCGCGCGCGCCCGGGTGAACCGTGTCGGGCTTGTCCATAAACGAGCCGCCGCACGCCACTGCCTTGCCGTCCAGCCCGACGCACCACTCCATCACATTGCCCAGCGTATCGTACAGCCCCCATGCGTTGGGCTGCTTGCGGGCGACTTTGTGCGGCTTGAGGTCGGAGTTGTCCAGATGCCACGCGACGGCGTCCAGCGCCGGTTTTGGGAGCGGCGCGCGTGTCAGCGCGCCGGCGCGCGCGGCGTACTCCCACTCCGCTTCGGTCGGCAGGCGGTAGGATTTGCCCGTCATGCGGCTGAGCCACTCGCAGTAGCGCTGCGCCGCCATAAAGGTCATGCCAATCGCGGGGTTGCCCTCGTAGCCGAAGCCGCGATCAATCGCGCCGTAGGGCTTGCTCGGCTTGGCGATGGCGTCCGCTTCGCGCGCCTTCTCCACCTCTGCAATATCCTTGTTGAACGCATAGGTTCCGTACTCGTCCCAGGTCACTTCGGTTCTGCCAATCCAGAAGCCCTTGAGTTCGACGACCCGCGTTTTGCTGGGGTCTTCGGGATCGGGCAGCTCGATGCGCCCAGGCGGGATATAGACCATTTCGAACTCGATTGTTGTGTTGGGGAGTCGCTCCTTGAAGGTTTTGGGAGCAGGCGGCAGCGCGTGCGCCAGAACGGCAAGCGCGATACAGCACAGGGACAACATTCTGCTCATACCTGAGAGTGTACCCCAGTGAGTTCGAGAGGGTACAGCGCTGTGCAGCTACTCTGCACAGACGCTCGCGCCGTCCACCGCCTCACAGGCGTAGAAGCGCGGCTCGTAGGCGGCGCGTGCGCGATAGAACTGTTCCGCGTCCCGCAGGAACCGTTCCAGCCCCGCGCGTTCGACCAGTGCGACGCACGCGCCGCCGAACCCTGCGCCGGTCATTCGTGCGCCAATCGCCCCCGCCTGCAGGCACGCCTCGACCATCGTGTCCAGCTCGGCGCAGCTCACCTCGTAGTCGTCGCGTAGGGAGGCGTGCGACGCCAGCATCAACGCGCGTACCTGCGCCGTATCCGCGCGGCGCAGCGCGTCCAGGAACGCCTGCACGCGCGCATTCTCGCCTACCACATGGCGCGCGCGCCGACGCGCAGGCTCCTCCACCAGCGGCAGGTACTGCGCACCCGCTTCGGGACTCACATCGCGCAGGGCAACCACCGACTCGCCCAGCACGCCCTGCAACGCGCCCACCGCCTGCTCGCACTGCGCCCGACGCAGGTTGTAGTCCGATTCGGCAAGCGCGCGCGGTTTGCCCGTGTCGGCGACCACGATTGCCCACGCATGCGGGATGGGAACCTGTTGCGTCGCCTGCGTGCGCGTGTCCAGAAACAGCGCGTGTCGCGCCTGACAGAGCAGGCTCGCCGCCTGATCCATCAGCCCGCAGCGCACGCCCGCGTACTGATGTTCCGCCTGCTGGCACAGGCGCGCCAGCGTGAGCCGATCCAGCCGCAGGTCGTCTATGGCGTCCCACAGCACAGCGAACGCCGCCTCCAGCGCCGCGGAGGAACTCAGCCCCGCGCCCAGCGGCAGACGGCTGCACAGCGTCGCGTCCACGCCCGTGAGCGTGCGCCCCGTATGGCGCTGCACCATCGCCGCCACGCCCGCCACATACCGGATGAACCCTTCGGGCAACTGCTCCGGGGGCGGCAGCTCGGCAAGGTTCAGCATGTGCTGTTCATCGAGCGTCTCGGAGTAAATCTGGCACAGCGTGTCCGTGCGCGGCTGGGCGTACACGCGCGTCTCGAGGCTGATTGCGACGGGCAGCACATAGCCGTCGTTGTAGTCGGTATGCTCGCCGATGAGGTTCACCCGTCCTGGCGCCCGCACGCACAGCATCATTCGTCCTCCCAGAGCGGCTTGCGCTCGCGAAAGCCCGTGTCCAGCTCATGGTAATATTGCACGCGCTTCTCGCCCAGCCGCCAGCAGAGCAGCACCTCGCGCCCCTCACGCAGGTGCGGGAAGTCCACAATCCCCTGCTCAATATCGCGCAGCAGCACGCCCATCGTGTGCAGCTCGTCGACCGCTTTGTGAATTTCGGGGGCAATCGGGGACGACTCCCACTCGGGGTGTTTGCCGTTCGTCTGGGCGCGCTGGAACAGCTCGGTCTCCTTCTCGGCGTATTCCTCGCGCAGGCGTCGGAGCATTGCCTGCAAGCGGAGTAGTTTGACGCTCAGGTCGGGCAGGAGCGCGTTCGCTTCGGCGACGGTGAAATAGCGTTGGAACGGCTTTCGACGACGCTTGCGCATAGCGTTGGATTATACCCCTCGCCGCATGCAGGGCGCTTGCAATTCCGTCGTCGCGGGGGGTATACTACACTGCCTTGCAGTGCGTGGCACGCGCTGCACGCAGAATCCCAAAGGGGGGGAGGCGAGACGGGCGCTATGTCGCGGTCCAACTCGGTGTCCGAGAACGGTTTCCGCTGGAGAGCCGCGGAGATTGACCGATACCGTTTTGGATCCACGCCACATAGGCGCTTGTGCCCCTCGGGGCGCGCTGGAAGCGTCTGGTACCGAAACCGACCGCGCAAAACCACCCAAATCGCCTCCGGGTTCGGGGTAGCCGCAGCTGCCCGCGAAACTCGGTCGTAGCGCACGGCTACGAGACAGATACTTTTGTCAGGAGATGCAACAATGATGAAGGTTGGCATGCTGGGGCGCCGACCTGCGCGGTCGACGACGCGTCTCTGGGCGCAGTCGGTCTGGCGCAGCGCGCGCGATTGGATTGTACGGATTTTCGCACCGTCGGCTCGGCAGGCGGTCGTCTCGCCACTGACGCAGGGGTTCGAGTACGAACTTGCCCCGCGCAGTCTGCGCCAGGACGACCAGCGCGCACTGGGCACGCACCTGCTGGTGGAACTCTACGGCTGCAACGGGCGCACGCTGGAGCGCGTCTCGTATGTGGAAGACGCCCTCGTACGCGCCGCTCACGAGTCGAACGCCCATATCGTGAGCCACTTCTTCCATGAGTTCGAACCCTACGGCGTGTCAGGCGTGGTGGTCATCGAAGAGTCGCACTTCACCATCCACACATGGCCCGAGCGACGCTATGCCGCGATTGACCTGTTCTTCTGCTCCGAGACGGTGGACGCGGAGCGCGCGCTGGAGGTGCTGCGCCGCGCGTTTGAGCCGGAGCAGATTGATGTGATGCTGATTCGGCGCGGGGTGCTGAAGCGCACGCCGGGTTGACTGGCGAGCGCGTCGCGCCCCCGCGCGACCTGCAAGCAACGATGGAACCGACGCTTGACGCCGCGCTGCGAGCGGACGCGCCCGCCTCAGAAGGCGAGGTGGGGCTGGTTGCGCCGCAGCGCGCCGTCTTCCCCAACGGTCTGGCACTGACAAACGGGCAGCGCCTCGCGCCCGTCGAAGCCGCCTACGAGACCTATGGCGCGCTCGCGCCCGACAAAAGCAATGTGATTCTGCTGTGCCACGCCCTTTCGGGCGGCGCACACGCCGCGGGCAGGCATCACCCCGACGAACGCAAACCCGGCTGGTGGAACCTCTACATCGGTCCGAATAAGGCGCTGGACACGAACCGCTTTTTTATTATATGCGTGAATGTGCTGGCAAGCCCCTACGGAACCACCTCGCCCCTCTCGATAGACCCCGCTACGGGCGAACCCTACCACCTGAACTTTCCCCCAATTCGCGTCGCGGACTGGGTGGAGCTGGAGCGCCTGGTGCTGGAATCGCTGGGCATCGAGCGGGTGTATGCGGTGGTGGGCGGCTCCACGGGCGGGATGCGGGCGTTCGAGTGGGCGGTGCGCTACCCGGAGCGCGTGCATAAGGCGCTGGTCATCGCCGCGCCTGCCCGCTCCAGCCCGATGGTGATTGCGCTCAACCACATCCAGCGACAGACCATCCTGATGGGGCTGGAACAGGGCGGACTGGAGGGCGCCAATCGCGGGCTGATGCTCGCGCGCATGCTGGCGCACATCTCCTACCTGTCGGAACACGCCCTCTGGAACAAGTTCGGACGCGACACCACCCCCGAAACCGAGTTCTGGAGCGTGCTGTTCCAGGTGGAGAGCTATCTCGAATACAAGGCGACCACCTTTCTGCAGCGGTTCGACCCGTTCTGCTACCTGTATATCACCCGCGCGATGGACACCTTCGACCTGGGCGATACTTACGGCGGCGGCGATTTGCGGCGGGCGCTGGAGCGCGTGCAGGCGACGATGCGCTTTGTGAGCTTCACCTCCGACTGGCTCTTCCCCCCCTCGGGCCAACAGGATGCGGCGGAGATTTTGCAGGCGCTGGGCAAACGCGCCGACCATGTGGTTATCGATAGCCCGTGGGGACACGATTCGTTTCTGGTGGAGCGTGTGAAGCCGCAGTTGAAGCCCGTGCTGAAGGAGTTTCTGGAGCGTGATGCTGACGGAGTGGCTGGCGTTTGATTTTGTGCGCGCGGCGCTGCTGGCGATGGCGCTGCTGGCGGCGGTCTATCCGCTGCTGGGGGTGTTCGTGGTGGGACAGCGGGCGGCGTATTTCAGCGATGCAGTGGCGCACTCGGCGTTCATCGGGGCGGCGATAGCAGGGCTGCTGGGGTGGCGGCTGGGCGATGCGCTGCTGCTGACGGCGCCGCTGTTCGCGCTGCTGATTGCCTGGTTTCAGGCGCGCACGAACCTGCCCACAGACACCCTGCTCGTGGTCGCGATTACGGGCGTGTCGGGGCTGGGAATCGCGCTGGTGAGCCTCACGGAGGCGCCGCTGGCGCTGGGCGCGCTGCTGTTCGGCGATGTGCTGGCGCTGGAGGCGGGCGATTTGTGGCGGCTCTTCGGCGTGGACTGCCTCGCGCTGGCGATGCTGCTGGGACTGGCGCGCCCGCTGATTCGGATTGGCTTCCATCGCGAGCTGGCGCAGGCGCAGGGCGTGCCCGTGCGCGCGGTGGAGACGCTTTTTCTGCTGGGGCTTGCTGTGGCGGTGGCGGTCGGCATTCGCGCGGTGGGAATCCTGCCGATTAGCGCGCTGCTGGTACTTCCTGCAGCGTCGGCGCGTGCAATGTGTCAGAGCTTTCGCGCGATGCTCTGGACGAGCGGGCTGCTGGGCGCGAGTAGCTTAGCGATAGGATTCTCGCTTGCGCTCTGGCAGCCGATTCCGCCCGGCGCGGCGGTCGCTCTGGTTGCGGCGACGCTGTTCGTGCTGATTACCCTGCTGCGCCCTGCACAAGGAGTAAGCGCATGACGCGCTGGTTGCCCGCCGTGCTATGGGTCGGCATGCTGCTGGTGATTTTCTACTTCTCGTCGCAAGCGGGCAGCCCGGAAAACTCTGCGGGTTGGCTTCTGGGATTCTTGCGCTGGATTGCCCCGCCGCTGGCAGAGCGACTGACGCCCGAACACCTGCACCTTCTGAATTACCTGTTGCGCAAGCTGGGGCATGGGGTGGGCTACTTTTTGCTGACGCTGGTGGGCTACTGGGCGTTCCGACGCAGTTTCGGCATGGACGCTCCGCGCGCACTGCGCTGGGCAATCGTCGCCAGCCTCATCCGCGCAATTCTGGATGAGACTCATCAGGCGTTCGTGCCCGGACGCACCGGCACGCCTGTGGATGTGATGATTGACGCTGTGGGGATTGCGCTGGCGGCGTGGCTCATCAGGCGACGGGTTATCGATCGGGACAGGTGAGGCGGCGGATACGCACATAGGGAGGTTCAGGGTTCCCCAGCGGACTGTGGGGAACCCTGCGAACGAGCGATCAGCACCCGCTGCCGAAGTTGAACAGCACCAGCAACAGGTCCGCGTCGTCGACAGTGCCGTCGCCGTTCAGGTCGGTCGCTGGATTGCCGCTGCCGAAGTTGAACAGCACTTGCAGCAGGTCGGCGTCGTCCACACAGCCGTTGCCGTCCACATCGCCTGTCGGCAGCGCAGTGGTCTGCACGGTGAGGCGATAACGCTGCACATTATCGGTGGAGCCTGTGCCTGAAAACACACGCGCGTAGAAAGTGCCCCCAGCTGGCGGCAGCACGAAGTTCACAATCTGCTCGGACAGCCCCACACCGTTCGCCGAGGACGACGCCAGCACCGCGCCGCTGGAATTGCGCAACTCCAGCTGCAGGTTCTGAATGGCTTGTGTGTTAATCGTGGTTGCCGTGCCGCCCTGAGGTCCGACGGAGTAGGTTGCGCCGATAGGCGTCACGGTGATGGTCAGGCGTCGGCTGCTGGGAATATCGAGGCGGTACCAGTCCACATCCGCCGTGCGATCGAGGCTGGCGAAATCCAGCACAGTCTGGTTCGTGTTTGCCATATCGATTAGGGTCGCCTGCGAGACGCTGTTGTTGAGTTCATAGGGGTCGCCGTAGAGTCGATGCGCGCCGCGAATGTCGTCGTCCTGGGGACCGTCGAAGTTCGTGTTGAGATACGGCTCCATGAGCTTGGAGTTGTTCGTGGGGATGACATGCCCCAGTCCCATGCCGTGCCCATGCTCGTGCATGATTGTGTTCCGCAGGAAGCGGTAGGTTCCGCCGCTGGATTGCCAGCCTTCGCTGCTGTCCAGCACCATGTCGCCTGTGTTGGGGAAGTAGTTGAACGCCAGCACGCCGTTGACGCCGTCTATGTTGCGCGCGCCAATACGCACATCGCCGCGCGGCGCCGTTGCGGAGCCTGAGTTGTTGGGGAACGCCGCGCCATCGTCGTTGACCCGCTCGTAGCGCAGTCCCGCTACCTGCTGCCAGCGCGCGAAGCTGTTGATAAACTGATTCTGCCACAGCGTGGTGTTGCCGCCGAACTTGCTGTTCATCGAGGCGAACAGGTTGCTGGGGCTGTCGCCGCCGCTTAGCCCAGGCAGCAGCGTGCCATCGGGCACGAAGCTCCAGCGCAGGCTCACGGGGTTGCCGCGCGAGCCTGTGTTGCCATACGAGGTAGAACTCCAGCGCGCCGCGGCGTCGTAGGCAGGCAGAAAGTCGCCGAAAAGCAGGCGCGACACATAGTCCACATACCACTCGGGCGTGCCCGGCGCGAAACACAGATGGAGCGCGTGTCCGTCATGCGTCACGCCTTCCGCACAGCACGCGCCGACGCCCGAAACGCCCGTGAAATGCTCCACCACACGATGCTGAAACTCAAGGCGGGTAGGTTGTTCCCAGTCCCACAGCGGCGCCCAGGCGGGGGTAATCGGCTTGTTCACCAGCAGCGGAAAGCGCAATTTCACCGAGTCTGCACTGGCAAGCCCTGCGACAAGCACGGCAACAAAACATCCTGCGATTCGATAAATTCGTTCCATTCATTGACCTCCTGTGCAATACATTGCAGCGTGCAGTCGTGCGACCGCGCACCACTGCACGCTTATTATAGCACATTTTGTGCCGTTTGGGGTATCCTTTCGGCGCATGCGGCGCATTTTAGTGCTGGGCTCCACAGGCTCCATCGGCAAGCAGACTCTGGAGGTCGTTCAGCGGCATCCCGATCGGTTGCAGGTCGTGGGGCTGGCGACCTATCGCGACTACAAGACGCTTCTGGGGCAGGCGGCGGCGCTGGGTGTGCGTGCGCTGGGGCTGGTGGAGCCGCCTACGAACGGCGCGTGTGATCAATCGCTTTACACGGGCGTGGAGGGGCTGTGCGCCCTCGCGCAACGCGACGATGTGGACATGGTGGTGGTCGCGCTGGGCGGCGCGATTGCGCTCAAGCCCACACTGGCGGCGCTGGAGGCGGGCAAGCCCGTCGCCCTCGCCACCAAAGAGGTGCTGGTCGCGGCAGGCGAGGCAGTGATGGCGACCGCGCGAGAGCATAATACGCCCATCCTGCCCATCGACAGCGAGCATTCGGGCGCGTTTCAGGCGATGCTGGCAGGAACCCCCGCTCAGGTCGAACGGCTCATCCTCACTGCGTCGGGCGGTCCGTTCCGCACGCGCCCCCTGCACACCTTCGACGCCATCACCGTCGAGGAAGCCCTCAAACATCCCAACTGGGACATGGGCGCGAAAATCACCATCGACTCCGCCACCATGATGAACAAGGGGCTGGAGGTCATCGAGGCGATGCACCTGTTCGGCTTGCGGCTGGAGCAGGTGGAGGCGCTGATTCACCCACAGAGCATCGTGCATGCGCTGGCAGCGTTTGTGGACGGCTCGGTCGTGGCGCAGCTCAGCCTGCCCGATATGCGCCTGCCCATCCAGTACGCGCTGCTCTATCCCGAACGCGCCGGTAGCGCGCTCCCGCGTCTGCGGCTGGAACAGATTGGGCAACTTACCTTCGAGACGCCCGACCCTGCGCGCTATCCGTGTCTGGAGCTGGCGTATGCGGCGGCGCGCGCAGGCGGCACAATGCCCACCGTGTTGAACGCCGCCAACGAGGTCGCCGTGCGGGCGTTCCTGAAGCGACAGATACGGTTCACGGACATCGTGCGTCTGGTCGAGAATGCGATGGCGGCGCACACGCTCCAGCCCGCGACGCTCGAAAACGCGCTGCAGGCGGATGCTTGGGCACGGGCGTTTCTGAACGAGCGGCTGCCCTCATCCGCGTAGCAGGCTCACTTCGTCCACATCGATGCTCTCGCGCAGGCGGAAAATAACTGTGATGATGCCCAGCCCGACAGCGACCTCCGCCGCCGCCACGCCAAACACGAACAGCACAAAAATATGCCCCGACACCTGCGCCAGCAGGTCGGTCTGATACCGCGCGAACGCCACAAACGCCAGATTCGCCGCGTTCAGCATCAGCTCGATGCACATGAACATCACGATGGGGTTGCGCTTGACCACCACACCAATCGCGCCCATCGTGAACAGAAACGCTGATAGCACCAGGTAGGCGTTCAACGGAACCGCGTCCATGCTACGAAACCCTCCTTCGCGCAAGCAAAATCGAGCCAATCACGCCGACCGTGAGCAGCGCGCCCATCAACAGCAGCGGGTACGCCCACTGCGTGAAAAGCGCCTGCCCAATCACCTTCGCCGTGCCCACATCCGACGGCGGCTGCGGCGTCATCGGCAGCATCAGGGCGAACGCCTGCCCAACCAGCGTCGCCAGAATGCCGAACCCCACCAGATACGCCAGCGGGCGCTTCAGCTCGCGCTCCTGCATCACCGCTTCGGGCGAGCCGAGATTGAGCAGCATAATCACGAACAGAAACAGCACCATAATTGCGCCCGCGTACACAATCACCTGCAACGCGCCGATGAACTGCGCCGACAGCGAGAAGTAAATCAGCGCGAGCGTGAAGAAGTTCAGCACCAGCAGCAGCGCGCTCCGCACGGGGTTGCGCGAGAACACCACGCCGCCCGCCGACACAATCGCCACAAGCGCCAGCACGAAAAACAGAATTCGCTCAGCCACTGCGCGCCTCCTTCGGACGGTAGGGCTGCGCCTCCGCCAGCAACTCGACCGTGCGCTGTTCGGGGCGGCGCATGCCAGACACGAGGAAGTAGACCGCCAGCGCACCCGCGTAGCCAATCAGCGAGGGAACCCAGCCCCAGATTGTGTACACCGTCAACAGCGCGAGGTTCACCAGCCCCACAGGAATCAGGAACCGCCAGCCGATGTTCATCAGCTGGTCGTAGCGCAGGCGCAGCAGCGTTGCGCGTATCCACAGGAAGCTGAAAAACAGCCCGAACAGCTTCAGCACGAACCACAGCGGGGGCATGAGCGCGCCCGTGAGCGTCGCCAGCACGCCCCAGAAACCGCCGCTCTCGCCCAGCGCCTGAATCGGCGACCAGTTAATCGGCGCAAGGTAGCCGCCCAGAAAACAGGTCGTCATAATCCCGCAAATCGCCAAAATCGCGATATACTCGCCCATGAAAAACGCGGCGAACTTCATGCTGCTGTATTCGGTCTGGTAGCCCGCCACGAGTTCGCTTTCGGCTTCGGGCAGGTCGAACGGCGCACGGTTGGTTTCGGCGAGCATGCACACGAAAAAGAGCGCGCCGCCAATCAAGCCCCACGGCGTGAAAATCAGCCAGTTGTGCAGCAACGGAACCATGTCCCACAGCGGCTGCGCCTGCATCTCCACGATACTGGTCATGCGGAAGCTGCCCGCCGCCAGCACCGCCGTCGCCAACGCCAGACCCATCCCCAGCTCGTAGCTAATCACCTGCGCCGACGAGCGCAGTCCGCCCAGCAGCGAATACTTATTGTTCGACGACCAGCCCGCCAGCAACACCCCATACGCCGCCAGCGACGACATCGCCAGAAAATAGAGGATGCCAATATCCACATCCGCCACCGGGGTCAGCAGGCGGTTCGGTCCCCACGGGATCGTCGCCGCCGCGACCAGCGCCGGGAACAGCGACAGCGCGGGCGCAAGCGCCCAGATGAACCGATCCGCGCTCGCAGGCACAATCTCCTCTTTGAAAAAGAGCTTTGCGGCGTCCGCCACCGGCTGCAGCAGCCCGAACGGTCCCTGGCGATTCGGTCCCACACGATTCTGGAACCATGCCAGCGCGCGCCGCTCCAGCCAGATAACTACGGGCAGCACGCTCAGCAGAAAGCCCAGCATGATGGCGATACGCACAATCGCCCAGCCAAAATCCGCAAGCGTCATAAGCGGCAGAGTATACCTGATGGGGACTTGCATTCTCTGGTCAGGATTGCGCCCGTGCATGTGGTCGACTCACGTCGCATGCTCCGCTAAGTGTCTTTGCGCTATGTTCGCGACACGCGCCTCAAACGCCGCTTGTGTGGAGTGCGAAACCAGAGCTTCTGCGCATGCTGAAGCTCCCGCTTCAGCACTCCAAAAGGCATTGGACGCGGCGCATACCGTTCCAAGAGCGGCGCGGTTAAGAATCTAATGCAAAGACACTCAGGTTGGCGCAGTCTCTCCTTCCCCAGCGCCGAATCGGCAACAGGTATAATCTGTTTGACCGATGAAGCCCATCGATATCCTGATACCAGACGAATTCCGGGTCTATTTTGAGCAGAACGACGGGGTTGTGAAGTATCCCGACCCGCTGTTGCGCAAAGTCGCCAGACCCATCCAGCGCATCACGCCCGATCTGGATGATCTGATTGAACACATGATGCGTGTGATGAAACGCGCACGCGGTATCGGGCTGGCGGCGCCGCAGGTCGGCGCGCCCATCCGCCTGATTATCATTGCCCCGCCCGACCAGAAACCGCGCGTGATTCTGAACCCGCAGGTGCTGGAGCGCTACGGCGAGCAGACGGGGCTGGAGGGCTGTTTGAGCATCCCGCAACTGTTCGGCGATGTGAAACGCCCCAAAGAGATTGTGTTGCGTGGGATTAATCGGCACGGCAAGCCCATCCGCCTGCACCTCGAGGACGACCCCGCGCGAATCGCCCTGCACGAGGTAGACCACCTGGATGGCGTGCTGTTTATCGATCGCGCCATTCGCGAAACGCTGCGCTGGGAGCATCCCAGCAGGGAGAACGAGGAGGAGAGCGTCTGAGCCTGCCGCGCATCGTCTACTTCGGGTCGGGCGCGTTCGCAGCGCCCCCGCTGGAGCAGTTGCACCGTGCGGGCTATCCCATCCTTGCCGTCGTGAGCCAGCCGCCCAAACCTGCGGGACGCGGCATGCGCCTGCAACAGACCCCCGTCCACGCGCTTGCCGAATCGCTGGGGCTGCCCGTATTGACCCCTGCACGCGCCCGCGCCCCGGAGTTTCTGGAGCAGCTGCGCGCGCTCGCGCCCGACCTGATTGTGCTGGCATCCTACGGCAAGATTCTGCCGCAGGCGGCGCTGGAGATTGCCCCACTGGGCAACTGGAACCTGCACGGCTCGCTGCTGCCGAAGTATCGCGGCGCGTCGCCCATCCAGTACGCGCTGCTGAACGGCGAACACGAGACGGGCGTGACGCTGATGGAGATGGTCGCCGAGATGGACGCAGGCGACATCTATTTGCAGGCAGTCGAACCCATCCACCCCGACGACGACTACGGGTCTCTGGAGGCGCGCCTGTCGCAACGCGCGGCGACGCTGCTGCTGGAGGGGTTGGAGCGCCTGCGGGCAGGAACTCTCATGCGCACGCCGCAGGACCACGGCGCCGCCACCTACGCGCCGCTCATCACGAAAGAGGACACGCGCCTCCACTGGGAGGAGCCTGCCGAGCGGTGTCGCAACCGCATACGGGCGTTCTCGCCCAAGCCCGGCGCGTTCACCCTCTGGCGGGGCAAAACGCTCAAGCTGTGGAAAGCGGAGATTGCGCCCGGCGCCCCGGACGCCGCACCCGGAACGATTCTCGCCTGCACGCCTGACGAAGTGCGGGTCGCCTGCGGCGAGGGCGCACTTCGCCTGCTGGAAGTGCAGCCCGAAAGCCGCCCACGGATGGCGATTCGCGCGTTCGTCAACGGCTACCGCCCGCAGGTCGGCGAACGGCTCGGCGAATAGCTACTGCGCTACCCACGCAGGCTGGCTGAGCAGCGAGCGCTGCCACTTGAGGTACTCCTGAACCACTTCGGCGACGGTGCGCCCCGTGCTCTGGGTAATCTGGTCGCGGCTCCAGACCCGGAAGTAGCCCAGCGCGCCGCGCGCCATCGGCGCGGTCGTCGCAACCCGGTAGACGCGCTCTGGCTCCAGCTTCGCGCCCCCAATCAGCACGCTCACGATGCGCTTGCCCGGCTCCGCCTTCGCGTTGAAGCGCACCTCCACCCCAGCAAGTTGCAGGAAGGCGTTGTTCTTCTGCGGATACAGCTCCAGCGCACGCTCCAGCGCCTGCAGAATCTGCTCCCCGCGCAGGCTCAGCACCACCACCTCATCGTCCGGGTGCGCGAGCGACTTGATCAGCTCGTCCGCCGTGAAGCCCGTTGCAGGCACAAACGCCGACTCGTTGAAAAACGCCGCGCCGAGCAGCGCCATCTCCGCGCCCGTCGCCGAGCGCATCGCCTCCACAATCGTCTGCGCGACGGGGTTCGAACGCTCGCCCACACTCGCCAGCGTCTCCCCCTGCGACAGACCGACCTGGCTCCAGCCCATCGCCAGCGCCAGCAACACCCATCCCAGAATCCATCGAGTCAGTTGCATCGCATCACTCCGTACTTGCTTCGACGGCGGAACGCTTCGAAGCATTCCACCTTAAATACGCTTCTATGAAGCCATCTATTTCACCCTCCAGCACCGCCTGCACATTGCCCGTCTCGTAATCGGTGCGATGGTCTTTGACCAGCGTGTAGGGTTGTAAGACATAGCTTCGGATTTGGTGTCCCCATTCTGCAGGGGCGACCTCGCCCTTGAGCTGGCGCATCTTTTGCTCTTCCTGACGGCGGTAGTATTCCGCCACGCGCGCCGCCAGCACTTTGAGCGCGACCTCTTTGTTCTGGTGCTGCGAGCGTTCGTTCTGGCACGAGGCGGTGATGCCCGTCGGGATATGCGTCGCGCGGATGGCGGACTCGGTCTTGTTCACATGCTGTCCGCCGTGTCCGCCCGCGCGGAAGGTCTCTATTTTCACCTCTTCGGGCTTGAGCTGGTACTCGCTCTGTTCGACCTGCGGCATCACCTCCACCAGCACGAAGGAGGTATGGCGTCGCTTGTTGGCGTCGAACGGCGAGATTCGCACGAGGCGATGCACACCGTGTTCGGATTTGAGCAGTCCGTAGGCGTACTCGCCTTCAATCAGCACGCCGACGCTGGAGTAGCCGGTTATCGCGCCAGGCGACTCGTCGACGATTTCGGCGCGGAAGCCCCGCCGCTGCGCCCAGCGCAGGTACATGCGCAGCAGCATCGCCGCCCAGTCGCACGCTTCGGTGCCCCCCGCGCCTGAGTTAATCTCCAGAATCGCGTTATTCGCGTCGTACTCGCCGCTGAGCAGGGTCAGCAGGTCGAGCTGTTCGACTTCCTGCTGCAGGAGGGCGACCTGTGCGGCGACCTCTTCTGCCGTGCGCTCGTCGTACTCCATCTCCAGCAGGCTGAGCCACTCGCGCAGCTCGTCGACCTGCGCGTTCAGGCGCTCCACAGGCTCAACGCGCGTGCGCAGGCGCGCGAGCTGTTGCATCGTTGCCTGCGCTTCGGCGGGGTTCGCCCAGAACTCAGGCGCCTCGCTCGCGCGCTGCAGGCGTTCCATCTCCGACTTCAGGCGAGCGAGGTCAAAGATGCTCGCCAATCGCCTTCAAGCGACGGCGAGCCTCCTGAATCGTCTCGCTGAGTGTGCGCAAATCGGTCATCGATGATAGTATACCCCCGCCTCGCGCGTCCCATGGGTATAATAGCGGCGCAGGAGGCGTATGATGAAGCAGGACACGGTACGCAGGGGACTGCTGGGATTGCTGTTGCTGGGGGTGATGGTCGCACTGACGGGCTGCCGCGGCACGACATGGAGCAAGAAAGAGGAGGTGCGCATCGGGCAGCAGGTCGCGGCAGAGGTCGAGAAGGCGTACAAACTGGACCCCGACCCCGCCGTGCAGCAGCGCGTGCAGACAATCGGGCAGCGGCTGGTCGCCGTCGCAGGCGACAAGGATTTCAAGTTCTCCTTCAAGGTGCTGGACAGCGAGGAGATTAACGCCTTCGCGCTGCCGGGGGGACCGATTTATGTGTTTCGGGGACTGATGGATAAGATCGGCGACGACGAGGATATGCTGGCGGGCGTGCTGGCGCACGAGATGGCGCATGTGAACCGCCGCCACGCGAACAAGCAATACACAGAGGGACTCTGGCGGGGAATTGTGATTAGCCTGGCGACGCGCGGCAGCGTGCGCGACGCCGCCGAAATCGCCGACGCGCTGATGCAACTGCGCTACAGCCGCCAGCACGAATACGAAGCCGATCGGCTCGCCGTCGAATACACCTACAAAGCGGGCTACGACCCGCATGGTATCCTGCGCTTTCTGGAGATGCTCCAGCGCGAGGAGAAAATCGGCAACCGCTGGGTAGAGACGAACCTGCGCACGCACCCGTTCTCGGATCGGCGCGCGGCGGAGGTGCGCAAACACATCCAGCGCATCACGGGGCAACCGGCGCGGGAGGCGACGCAGTGAAAGTCGCCGCCATCGTGCCCGCCTACAACGAAGCGACGCGCATCGCGGGCGTGCTGCAGGTGCTTCAGCAGTGCCCCTGCCTGCACGAAATCCTCGTGGTCAACGACGGCAGCGCGGACAATACCGCCGAAGTCGCAGCGCAGCTGGCGTCGCCCGCCAGTGCGCCCCTGCTGCGCGTGATTAACCTGCCTGTGAATCGGGGCAAGGGCGGCGCGATGTTCGCCGGCGCGACCGCCACCGACGCCGATGTGATTATCTTTTTCGACGCCGACCTCATCGGGCTGAAACCCGACCATGTGGCGCGTATCCTGCGTCCCGTGCTGGAGGGTGAAGCGGCGATGTCGGTCGGGGTGTTTCGAGGCGGGCGGCTCAGCACCGATATGGCGCAGGTGCTGGTGCCCTACATCAGTGGGCAACGCGCGATGCTGCGCGAACTGTTCACCGAGATTCCGGGCATCGAGCGCACGCGCTCCGGGGTCGAGATTGCGCTCACGCTGCATTTTCGCAGGCGGCGCTACCCCGTCTCGATGGTGGTGATTGAGGGCGTCACGCACACGATGAAAGAGGAGAAGCTCGGGTGGGTGCGCGGCGTGCTGGCGCGGGCGAAAATGTACGCTGAAATCGGACGCGCCTTCCTGCGCTACGCGCGCCTGAGCGACCTGCGCCACAAACTGCTCCTGAAACGCGAGGAGTAGCCCGATGGCAGGCGTACTCTGTGTGGTCGCCACGCCGATTGGCAATCTGGGGGACATTACCCTGCGCGCGCTGGAGACGCTGAAGAGCGTCGACCTCATCGCCGCCGAAGACACGCGCCACACGAAAAAGCTGCTCCTGCATTACGGCGTCCAGACGCCGCTGGTGAGCTTCCATCAGCACTCAGGCGCGGGGCGCATCGAGCAGCTGGTGCGTCGCCTCTTGCAGGGCGAGTCGATTGCGCTGGTGACGGATGCGGGCACGCCGGGCATTTCCGACCCGGGCGGCGCGCTGGTCGAGGCGGCGCATGCGGCGGGCGTGCGCGTCGCGCCCATTCCCGGCGCCAGCGCGCTGACCGCGCTGCTCTCCGTGTCGGGACTGCCCGCGCATCGGTTCCGCTTCGAGGGGTTCCCACCGCGCAAGGCAGGCGCACGGCAACGCTTTTCCGAGTCGCTGCGCGACGCCAACGCGCCCGTTGTGTTTTTCGAGTCGCCTCATCGTCTGCTCGCAACGCTCCAGGCGGCTTACGACGCGCTGGGCGACTGCACGGTCGTCGTCGGGCGGGAGTTAACCAAACAGTTCGAGGAGGTGTTTCGCGGGACGCTGAGCGCAGCGATTGCCCACTGGGGGGCGACTGCGCCGCGCGGCGAGTTCGTGATTGCGCTCTATCCGAGCGATGGGTAGCCCGTTCAGTTTCGCAGTGCGCCGCTGAGGCGCAACTGCAACAGGCTCACTACCAGCAGCCCCAGCGCCAGCGTCCAGCCCACTGCCGACGCATAGCCCAGATCGCCCGACACATAGCCGTTGATATACAGGTACATCACGATGGTCAGCCCTGCGCCGTCGGGACCGGGCGACCGCCCCAACATCACCCACGGCAACTCGAACAGCTGGAACGAGCCAATCGTGCTGATAATCACCACGAAAATCAGCACATGGCGGATGCCCGGCAGCGTGACATGCCAGAACTGCCCCCAGCTGCCTGCGCCATCCAGCTGCGCCGCTTCGTATAGCTCGCGCTCCACCGTCTGCAGCCCCGCCAGAAAGTAGACCATATGCATCCCGACATACATCCACAGGCTGGTCAGCACCAGCGCGGGCATAATCAGGCTCGGCTCGCTCAGCCAGCGGGTGTCCAGCGGCGCGCCCACCGTCGCATGCAAAAATCGGTTCACCAGCCCGTATTGGGGCACAAACAGCACGCTGAACAGCACGCCCACGAACACCTGTCCCACCAGATTAGGCGAGAAAAACGCCAGTCGAAAGAACTCGCGCCCTTTGACCCAGCGCGAGTTAAGCAGAATCGCCAGCCCCAGCGCAAGCGGGATTTGCAACGCCATCGACCAGAGGGTATAGACCACCGTGTTGCGCACCGCCTTCCAGAAGTCGGGGTCGGTGAGCAGGAATCGGAAATTCTCCAGCCCGACGAACACCTGGTCGCGCGGACCGCTGGTGATGTAGAACGCCAGCACGACGCTTTTGATGAGCGGGTACGCGCCGAACACCAGAAACAGAATCAGGAACGGCGCGACGAACAGGTAGGGCGCGAGTTTGTCGCGTCGCGGTGGGCGGCGTCGGCGCGTCGCGGGGCGGGCGGTCGTCTCGTGCGTGAGGGCGTCAGGCGTTTTCATGGAGGTACGGGTTGCGGCGCATCTGGCGGCGCACTTCGGCGGCGGCGCGCGCCATCTGCTGGCGCACAAAGCCGTCGAAGCCCCGCGCGCCGTAGCGGTCGTAATAACGCACGCAGGCAATCAGCGCCTCGCTCAGCTTCGCCTTCGCCAGCCCGATGTAGGGGCTGGTGTATTGCGGCGGGGTCTGCGGCGCAAGGTTCGCAAACAGCCTGCCCAGCGGCTGATTGCTCCAGAACGGGCGCGGCTCGTCGTAGGCGGGATGGTCCCACAAATCGCGCGCGGGCGGCAGGATATTCGTGTTGCGGAACTGCTCCGCCAGCGCCTCTTTGTTGAAGTAGAAATGCATCATCAGTTCCCACGCGAGGTCGGGGTCGGCGCAGCGTTTCGTGATGCCAATCATCGTGCCGCCCCATGTGCTGGTGCGCCGTCCGCCGGGCGTGAAGGCAGGCAGCGGCGCCAGCGCCATCCGCCCTCCCACTTTGGGCACATCTTGCTCGATGGTCTTCGTGCGCCAGTCGGGGGCGACCATAAACAGGTAGTAGCCGTCCTCCAGCGCGCGGGTGAAAATCTGTCCGCCGCCGAGGTCGTTGCCGATACGCCCCTTGCCCGCCACCAGCGGCGCATAGTAGCGCATCGTCTCGATGGCAATCTCGTTGTCCAGCGTGCAGTTGCCCTGCGCGTCGAAGTAGCCGCCGTCCCGCTGGAACAGCATCGCCTCCAGCACCGACAACCCTTCAGGCGGCAACTCCATCATAAATCGCTTGCCCGGAATCGTGACGCGCCTGCCCACCTCCACGAACTCGTCCCATGTGCGCAGCGCGTCCACATCGATGCCGAGTTTTTCCACCAGGTCGCGCCGATACGCCAGCATCACGGGATGCACATCGTGCGGGATGCCGAAGATACGCCCGCGCGTGGTGTAGGGAGCGAACCGCGCCTGCACCACCCGCTCCCACAGTCCCGTCCGATGCACGCGCTCGGTCAGGTCGCGAAAACCGATGCTCTCCAGCCTGCCGCGAAAGAAGCTGCCCGCCCAGCTGATTTCCACCTCCGCGAGGTCGGGCACATCGAGGTTCGACCAGAACGCCGCCTGCAGGCGCGAGGTGACCGCCTCGCCCGCCACAATCTGAATGTCCACCGACACGCCCGGATGCCGACGCAGGAAGTCGGGCAGCATCTTGAGGTAGGCGTCGCCGTGCGGCTTGGCGAAGGTCCACAGGCGCAGATCGCTGCGCGATTGCTGTCCACGTCGCGCCGCGAGATACGCGCCGCTGGCGAGCGCCAGCCCCGCCATCACGCCCGCCGATGCGCCGTAAGGGAACCGCGCCATAATGCCCTATTAATATGCGCACCTGCCCGAATTCCTGCTTTTGGAAACGGCGTGCGGGGTATCCTCTGGGCGATGGAACTGCGCAGGGAAGCGTGTGTCGCGCTGGAGTCGGCGGTCATCACGCACGGTCTACCCCGCCCGCAGAATCGGGAAGCCGCGCGCGCGATGGCGCACGCCGTGCGTGAATCGGGCGCGACGCCGCGTATCTTCGCCGTGCTGAACGGCGCGCCGTGCGTCGGTATCAGCGACGCCGAACTGGACTGGCTGGCGGAGTACCCCGCGCCGTCCAAAATCGCGCTGCACAATCTGGGCATCGCGCGCGCCATGCGGCTGACCGGGGGCACGACGGTCGCCGCGACGGTCTATCTGGCGCATAGGGCGGGAATCGAGGTGATGGCGACGGGCGGGATCGGCGGCGTGCATCGCGACGGGCGCGACCTCAGCGGCGATTTGCCCGTGCTGGCGCGCACGCCGATGCTGATTGTCTGTTCGGGCGCGAAGGCGATTCTGGATTTGCCCGCCACGCGCGAATGGCTCGAGACCCACGGCGTACCGATTGTCGGCTACCAGACGGACGAGCTGCCAGGCTTTTACACGGCGCATACGGGGCTGCGGGTCGATGCGACGGTCGGCGATGTGGACGCGCTGATTGGGCTATGGCAGGCGCACCGCACGCTGGGAACGGCGATGCTGGTCGTGCAGCCCCCGCCCGCCGAGTACGCGCTCCCGCGCGCCGAGCTGGACGCGCTGATTGAGCAAGCCACGCACGAGTGCGCGGCGGCGGGCGTGTCAGGCGCGGCGACCACCCCGTGGCTGCTGGCGCGGCTGGCGCAGCTCAGCGACGGGCGCACGCTCGCGGTCAACCGCGCGCTGCTTCAGGCAAATGCACGACTGGCAGGCGCAATTGCACAGGCGCTGATGATCGAGGCAACCCCTTGACTTTTTTGCACGCAATTGGGTAATATACTTGCAGAAGGAGATTCGGCGTGCGCAAGGGAATGCGCTTCAGGAAACCTCGGAACGGCTGAATGCGTCCTTTCCCAAGCGCCCTGAGAATCCTTCCAATCTAAAACTCATGGAGGAGGATGCTTCTATGAAGCGTTTACTCATCAGTGTGGCTGGTCTGAGCCTGATTACGGGCTTGACCTTCGCTCAGATGCGGGATGTCCCGCCTGGGCACTGGGCGTATCAGTCGATTGAGCAGCTGGTGCAGCTGGGCATCATCGAGGGCTATCCCGATGGCACCTTCCGCCCGAACCGCACCATGACCCGTGCTGAGTTTGCGCAGGCGATTGCGCGCGCCTACCGCAACATCGACGAGCGACTCCGCGCACTCGACCGACGCATCGCCGAGCTGGCGAACCGCCCCAGTGGCGGCGGGCAGCAAACGCCTCCCGATACCACCCAGCTCCAGAACCAGATTAACGAACTGCGCAACCAGGTGCAGGAGATGCAGCGCCTCAACGAGGCGATTCAGACCCTGCAGCGACTGGCGCAGACCTTCCAGCAGGAGCTGGCAGGGCTGGGCGTCGATGTCGAAACGCTGAAGCGCGACTTCGCGTCGCTGCGCGCCCGTGTGGAAGCGCTCGAGGGTAAGGAAGACAAGTTCACAATGAGCGGCGACCTGACCTTCGGCGTCTACGGCGCGCACAGCATCGACGGCAAGGATGTCTACACCTTCAACCGCACGACCCTCGGCTCGGGCAAACTGCTGGAGTCGATTGCCGTCACGCACGAGCTGGGACTGACCTTCAGCGGGCAGATTAACGACGAGGTCACCGGCTCCGCTACCTTCATTCTGGGCAACTACCTGCCCTATGTGGGCGGCTCGGGTAAGTCGGCGTTCACCTCGTTCGGCGCTCCCTACACCGTCGGCAACACCGACATCGTAATCTGGGAAGCGTTTGTGAAGGCGCCGATTGACCTGTTCGGCGCGAAGGTGAATGTGACCGTCGGTCGCTACCCGGCGAAGATTACGCCGTTCACCCTGCAGCGCATCAAGCCTGACTACTACCTCAACTTCGATCGCTACAGCGATGGCGCGTTCCGCATCGACGGCGGCGCGGTGGACTTCGACTTCGACACCTTCCGCCTGAACCTCTGGGCGGCGCAGGTGAACCAGCAGTCGAACAACGGCGTGTTCAACACGCTGAACTTCCAGAATCACAACTCGACCACCTCCGCTTCGATGGAGCAGATGGCGGGCGCACGCCTGGAGTTTGACGCCATCCGCGGCGAGGACACCAACCTGACCATCGGTGCGACCTACTACGCGGCGGGTATCGGCGCGGCGCAGAGCTTCACCTTTGCGCCCTCGGGCGTTGTTGCTGCGAACATCGACCGTGTGGATGTGTTCGGCGCAGATGTGAAGGCGAAGTTCGCCGGGTTCAACATCGGCGTCGAGTACGCGCAGAGCAACTTCATGAACGACACGAGCAATGTGCTGGATAGCGAGAACTGGGCGCTGGACGCCAACATCGGCTACAACTTCAGCGAGAACCTGGGCGTTACGGCAGGCTATCGCGAGGTGCGCCCGTACTTCGCGACGCCGGGCAGCTGGGGACGCATCGGCTACCTTTACAACCCGTCCGACCTGCGCGGCTTCTACGCGGGCGTGAACTACACCGCCTCGGAAGACCTGAAGGTCAACCTCACAGGTACCTTCCTGGAGGGTACCGGCCGAGTCGCCAGTGGCTACGGCACGAGCGACGAAGCCATTCAGGTGCTGGCAGGTGTGGATTACCGCCTGTCCGAGCGTTGGAATGTGTCGCTCAACTACGAAGGCGTGTTCTGGAAACTCGGCTCGATTGCGGGTTCGCCGAAGCCTGTGTGGAACTACTTCACGCTTGGCGTCGGCTACAACCTCGGCGAGAACGCCGCGCTGAATGTGCTGTACCAGATCCTCGACACCGACGGTAAAGGCGTCGCTGGGTTCAGCGGCGGTCCGGCGCCGGGCAAGAACAGCGGCGCGGTGGCTGCCACCACGCTCAGCGTGAAGTTCTAAGCCGCTTCACAACCCTGTAAACAAAGCAGCCTCCTGATCTCAGGAGGCTGCTTTCTCTTAATGCCAGTTGCCGAAGGATCAAAGCGGCGCCCCTACGCGCTCACTCGAGTCGCGCTGACGAGCGCGCCATGCCCGCACGAGGCGGTTGGGCTGCCATGGCGCGCGCAGAAAGAGCGTGCCGATGCTGAACGCCCGCGCGCCCAGCGCCCAGAGGTCCTGAATATCCTGCAGGGTGTAAATGCCGCCGCCCGCGATAATCGGCAGGCGCGTGTGCGCGTGCAGTTGCTGCACCGCCTCGCGCACGAGGGGGCGCAGCGGCTCGCCCGACACGCCGCCCCCGCCCAATCGAGCCAGCGGCGACGGACGCTCGCCGAACACCATCCGCCACGGCGCGGCGTTAATCGCGTGTATCGCGTCGGCAATCCCCTCCACCGCCTGCGCAATCGCCACATAGGGCTGGTCGTAGCCAACCTTGACAATCAGCGGATGCCCCGCCGCACGCACGGATTCGGCAACGGCGCGCACATGCGCAACCGCATCCGACTCGCAGTGCGCCACATTCGGGCAGGAGGCGTTCAACTCCACGCCCGTAATCTGCAGCCCGCGCAGTTTGTCGGCGAACGCCCGCGCCTCCTCGACGCTTTCGGGGAACACGGACACAATGGTCTGCAGCCTCATCCGACGCATGCGCGGGTAGCAGGCGCGAATCCACCAGTCAATACCGGGGTTGGTCAGCCCGACGGCGTTGACAGTGCCGCCGCGAATCAGGCGCACGCAGCGCCACGGGGCGTACCAGCGCAGGTTGCCCGCGCGCGGGCGCAGCGTGAGCGTCTTGACCACAATCGTGAACTCGTGCGGGTTCAGCAGCCCCACCCAGCGCAGGGGATACTCCCACCACCAGCCGCGCCCATCGAACCCCAGCGCGCCGCTGCCCGTCAGAAACTCTATCCGTTCGCCGTTGGAGAGCGTAATCACCACCCCAAGTGTACCCGTCGCGATAGCAATTGGGCTATAATTCGCATACTATGGCGTACCTTCCGAAAGCTGTGGAGCGCGCCGACCGCTACAGGGTCAGGGTGGACGAATACATTCACTATCGCTGCGAGGGCTACCTGATTGTGCGCAATCTGGTATCGCCCGAAGATGTCGCCCGTCTGCACGATTGGGCGGTGGAGCAGTGGGAACACCAGACCCAGCGCGAGGGCACTTGGTCGCCGAACCCATCGCGCGTGCATCAGCTCCATCGCGTCGACGCCACCGCCGAGTGGGGGCTGCTGCACCCGCGCATCCTCGATGTGCTGGAGGCGTTGGTCGGACCCGATGTGCTGGCGCTGCAGACGATGCTGTTCCACAACCCGCCGGGCACAGGCGGACAGGGCTGGCATCAGGACTCGTGCTACATCACCACCTACCCCGACACGCTAATTGGCGCGTGGCTGGCGCTGGAGCCTGCCGACGAGGAGAACGGCTGCCTGTGGGTGGTGCCCGGCTCGCACTGTGAACCCATCTACCCGCCCGACGCGATTCCCTACGCCCATGTGCAGGCGGTGAACGCGTTTGACGACCTGCACGAGGTGCAGAATGTGAGCCACTTAGACGACGAGGTGAACACCCTCACGCACATCGTGCGCAAGTACCCGCCGCCGATTCCCGTGCCGCTGGCGCCAGGCGATGTGCTGTTTTTCGATGGGCATATTCTGCACCGCTCGTATCCCAATCGAACTTCGGATCGCTGGCGTCGGGCGTTTGTGAACCATTACTGCAACGCGCGCTCGTGGGTGCCCTGGAATCACGGCGCGCCGTATGAGGGCGACAGCGCGAACTACCAGCACATTCTGGCGCGGGGCAGCACGCACCTGCCGTTTGCCAAGCCGCGCTTCGGCACGGAGGTTCACCTCTACGAGCCGACCACCAACGGCGCGCCGCCCCCACGCATGATGGGCGACTTGGAAGGAAACATGGGCATGCGGTGAGCGACGCTCACTCGAAGGGCGATTCGTCGGCGTCCTCTTCGGTACGCGGGGCGCGCGCGTCGCCGAGCGCAAGTCCGACCGCTTCCTGCACTGTGCGCGCGGGCAGCGCGGTGAGCGGCAATCGCTCGTGCGGGCGCTGCAGGTTGCTGCGGGGCACAATCGCGTGGCGGAAGCCCAGCCGCGCCGCCTCGTGCAGCCGCGCCTCCAGACGGGGCACACCGCGCACCTCGCCGCCAAGACCCACCTCGCCGAACACCACCAGGTCAGGACGCAACGGACGGTTGCGCATCGCCGACGCGACGGCGACCAGCACCGCCAGATCCGCGGCAGGCTCATACACGCGCACGCCGCCCGCCGCGTTCACAAACACATCATGCGAAAGCATCCGAAAGCCCAGCCGCTTCTCCATCACCGCCAGCACGAGGCTCACCCGCTCGTAGCTCAGCCCCGTAATCACCCGGCGCGGCGTGTTCAGAAACGACGGCGTGGTCAGCGCCTGAACCTCCACCAGCATCGCGCGGCTGCCCTCCAGCAGCGGGAACACCACCGAACCCGGCGCATCGCTCGCCCGCTCCGCCAGCAGCCGTTCCGACGGGTTCGGCACGGGCACAAGCCCCTCCGCCTGCATATCGAACACGCCCACCTCGTCCGTCGCCCCGAAGCGGTTCTTGCTCGCCCGCAAGACCCGAAATAGCCCCTGCGGGTCGCCCTCGAAATACAGCACCACATCCACCAGATGCTCCAGCACTTTAGGACCCGCAATCGCGCCCTCTTTGGTGACATGCCCGATCAGGAACAGCGCGACCTCCTGCTCTTTGGCGACTTGCTGCAGGGCAGTGGCGCACGCGCGCACCTGCGCGACCGTGCCCGGCGGGTTGTCAATCTGGGTGGTGTAGAGCGTCTGCACGGAGTCGATGACCGCGACGACGGGCGGCTCGGTCTGAATCAGCTGGAGCGCGGCTTCCAGCTCGGCGGTTGCGGCGGCGTGCAGGTTCGGGCTGAGCGTGTGCAGGCGTCGGGCGCGCATCTGCAACTGGCGCAGCGACTCCTCGCCCGTCAGGTACAGCACCGCGCCGTGCTGCGCCAGTCCGTGCGCCGCCTGCAGCAATAGCGTGCTTTTGCCAATGCCCGGCTCCCCACCGAGCAAAATTAGCGAACCGGGCACGACGCCCCCGCCCAGCACGCGATCGAACTCGTCGATGCCCGTCGGCAGGCGCGTTTCGGGGGTCTCGTGCATCGCGGCGAGCGGTTGCGCTCGCGCAGGGGTGGCTGGCGCGGCGCGCGCCCGCTCGCGTACCGTCGCGGGACGGGTGGGGGCGACCATCTCTTCCTGCAATGTGTTCCACGCGCCGCACTCTGGGCACTGCCCCATCCAGCGCGGCGTCGCGTAGCCACACGCCGTACACACATACTGCGCTCGTGCGCGCGCCATCGCCCTAAACTGTACCTGACGGGCGGCGGGTATAGTGTGGGTGTGAAGCGTGTCGCGCGCTGGGTTGCGCTGATTCTGCTCGTGGGGCTGGCGTACATCGCGTGGGTGTGGCTGCGCCCGACGCCTGAACCCGACTGGGGACGGCTGGAGGCGCAGGCGCGCGCGTTCTGCGCGGCGCGCGGGCTGTCGTATCCGCTGCAGCAGCCTGCCCTGCGCATCGAGAAGGGCGCGCGGCGCCTGATCTTGCTGGAGCGGGGCAAACCCGTCGCCGAGTTTCCGATTGCGCTCAGCCGCGCCTCCAAAGGGCACAAGCAACGCGAAGGCGACCGCAAGACCCCTGAAGGCAACTACTCTGTGTGTGAAAAGCATGTCAGTCGTCGGTTTTATCTGTTTCTGGGGCTGAGCTACCCGAACGCCCTCGACGCACAGGCGGGCTATCGGGCGGGGCGGATTGACACAACGCAACGCGCGGCGATTGAGTCGGCGATTCGCGCGGGGCAGTGCCCGCCGTGGGACACGCCGCTCGGCGGGGCGATTGGCATTCACGGCGGCGGCGCAGGACGCGACTGGACGCTCGGCTGCATCGCCGTCGACGACGCGCATATCGAACTGCTCTATATGCTCCTGCCGATTGGCTGCCCCGTGCAGATTGCGCCGTGAGGTACACTTGTGCCCGACATGAGCGCAGAACCGCGACAATTCGGCTTTGAAACGCGCATGCTACACGCGGGGCATATCCCCGACCCCTACACAGGCGCGCGCGCCGTGCCGATTTATCAGACCACCTCGTTCGTGTTCGACGACCCCGACCACGCGGCGCAACTGTTCGAACTCAAACAGTACGGCAACATCTACACGCGCATCATGAACCCGACCACCGCCGTGTTCGAGGAGCGCATCGCCAGTCTGGAGGGCGGCACGGGCGCGGTGGCGACCGCCAGCGGCATGGCGGCGCAGTTCCTGACCTTCTACACGCTGCTGCAACCCGGCGACGAGATTGTCAGCTCCGCGCACCTCTACGGCGGCACGACCACCCAGTTCACGCACACCTTCCAGAAGATGGGCGTGACCGTGCGCTTCGTCGATCCGGGCGATTTCGAGGCGTGGGAACGCGCGATTACCCCGAACACGCGCGCCCTGTACGGCGAGACCGTCGGCAACCCGAAAGGCTCGATTCTGGACATTGAGCGGCTGGCGCAACTGGCGAACGCGCGCCTCATCCCGCTGATTGTGGACAACACCTTCGCCACGCCGTACCTGTGCCGCCCGATTGAGTGGGGCGCGACGATTGTAGTGCATTCCGCCACCAAATTCATCGGCGGGCACGGCAACTCCATCGCGGGCGTGGTGGTCGAATCGGGCAAGTTCGACTACAGCCATTTCCCGACCATCGCCGCCCCGTCGGGCGCGTATCACGGGCTGAAGTTCTACGAAACCTTCGGGCACTACGGCTTCCTGATGAAACTCCGCGCGGAGACGCTGCGCGATGTGGGCGCGTGCCTGTCGCCGTTTAACGCTTTCTTACTGATACAGGGGCTGGAGACGCTCTCGGTGCGCATGGAGCGTCATGTCGCCAACGCGCACGCCGTCGCGCGCTTTCTGGCGGAGCATCCGCGCGTGGCGTGGGTCGCCTACGCGGGGCTGCCCGACCATCCGCACCACGCGCTTGCGAAAAAATACACGCCTCTCGGACCGGGCGCGGTCTTCTCGTTCGGAATTAAACCGCCCGCAGGCATCGACGCGCGCGAGGCAGGCAAACGCTTCATTCAGGGGCTGCAACTCTTCTCGCACCTGGCAAATGTGGGCGATGTGCGCAGCCTCGTGATTCATCCCGCCTCCACCACTCACCAGCAACTGAGCGACGAAGAGCTGCAGATGGCGGGCATCGGTCCCGAAATGATACGCCTCTCCATCGGGCTGGAGACGGTGGACGACCTGCTGTGGGACCTCGATCGCGCCCTGTGGGGCATCGATAAGGAGTGAGCCTATGGAGACCCTTGCATGTGCGATTCGGCTGAACACCATCCTGCCGCCGGAGCTGCAGGCGCGCTACCAGAACCCCGACACGATTCGGCGCGTGTTGCGCACAGCGCGCACAATTGCGATTGTCGGCGCGTCGACCGACTCCTACAAGGCGAGCCATATGGTCATGAGCTACCTGCAGGCGGAGGGCTACCGCTGTATCCCCGTGAACCCGAACGCGGAGACGATTCTGGGCGAGCGGTGCTACCCCGATGTGGCGAGCATTCCCGATTCGGTCGATGTGGTGGACATTTTCCGCCCTGCGCACGAGTGCCCCGCGATTGTGGAACAGGCGATTGCGAAGGGCGCGCCGTGCGTCTGGTTCCAGCTGCGCATTGTGAACCTCGAGGCGGCGGCGCGCGCGGAGCAGGCAGGGCTGACCGTAATTATGGATCGCTGTATCAAGATGGAACACGGGCGCTACGCGGGCAGCCTGCACTGGGTCGGCATGAACACCGAAATCATCACCGCCCGCAAACTGCGCCGCTGGTTTTAGCACGAAAAGTGGGGTATACTTGCCTGCGAAACGCCTGTCGCCCTGACGAGTCTAAATTCGCAGGGCGTGGTTGCGAGAGTGCGATGGATGGATGAATCGATCGAGTTCGAAGCGCTCGTGGCGACCTACGAGCGGCGCATCTACAACCTGCTCTTGCGGATGGTGAACGATCCTGAGGACGCGGCAGACCTGACGCAGGAGACCTTCTACCGCGCCTTTCGCGCGTTCCATCGCTTTCGGGGCGACTCGCAGCCCTACACATGGCTCTATCGGATTGCGGTGAACCTGGCGAACGACCACCTCGAAAAGCGCGCCCGCATCCGCAAACGCGAGGTGGAGCTTGCCGCGCTGGAGTTCACCGACGAGGGCGAGCCAACGGGCTGGGACCCGCCCGACACGGGACTGACGCCCGAAGAGCATCTGCTGCAGCAGGAGCTAGTCGAGAAGGTGCGCGCGCTCATTCAGCAGATGCCGCCCGACTACCGCGAGATTATCCTGCTGCGCGAGTACGAAGAGATGTCTTACGAGGAGATGGCGGAGGTGCTGGGGATTACGCTGGAAGCGGTGCGCAGTCGCCTCGCGCGCGCCCGCGCCTGGCTGCGCCTGCGCCTCGCGCCCTATGTTCAGGAGGAGGAACGCTGATGTTCACACGAAACGCCTATCGCTACGGGATGGCAGGTTTAATACTGTGCTTGAGCGTGCTGCTGGGGTGCGCCCAGGAGCGGCGCGTGGAGAGCGTCGCCGTGCGCGGCTTGCGCAACATCTCGGAGACCGCTATTATCACCGCGCTGCGCCTCAAGCCCGGCGAGCCGTTCGCCGAAGCGACGCTGGAGAGCGACCGCCGCGTCATCGAGGGGATGGGACTGTTCAGCGCCGTGCGCCCGCGCGTCGAGCAGACCGAGACGGGCGTGCGCGTCGAGTTCGAAGTCGTGGAGAACCCGCTGATTCGCGAAGTGCGCATCACGGGCAACACGGTGCTGAGCGCAGAGCAACTGCTGGAAGTGATACGCAACAAGCCCGGCTTCGTGTTCAACACCAACTTCGCCGAGTCGGACATCCGCGCCATCCGCGACGCCTATCAGCGCGCGGGCTATGTGGTGCTGCCCGAAGGCTACACCCCGCCCGACTACGAGAACGGCGTGCTAACCATTGCGCTGAGCGAGTTGCGCGTCGGACAAATCCGCGTGGAAGGCAACACCAAAACGCGCACGAATGTCATCCTGCGCGAGATGCGCACCCGCCCCGGCGAGCTGTTCAACACCACGCGCTTCCAGCGCGACATCAACCGCCTCTATAACACGGGCTACTTCGACCAGATTACCCCCGAAGACTCGCTGGCGGCGCCGGGCGTGATCGACTTCACCCTGCGCGTCAGGGAGCGTCCCACGGGCAGGTTGAATGTCGGCTTCGCCATCGACTCGCGCCGACGGCTGATTGGGCTGGCGGAGGTCTTCGAGACAAACTTTCAGGGCACGGGGCGCACTGTCGGTCTCAACTTCCAGAGCACCGGCGGACGCAACGGGAACAGCATCGAGATCCTCTTCACCGAGCCGTATCTCGATCGGCATCGCACCTCGCTGTCCGTCTCGCTATATAACAAACTCATCTACCGCTTCACCTCCAACTTCTTCGGCGGGCAGCTTGACCCGAATCTGGAGCAGCAGTACGACGAGCGTCGGCGGGGGATAACCGTCGGCTTGTCGCGTCCGCTGAACGACTTTTTGACCGCTTCTGTGGGCTTGCGCGCCGAGGATGTGAACACGAACCGTGTGGCGACCAATACGGGCGGCGGCTTCATCCGTCAGGACGGTACGCTGACCAGCCTGAGCCTGCGCGGCGTCTACAACAACCGCGACTTCGACCTCGACCCCGCACAGGGGCAGTACCTTGCGCTTAGCCTGGAGCCCGGAATCACCAACATCCGCTCCGCCGAGCAGCAGTTCCTCGATTCGGGCGTGGTGAAGCTGGGACAATCCAACTTCCTGCGTGCGTCGATCGACTACCGTCTGTATTACAGTCCGCAGGGGCGGCGCACACAGCCCGACGATCGGCGACAGGTGTTCGCGATTCGCGCCTACTACGGTGCGATTTCAGGAACCGTGCCGTTTTTTGAGCAGTTTTTCATCGGCGGCGCGGAGACCCTGCGCGGCTACCCCGAAGACCGCTTCTGGGGCAAAAACGCCGCCCTGCTTAGCTTTGAGTACCGCCTGCCCGTCGAAAAGGCGTTCACGGCGGTCTTTTTCGTGGACATCGGACACGCCTGGGGCGGCTACCCCAGCGTGAACGACTTCACCCAGCGCAACAGCTTCCGCCCCGAAGTCGGCTACGGCTTGGGCGTGCGCGTGCGCACCCCGCTGGGACCCCTGCGCATCGACTACGGCATCGGGCGCGACGGCGGACGCACGCACTTCAGCGTGGGGCAGGTCTTCTAACGCCCCCACACAGTACAATACATGACACGGAGGTTAGAATGAAAACACTCATCGGATGGCTACTGACACTCGGATGCGTCGTCGTGGCGCACGCACAGGCGTTCGGCGTGGTCGACTACGAGCGCGTGATTAACGAATCGACCTTTGTGAAGACCAGCCTCGAACGGCTGCAGGCGATCGAGGCGCGCTACCGCAGCGTGCTGCAGACCCTGCAGGAAAACATCGTGCTGACCAACGAGGAGCGCCAGGAACTGGTGAACCTGCTGCTTGCCGAGAACCTCAACGACGCGCAGCGCCAGCGCGCCGAGCAGCTGACCCAGACCGCGCGCCAGCGCGCGGGCGAACTGCAGCAGCTGCGCCAGAAACCCCAGCCCTCTGAGACCGAGAAAGCCGCGCTGGAGCGGTTCACGCAGATGGAAGCGGTCGGACGCGAAGCGATTCAGAGCCTCGCCCAGCAGCTCAGCCAGCAACTGGAACAACAGCTCCAGCAAAGCCGCGAGCAGGTGCGCAACGCCGTGCGCGAAACCATCGCGCAGGTCGCCAAAGAGAAAAAGCTCGCGCTCGTGTTCAGCACGGAGGCAGTTCTCTACGCCGAGAACGACATCACCAACGATGTCATCAAGCGGCTGAACGAGCGCAAGTAGCGCGCCAACCGCTTCGCACGCATCCCCAGCTCCTCTCCTGCCCCGCGGGAGAGGGGCTTATCTGTTGGGGGGCGCCCAGCGGGTATAATCCTCCCAGCCTGCTCTGGGCAGGCGCACACGCGACAGAGGAGGTTCTATGGCAATGACGCCGACGACTATGGAGCGAGCAAGTTTCCCGAAGTTAGAGCTGTTGCGCACGATGATGCTTTCACGCGAGGGCGACCGTCGCGAGGGCATCCTGATGCGTCAGGGCAAGGGCTGGTTTCAGGTGCCCGGCATGGGGCACGAGGCGATAGCGGCAATCGCGTATCATCTGCGCCCCGACGACTACCTGTTCCCCACCTACCGCGACCGCGCGCTGATGCTGGCGCGTGGGATGACCACCCGCGAGATTGCGCTCGACTTTATGGCGCGCGCGGGTTCCAGTTCCGACGGGCGTAATATGCCCGCGCACTACTCATCGCGTGCGCTGAATGTGTTTTCGGTGGCGACCCCGACGGGCGCACAGTGCCTGCCCGCAGTGGGAACCGCATGGGGCATCAAACTGGCAGGCGACGACCGCGTGGTGGTCTGCAGCATCGGCGACGCCGCCACGCGACAGGGCGAATTCTACGAGGCGGTCTGCCACGCGATTCAGGAGAGCCTGCCCATCGTGTTCGTGGTGGAGGACAATCAGTACGGTATCAGCACGCCCACGCGCCACATGCTGCCGATGCGCCTGCAGGTGTTCGACGAGCGGTGGGTGGCGTTCGTGAATGGGCGCCGCGCCGACGAGGTGTACGAGAAGTCGGGCGAGGCGATTCGCAAGGCGCGCGCAGGCGAGGGACCGACGATTCTGTGGTGCGAGATTGACCGCCTGAGTTCGCACACCAGCGCAGACGACCACCGCGTGTACCGCCCCGCCGAAGAGATTGAGACGATGTTCGAACGCGACCCCATCCGCCTGCTCGCCGAGCAGCTGATTGCTGAAGGCGCGCTCACGCAGGAGCAGTTCGAACAGATGCAGGCGGAGATTACGCGCGAGGTGGACGCCATCTACCAGGAGGTGGAACGCACGCCCCTGCCCGACCCGGCGCGTGTGCTGGAACACCTGTACGGCGAGCCGCCAGCGCACTATCAGCCCCTGCCGCTGGAGCCTGAAAGCGAGCCGACCACGATGGTCGCCGCGTTCAACCGCACCTTCCACGCCGCGCTGGAGACCTTCGACAACATCGTCGTGTTCGGCGAGGACATCGAAGACCCCAAAGGCGGCGTGTTCGGCTTCACGAAGGGGCTGAGTACGAAGTATCCTGAGCGTGTGCGCAACTCGCCGCTGGCGGAGGCGACCATCGTGGGCACGGCGGTCGGGCTGGCGGCGATGGGCTACCGCCCCGTGTTCGAAATTCAGTTCATCGATTTCATCACGCCGGGCTTCCATCAGCTGGTCTCGCAGATTGCGACCCTGCGCTGGCGCAGCAAGGGCGAATGGAAGTGCCCGCTGGTGATTTATTCGCCGTATGGGGCGTACCTGCCCGCAGGCGGCATGTGGCACAGCCAGAGCAACGACGGCTGGTGGGCGCATACGCCGGGCATCCGAGTCGCCATCCCCAGCACGCCCGAAGACATCGCGGGGCTGTTCTGGGCGGCGATTCAGGACGACGACCCGACGCTGTTCTTGATCCCAAAGCACATCTTCCGCGTGCGCATGCCCGTAGAGGCGTACCGCGCGATTCCATTCGGTAAGGCAGCCGTCCGCCGCGCAGGTAGCGATGTCACCGTCGTCGCGTGGGGCAACACGCTGGAGCTGGCGTTCCAGGCGGCGGAGCAGTTCGCTCAGCAGGGTGTGTCGCTGGAGATTATTGACCCGCGCACGCTGGTTCCGTTCGACTGGGAGACCGTGGAGCAGTCGCTGGCGAAAACGGGCAGGCTGGTAGTGATTCATGAGGACAACCGCACCTGCGGCTTCGGGCAAGCCATCATCACGGAGATGACCAGCGCGCCCGAACGCTTCAACCTGCTGCTGTCGCCGCCGCAGCTGGTCGCGCGCTACGATGTGCATATCCCGTTCTGCCCCGAACTGGAGTACGCCGTGCTGCCCGACCTGGCGCGCGTGGTGCAGGCGATTCAGACCACGCTGGAATGAGCCGATTCGCGGGTTCCCCCACGCAGGGGGAACCCGGTGCGAACCTCTACAGGTTCTCTGTGCGTGTGGGGTCGTACCAGTCGCGGCTGGGCGGCTGACCAGGCGTCTGCTGCCAGGTCTGTTCGAACCTGTGCCACTTCGCGTGCCCGTCGGTGAACACATAGTTCGCGCCGCCGCTGTGGCGCGTAATCGCCAGCGTGGTCGGAACCCCGCGCGCCGCATCCCACAGACGGTCGTTCATCATCGCGTCCACCACGCGCGGCGGGTTGCCCCAATACATCGGCATGAAGTGGTCGCCGCGAATGAGCATGTTCGGGTACTTGCTGTTGCGCTCCGCCAGCTCCGCCGAGAAGATGCACTGCGACGGGAACTGAATCGACGCCAGCGTCACGGGGCGCGGGCTGGTCGGGCTGCCGTGCGGCGGATGGAACGGGTCGAAGTAGGCGTTGAAGCCATACGAGGTCAGGCGCGGATTCTGTGAGTCGTTCCACGCAGGGCTGCCGTCCGATGGGCAGCGACGCAGCAACTCGTTTTTGACATATGGCTGAATCAGCACAATCCAGCTTTCGCCCGGCGTGCCCATCATGCGCACGGTCGGCAGCACCTCGTCGTAGTCCTGCGTATACATCTGCACGGCGAGCCCCATCTGGCGCGAGTTCGATAGGCACTGCGTCTGACGCGCCTTCTCACGCGCCTGGGCGAACACGGGGAACAGAATCGCCGCCAGTATCGCGATAATCGCAATCACGACCAGTAGCTCGATCAGTGTAAAACCATAGCGTTTCATCCGTGATTCCTCCAGACAGTGTTTCTCCAGTGGGCACGCTGCCCACCCGAACGAGAGTTTCAGCACGCCTGCACGGGCAGGATGCCCGCGCACGGCGACAGGATTTGTCTGGAGGGAAGTCGGGGCGGCGGACTGCGCGGTACGATACTGCGAGACAACAGCGAGAGATAGAGCGGCGTGTAGGGCATGAAAGCAAACGGCGGTGCAGGGATGACAAGCGGCGTAGCCTCGATAAGGCGAGGCATGACGGTCAGCGTAAGTTGCTGCTGCTCGGCGCGGTCGCACTGGCTCAGCGCCATCGCCTGCTCCAGCGGCGTGCGGGCGCGGGCGCAGCAGCAGTTCGCCCCGCCTGCACAGTCGCGACACTTGCAGACAGCAATCGCACAGCGCGGACGACTGAACGCCTCGCGCCAGCCAGCAGTGGGCACATGACCCAGCACAAGCGCCGTCAGCAGCAGTATCTGCCAGCCGCGCATAGCCACATTATACCCGATTAACTCATTAAGTCAAGTCGCTAACCTACCGAAGCGGGTACACTACAACCGCTATGAAGGTCGGAGTCGTCGGTTGTGGGAACATCAGCCCTGTGTATCTGCGTGTAATGCAGGGGTTCCCCGAAATTGAGGTGGTTGCCGTTGCCGATATGAACCCGGACTTAGCCCAGCAACGCGCCCAGCAGTTCGGTGTACCACATGTTTTGAGTGTAGATGCGCTACTACAGCACCCCGACATCGAGGTGGTGCTGAACCTGACGCCCCCGAAGGCGCATGCGCCGATTAACAAAGCGGCGGTTGAGGCGGGCAAGCATGTCTACTGCGAGAAGCCGTTTGGGGTGAACCGCGACGAGGCGCGCGAGGTGCTGACGCTTGCCCGACAGAAAGGGGTCTATATCGGCTGTGCGCCCGACACAGTGCTGGGCGCGGGTATCCAGACCTGCCTGAAGCTGATTCAGGACGGTGTTATCGGCGAACCGGTGGGCGCGGGCGCGTTCATGCTCTGCCCTGGACACGAAAGCTGGCATCCCAATCCCGAATTCTACTACGAGATCGGGGGCGGACCGATGCTCGATATGGGTCCGTACTATCTGACCGCTCTGGTCGTCTTGCTGGGCGCGGCGCAGCGCGTGGCGGGAATCAGCCGAATCACGCGCCCGACGCGGCTAATTACCAGCCAGCCGAAACACGGGCAGACCATCACCGTTGAAACGCCAACGCATATCACGGGCGCGGTGGAGTTTGCCAGCGGCGCGATTGCGACGGTGATTATGTCGTTCGATGTGTGGGCGCATCGGCTGCCGTGTATCGAGGTGTACGGCACGGAAGGCACGCTTGGCGTGCCCGACCCGAACGGTTTCGGCGGACCCGTGCTGCTGCGCAAAGCGGGCGAGTCGGCGTGGCAGGAGATGCCTCTGACCCATCCGTATGCCGAGCAGTCTCGCGGGCTGGGGCTGGCGGAGATGATTCGCGCGATTCACGAGGGACGCCCCAACCGCCTGAACGGGGAGCTGGCGTACCATGTTCTGGACACGATGCTGGCGTTCAACGACTCGTCGGCGTCGGGGGCGCATGTCGCGCTGGAGAGTACCTGCACTCCGCCCGCGCTGATGCCGCAGGAGGGATTGTAAGAAACCCTGTAGCGTTGCGAAGGGATAAACCGTTTCGGGTATACTGCCCCCTGTGCGCACGGGGTACGCTCCCCGCGCGGGTACGCATCGGCAACCGTCGCCGACCTTTCGGCGCGAGACGGAACGCCAGAGGAGGCAACGATGCAGTGGCAAACAACTATGGTGCGAATTGGGCTGTGGCGCGGGCTGCTGGCGAGTACGGGTGTGATGTTGCTCTGGGCGCTGGGGTGCGCCAAAGAGCCGCGCGCCAGCCAGAAAGGCGCGACCGTCAAAACGGTAGAGGCGCGTGTGCAGACGCCGCCGCCGACCCTCTTTGAAGTGAATCGTCGCCTGCCGCCGCGCCATCGGGTGTTGAAAACGGCGGGCAAGCCGGGCGAAAGCCTTGTCATCTGGCGCGTCTACTTTCGCAACGGTAAGGAGACGCGGCGCGTGAAGCTGCGCGAAGAGGTTCTCGAACCGCCCCAGCCGCGCATCTATGAAATCGGCGTGCATGGGCACATCGCCTCACGCGGCGCAGTCGGCAGGAGCGCGGCGTTCCGCACGACGAAAGTTCTCGAGATGCACGCCAGCGCGTACACGCCGCACCGCAGCGGCGGCGGCACGGGCACAGGGCGCACCGCGACCGGGCTGCCCGCAGGCTATGGGCTGGTCGCCGTGGATCCGCGCGTAATCCCGCTGGGCACAATCCTCTACATCGAGGGCTACGGCATGGCGATTGCCGCCGACACAGGGCGCGCGATTCGCGGACACAAGATTGACCTGTGTATGGCGACGCGCCGACAAGCCCTGCAGTTCGGCAGGCGCAAGGTGCGCGTGCATATCCTGCGCGCGGCGCCCGCCGCTCCGCCGCCCAAGCCCCCCGACGATGCTGAAGACTCGCCCCCAGACGCCGACGACGAGTCGCCATGACGCTCCTGCCCCGCGCGCACTCCCATAACGACTACTGGCGCAAGCGACCCCTGCAAGACGCGCTGGAGTGCGGCTTCTGCAGCGTGGAGGCGGACATCTTCCGGGTGAGCGACCAGCTGCAGGTGGGGCACGACCCGCACGAACTGCGCCCTGAGCGCACGCTGGAATCGCTGTACCTTGCGCCGTTGCGTGCGCGTGCGCGCCAGTTTCGGGGACGCATCTATCCCGACGCGCCCCATTTCTACCTGCTCATCGATGTCAAAAGCGAGGCGCAGCCGACCTACGACGCCCTGCACAAACTCCTGTCGCGCTACGACGACCTGCTGACGCGCTACGAGGGGACGCGCGTCTACCCGCGCGCCGTAACGGCGTTGCTGTCGGGCAACCGCATCCCGCTCGAACGGCTGGCGCGCGAGCGCGTGCGTTTCATCGGCTACGACGGACGCCTGCCCGACCTGGAGGGCGATGCGCCGCCGACGCTGACGCCATGGGTGAGTGAGAGCTGGACGCGCCTGTTCCGCTGGAGTGGGCGCGGTGCATTCCCAGACGCCGAGCGCGAGCAACTGCAACAGCTCCTGAAACGCGCCCACGCGAAAGGCTACAAGCTCCGCTTCTGGGGCGCGCCCGACATTCCACCCGTGTGGGAGGCCCTCTGGGACGCAGGCGTCGATCTCATCGGCACCGACCTGCCTTACGCGCTGCGCGACTTCATGTGGGGTAAACTAAACATAGCGCGGCGATGAAACGAATCGAAGCAATCATCCGCCCTATCCGCTTCGAGGCGGTCAAAGAGGCGTTGAACGACATCGGCGTCTATGGCATGACCATTACCGATGTGCGCGGCTTCGGACGCCAGCAGGGGCACACCGAGAAATATCGCGGCAGCACCTACACGCTGAACCTGCTGCCCAAAATCAAGCTCGAAATCGTTGTGCCCGACGCGCGTGTGGAAGAGGTCGTCAGCGCGATCATCGAAGCGGCGCAGACGGGCGAAATCGGCGACGGGAAAATCTTTATCGCGGATGTGGCAGAGGTCGTGCGCATCCGCACAGGCGAACGCGGCGAAGCCGCGCTTTAACGGGGGTGTTTTATGGCAATCACAACGGCGCAACCGAGCGCACAACGCACGCTTGTAGACTGGGAGGGCTATCTGAGCCTGCCCGACGAGCTGACGCACTACGAAATCATCGACGGCGAGGTGAAACCCTTGGCAACGCCTACTTTCACGCATCAACTGGTGGTTCGTCAACTCCTGCTGATTATCGCGCCTGCGACGCACGCACAGCGTCTGGGCGAGATACTGACCGCGCCCTACGATGTGGTGATTCGTCGCGCGCCTGTGCGCACGCGCCAGCCTGATTTGATGTTTTTCTCATATCAGCGGTTCGGCGATATGAAAAGCCTTGCGGACCTGCCGCGCGTCGAGCAGCCGCCTGACCTGGTGATAGAGGTTCTCTCGCCGTCGGATAGCTATTCATACTGGAGCGAGAAGTTGCAGGATTATCACGCGCTGGGCGTGCCTGAGGTGTGGGCAGTTGATATTGAAAAGCGGGCGATTGAGGTGTTGGCGCGTGAGGCGAGCGGGTATCGGACGGTGGGGTGGTTTTCTGGGGAGCAGGCGGTTGTGTCGCAGGTGTTGGTGGGTCTGGCGTTGACGCCTGCGCAGGTGTTTTCGGTGCTGGACGAACTGGAGCAGGGAGGTGAGGGCTGATGGCGGTAGCGACTGCGCCGCAGCAAGCGCGCTGGGTGGTGGACTGGGAGGGCTATCTGAGCCTGCCCGAAGACCTCACGCACTACGAAATCATCGACGGCGAGGTGAAACCCTTGGCAACGCCAACTCTGAAACATCAGACGATTGTTGTGAAACTTATCGAGCAGCTTGGCTCGTTTGTAAACGCTAAAAAGCTGGGAAGACTGCTTACTGCCCCGTTTGATTTTGTGGTGCGTCGTGCGCCTGTGCGCACGCGCCAGCCTGACCTGTTTTTCCTCTCGCGCGAGCGACTGCAGGATTGGGAGCAGCTACAAAACCAGCCGCGTCTGGAGTTTGCGCCTGATCTGGTGATTGAAATCCTCTCGCCGTCGGATAGCTATTCGTACTGGAGCGAGAAGTTGCAGGATTATCACGCGCTGGGCGTGCCTGAGGTGTGGGCGGTGGATATTGAGAAGCGGGCGATAGAGGTGCTATCGCGCGAGGCGAGCGGGTATCGCACAGTGGGCTGGTTTTCTGGGGCGCAGGCGGTGGCGTCGCAGGTGTTGGTGGGTCTGGCGTTGACGCCTGCGCAGGTGTTTTCGGTGCTGGACGAACTGGAGCAGGGAGGTGAGGGCTGATGGCGGTGGCGACTGCGCCGAAGCAGGCGCGCTGGATGGTGGACTGGGAGAGCTATCTGAGCCTGCCTGAAGACCTCACGCACTACGAAATCATCGACGGCGAGGTGAAACCCTTGGCAACGCCTACTTTCAAGCATCAACTGGTGGTTCGTCAACTCCTGCTGATTATCGCGCCTGCGACGCACGCACAGCGTCTGGGCGAGATACTGACCGCGCCCTACGATGTGGTGATTCGTCGCGCGCCTGTGCGCACGCGCCAGCCTGATCTGATGTTTTTCTCGTATCAGCGGTTCGGCGCTATGAAAAGCCTTGTGGACCTGCCGCGCGTCGAGCAGCCGCCCGACCTGGTGATAGAGGTTCTCTCGCCGTCGGATAGCTATTCGTACTGGAGCGAGAAGTTGCAGGATTATCACGCGCTGGGCGTGCCAGAGGTGTGGGCAGTGGATATTGAGAAGCGGGCGATTGAGGTGCTTTCGCGTGAGGCGAGCGGGTATCGGACAGTGGGCTGGTTTTCTGGGGAGCAGGCGGTGGCGTCGCAGGTGTTGGTGGGTCTGGCGTTGACGCCCGCGCAGGTGTTTTCAGTGCTGGACGAGCTGGAGCAGGGGGAGCAGGCGGTATAATAACCGAGCCATGTATGTGATTATCGCAGGAGGCGGCGACATCGGCTATCATCTGACGAAGGCGCTCCATCAGCACGGCTACGAGGTGTTGCTGATTGAGAAGAGCCGCAAGCGGGCGATGGATCTGGCGGACGACCTCGGCGAGCGGGTGATGTATGGCGACGCCTGCGAGGTGCGCGTGCTGAACGAGGCGGGCGCGCGACGCGCCGATGTGGTGGTCGCTGCGACAGGCGACGACGAGGACAACCTCATCATCAGCCAGCTCTCGCAGAACTTTTTCAAAGTCAAGCGCGTGCTGGCGGTCGTGCGCGACCCGCGCCATGAGTCGCTCTTCTTCCGATTGGGCATTCACGAGACCATCTGCAGCACACGCTTCATCTTCAACATTCTGGAGCAGGAGGTGGAGTACGGCGAGGTGCTGCCCATCGGCGCGATTATGCGCGGCGAGATTGAAGTTATCGAAGCAGAGGTCACGCCCGAATCGCCCATCGCGGGCAAGAGCATCGGCGAGATTGAACTGCCGCCGAAGACGCTGCTGGCGGCGGTGGTGCGCAACGGGCAGCTCACACTGGGGCTGGCGAATCTCATCTTACAGCCGGGCGACACGGTTGTTGCGCTGACCCCGCCTCAACACGAGAAGCAGCTTGCGCGGGTGATGCGCGGCACGGCGCGATAAACCTACCCGTACACCTGCTCAGGGTCTACCAGCACAGGCTCGACTTCAACGAGCGACTCGCCCTCTGCGGCGCGGTAGAAGCAGCTCCGATGCCCCGTGTGGCACGCGACGCCGACCTGCTCAACCTGAACCAGCACAGCGTCGGCGTCGCAATCGACCAGAATGCGCTTCACCCGCTGCAGATGCCCGCTCGTCTCGCCCTTGACCCAGTATTTCTGGCGCGAGCGGCTCCAGTAGGTGCAGAGTCCAGTCTCAATCGTGCGCTGGAGCGACTCGCGGTTCATGTAGCCGACCATCAGCACCTGCCCCGTGTCGGCGTCCTGAATCACGGCGGGAATCAGACCGTTCGCATCGAACTTGAGCGAGTCGAACCACTCCATCGTCAGTTCACCTGAATCTGGATTTGTGCGGTTGCAGGCGGGCGTACCCCCAGCGGGTCGGCGATGGTCAGATGCACCGTGTAGTTGCCGCGTCGGGGGAACCGCCGGCGCACCACCTGCCCTGTACCGTCCACCTGCGTGGGGTCGTCGCCGAAGCTCCAGCGATACTCCACCGGGCTGCTGACGCCCTCCACCACGCCGAAGAAGATGAGTTCGTCGCCGGAGGCGATGCTGAGCCGCTCCTGACTGCGCGAGGTAAACACGGAGCCGAAGGTGTTCTGAATCGCCATATAGCCCTGCAGGGCGCCGCCTTCGGAGAGCGTTCGAATCTCGCCGATATAGAACACGCCCGTCGAATCGCCAAAGAAGCCGATTCGGGCGATTTGTCCGTTCGTTTCGCGCAATCCCGTGATGGCGCGGAGGGGCAGGCTCACCGACTGCCATCCCGATTCGTCCGTGCGCAGGTTCTGCAGGGGCAGGAGGGTCTCCGTGCGTTTACCGTCGCTGGTCTCGATAATCAGCCGCAGCTCACGCAGGGTGGGCGCGCTGGTCTGTCCGCCGCCTGCGGACGCGCCCGGTCCGCCCAAGCCGCCCGGCGCCTGGGGACCGCCGCCTTCCCCGCCAAATCCGGGTCCGCCGCGCGGGGCGCCCTGCTCGCCGCCGAAGCCCGGTCCGCCCGGCGCCTGAGGACCGCCTGCGCCGCCGCCCGCTGCGCCTGCCGCGCCGGGAAAGCGCATGGTGAACCGCATCACTTTGTCAGGCGCGTTCAGGTCGGCGCGGAGGTCAACAGGCGTGTTGAAAGCAATCCAGCCGCCTGCCAGCACGCCGCGCGTCAACACTTTGAGCGAGCGGCTGCCCACGAAAGTCGTTTCCGTGCTATCTTCTATCGAGCCGGCGCCCCAACTGCGCAAGGCGATTCCTGCATCAGCTGCAGGCTGCCCTGCATAGAGGGTCGCATCGGCGAACCCCGCGCCCGCCAGCCCAAGCGCCAATCCTGTGAGCCAACCCAGATGTTGTATGCGCATAGCCATTCCTCCCTACGATTCTACCCGAACAGGTACACTCCTGCCATGCGATTAGACGCGCCAGCAGGCGGAGAAAGTGCGCTGATTGCGCGGATTGCCCTGCGTGCGGGACACACCGACCTGCCTGACCCCTACCGACTCCTGCAGGGAGTCGGTGATGACACCGCCGTGCTGCAGGTCGGCAATCAGACCCTGCTCTGGACAGCGGATATGCTGGTCGAGGGTATTCACTTCCGCCTCGACTGGATAGACGCCGCTGCGCTGGGCTGGAAAGCGCTGGCGGTCAACCTCAGCGATCTTGCGGCGATGGGCGGCGAACCTGTGGGCGCGTTGCTTTCCCTCGCCCTGCCGTCTGAATACACAGAGGCATGGCTGGACGCTTTCGTGGAGGGTTTCGCCGCGTGCGCACACTCTTTCGGCGTCGCGCTGCTGGGGGGCGACACGAACCGCGCCGATCGGATGGTCATCGATGTGTCGGCGCTGGGCGCGGTACAGGGCGCGCCTGTGTTGCGCAGCGGCGCGCGGGCAGGCGACTGGCTGCTCGTTTCAGGCGGGCTGGGCGGCTCGCGCGCGGGGCTGGAAGCGTTGCAGGCGGGCGAAGCGTCCGAAATAGACCTCACGCCCCATTTTTGTCCCCAGCCGCGCCTGCAGGTGGGCGCACTGGCGCGAGCGCTGGGCGCAACTGCGATGATGGATCTCAGCGACGGGCTGGCGGCAGACCTGCCGAAACTGCTCCGCGCCTCAGGCGTGGGCGCGGTCGTCTGCGCAGCGCATATCCCCGTGCATCCCGTCGCCGCACAGTGGGCGCACAGACGGGGGCTTGACCCCTTCGCGTTCGCAATCGCGGGCGGCGAAGACTACGAGCTGCTGATTGCCGCGCCGCCGCCTATCGCGCAGCAACTGCTGGAGCGCGTCCCTGCCGAAACGGGCGTCCCGCTCACTCGAATTGGCGAGGTTCACGCTGCACAGGAGCTGTGGCTGGAGTCTCCCAACGGCAGGCGCGAGTCGTTGGCGATAGCAGGCTGGGATCACTTCCGCGCGTGAGCGTCGGCGGGCGTGGGCGCAGGCTGCTCCGCGATAACCTGCCGTGCGACTTGGCGCGCGGCGTCCGTCAGGCGCGCGGGCAATACGCCCAGCCCAATCAGCCCCAGCACACACGCCAGTAGCGCCGTCGCCACAGGCGCGGGCACGCGCCATGCAGGCGTCGCCTCGCGCGGCTCGGCGTACAGGCTGAACGCCAGCCGCAGGTAGTACGCCGCGCCGATTATGCTGGTCAGCGCCAGCACGCCTGCCAACAGCCACTGGTTCGCTTCGACCGCCGCGAAAAACAGATACCACTTGCCCCAGAAGCCTGCCGTCGGCGGAATGCCCGCCAGCGAGAGCAGCAGAATCGCCATCGCGTGCGCGGCAAGCGGGCTGCGCCGATACAGTCCCTGAAGGGCGTCCACCGTTGTCGCATCGCCCGCACGCGCCATCAGGCTCAGCACCGCAAACGCGCCTACTGTCATCAGGCTGTAGGCGACCAAATAGTAAATCATGCCTGCCACGCCCGTCGTGTTCGCGCTGACCAGCCCCACCGTCAGGTAGCCTGCGTGCGCGACACTGGAGTATGCCAGCATGCGCTTGGCGTCGCGCTGCACCAGCGCTGCCGCGTTGCCCACCACCATCGAGAGAACGCTAAGCCACCACAACAGCGCGCCCCATAGCTCCAGCGCGGGGGCGACGCTCACCGTCAGGCGAATCAATACGCCGAACGCTGCGACTTTAGCGACTGCTGACATATACGCCGTAGCGACCGTCGGCGCGCCCTGATACACATCGGGCGTCCACAGGTGAAACGGAACCAGCGACGCCTTGAACGCTAACCCAATCAGGATCAAAATCGCGCTTGCGGTCAAGAGCGCAACGGACGCCTCGTCCGTTGAGAACGCAACGGCGCGGACATCTACGCTACCCAGCGCGCCGTACATGAGCGCCATCCCGTACAGTAGGAACGCCGAGGCGAACGCGCCCAGCAGAAAGTATTTGAGCGCGGACTCTTCTGAGCGCGCCTCCGCACGCGACAGCCCCGACAGCACATAGAGCGCGAGTGAAAGCATCTCCAGCCCGATGAACATCACCATCAGGTTGGTGGTAGTCAGCATCGCCAGCGCGCCCGCACTGGCGAACAGCACCAGCGGGTAAAACTCGCCGTAGCGCAGCCCGCGCGCCTGCAGGTAGTCTTCCGAAAACAGCAGCGTCAGTGCTGTTGCGCCCAGCACTGCCAGACTCAGCACCGCCCCCAGCGAGTCGGCAATCAGCATCTCCCCAAAAGTGAGGACGAAACTCTGCCATAGAGCGGTCTGGAAGTAGGCGGCAATCGCCAGCCCCAGCAAGCCGACGACAATCATCGGGGTACGGCGCGTCGGGGGCAAGAAAAGCTCCAGAATCAGCGTCAGCAGCGCGGTCGCCACAACCACGCCCATCGGCGCAAGCGCGCTCCACTCAATCTCGGGCTTAACGAACGCTTCCATGCGCGAGATAGTATACCTTCGGCGTCCATAGGCG
>JBBIQK010000013.1:0-51508 GCA_037442365.1 Armatimonadota bacterium | reverse complement strand
GTGTTGTGGTAGTTGCTGGGTGTGCGTGTCGGGGGATAGGGGGCGTTTGTGGGGTTGATTGGGGAAGGCATTCCAAAAATGGGGTGTGCCTTCCCCCAAGTGAACTCAAGTGATGTACCCTTACCAGCCCTCGAACAGGGGCTTAGCGCACTCGGCGACCGCCGACAGTTCCATCAGGTTCTTCAGAAGATAGAGACGCAACTGATGTTGCTGCCCTCCGACGCGCCCGCCCTCGACGCGCTGCTGGAGAAAATCCGCGCGCTGGCAACGAACGAGCTGGACATGTGGCGGATGTGCGTGCGCGTGCCTCACGAGCGAATCACGCGGATGCTTTTCCAGCACCCCGTGTGGCTGCGGAGCCTGTGCTATGACCATTTTCTGGCAACGCTGGACGAACGCCTGATTCCCATCCTGCTGAGCGTCTATCCGCAGTTCTGGAGCGAGCAGATGCGCCAGCTCACCCAGTTCCCCGACGCGGCGTTTCTGCCCTACGCCGTGCGCGGGCATCCCAGTCTGCTGCCCCGATTCGGCGAGCCTGCTGAGCTGGTGCAGGGGTCAAATTAGGACTTAAGTCCCTATCCGTCGGCGGCGCGAATTGCGTACAGTCGATCAGGAGGTGTTCCGAATGCGTCTCAAGCGATTGATCGTGGGGCTGCTCGCGTTGCTGAACGCCGTGCTGTTTTCGGGATGTGGCGAGCAGGGGTGGGTGCGCGTTTCGCCCGATGGACAATTCACAACCGTCGCGCGTAAGCCTCCCGACGCCCCTGAAGACTCCTCTGAAATTGAACTGGCAATCTACCATCTTGAGCGTCGTCAGACGGTTCCTGTGTTCCGATTCTCGCTCGATGACGAATCGCCCCTCGCTGGCTGGGTTTACAACTGCCAGTGGACGCCCGACTCGCGCGCGGTATGCTTCGAGTGGATGCGTCGCGCTGCTGACGGCGCGCCGCCTGCCGATGGAGACTCTGCAGAAGCGGCAGACGCGCAATACGAACGCAAGGTTCTGTTGTACGAGGTCGCGACGGGTCGCCTGCAGGAGCTGCCCATCGAGGCAAGTGCGCCCCGCTGGAGCGCCGACGGCAGGTACCTGATGGGCTTCAGCGACAAGGACGGCATCTGCCTCTACCGCACGGATACCTGGACCTGCACGCAGCGTGTACCCCTGCCCAGAAAGGACTATGACGAGATTATTCACTGGGACTGGGCGCACTGGGTACGCACAGAGCCGCCGCTCGCCGTTGTGCTTCTGGGAAAAAAAGCCCAGGTTGGTGAAGGTTACTACCAGCGACACGGCGACCTGTACCTGCTGCGCGGTGGGCAGCTGATTCCGCTGACCACCACGGGCGATGTGCAGGCGTTCTGGGTGGATCCATCGGGCGTGGTGGTGCGCTGGGCGCGCGTGCAGCATCTGAAGTTTCTGGCGGTCTTCGAACGACCGTTGCAGGGCGGCGCGCCGCGCCAAATCGCGCTTATTCCCAATGAAACGCTGGAAGCGAACGCCGACCCCGACGACACCTATTACCGCTTCTCACCCGACGGGCAGCGGCTGGCATGGGACGCAGATGACTCCCTCTATGTGCTGGATCTCAAAACCGCTGCCGTTCATACCCTGCTGTGGCGCCCGCTCCGATCGTCTCAATCGGGCGCGCGGTACGGGCTGAAGATAGAAAAGTCCATTCTCGGCTTCGACTGGCGCGACGCGGAGACGCTGCTCGTCCAGCGCGGACACAGAATCGAGATGCATACCGTGCATACGATGGAGCGGTAGGGGGCTACCCCACCTGCAGCAGGCGGCGTCCGTCGTCGCTGCCCAGCAGCAGCTCGCAGGCGCGCTCGGGATGGGGCATCATGCCCAGCACATTGAACTGCGCGTTCGCCACGCCCGCGATATGGTCTACCGAGCCGTTCGGGTTCCACGCCTCGCCCAGCGCGCCGTCGGGACTGCAGTAGCGGAACACTATCTGCCCGTTCGCCCGAAGCTGCTGCAGGGTCGCCTCGTCGCACACATAGCGCCCGTCGCCGTGCGCAATCGGGATTCGCAGTACCTCGCCCTGCCGGTAGCGGCGCGTGAAGGGCGTCTCGGCGTTCTCCACGCGGATATGCACGGGCATACAGCGGAACTTCAGCCCGATGTTGCGCGTGAGCGCGCCGGGCAGCAGCCCCGCCTCGCACAGAATCTGGAACCCGTTGCATACGCCCAGCACCAGCCCCCCGCGCGCCGCGTAGTCGCGCAGCGAGTCCATGATTCGCGCGAAGCGGGCAATCGCGCCCGGACGCAGGTAGTCGCCATACGAGAACCCGCCGGGCACAATCACCAGCCCGTAGTCGCGCAAATCGCGCGCGTCGTCGTGCCAGAGGTAGTCCACCGTGTAGCCCAGCCCATCGCGCAGCGCGTGATAGGCGTCGCGGTCGCAGTTGGAGCCGGGGAACACAATCACGCCTGCTTTCATTCGTCGCTGACCTCGTAGCGGTACTGTTCGATGACGGGGTTCGCCAGCAGTTTCTGGCACATCGCCTCTACCTGCGTGTGCGGGTCGCCGTCGGACTGCAGCTCCACCTCCAGATACTTGCCGACGCGCACGCCGCGCACGCTCTCAAACCCCAGCTGGCGCAGGGCGTTCTCCAGCACGCGCCCCTGCGCGTCCAGCAGCGCGGGCTTGAGGGTGATGTAAATCCTCGCTCTGGGCATAGGCGAATTGTACCCGCTGGAACTTTTTGGCGCGCGATGGGGTATAATAGACTCGACACGGGGGCGTCAGGGTTCGACGGGACACGCTTGGCGCTCAGTGGCGAGCCGAGGCGCCGCTGGCCTCGTAAAAAAGCGGCACACAAGAAGTGCGAACACCAACTATGCTCTCGCTGCCTAATTAAGCAGCGCGCCGCTCGCCTCGCGGTCGATCCGGGGCGAGATGAGCGTGGGCAGATCGACTGGCTCCTGAAGCCGCGCTCAGGGCGGACGGAGGACTTTCAACTGAGCTGGCGCTGGGACGCCCTGCCTGTCGGGAACCCCAGCGCGAGAGCCAAAGACAGGATACGCTCGTAGAAGCTGGGTGAGCAACGGTCTCGGAAGGGGGTTCAATTCCCCCCGCCTCCACCAGAATTCCCGCATGCGCTGCCGATAATCCCCCTGTTCGTGTTCTGGCTGGGGCATCTGCTGACAGGCGTTTTCGCGCTGGCGCTGGGCTGGCTGTGGGCGCGTCCGGGGGTTCCTGTGGGGCGCGCGATGCGGCGGCTGCGGCGGCTGCTGTGGCTCTCCATCGGGGCGAAGGGGCTGGCGTGGGGCGCGCTCTATGCGCAGGGCGCGCCGCCTTTTCCGCCGCTCGCCGCGCTGGGGCTGCTGCTCAGCGCGGGACAGACGGTGCTGGAGTTCGCAGCGATTTTTGGGCGGCTCTACCCGCGCGAGCGCACGGAACGCGGGCTGACCCTGCCGCGCTGTGCGTACCTTCTGCTGCGCCTGCGCCCTGTGCTGGACGCGCTCGCGCCGCCGCTGGCGGTCGGGCTGGCGGGGCTAACGGCGCACTACACGCTCAGCGGGCTGTATCGCGATTGGGGCGGCTGGGGCGCGCTGACCGCCAGCGCGATGGGGCTGGGCGCGCTGCTGCTGACGCTGGGGCTGACGCGCCGACCTGCGCCCCTGCCCGTGCGCGCCGTGTCGGTCGCGCCCAGCCTGCTCGACGAAGCGCAACGGCTCGGCGCGGAGCTGGGCGTGCAGGTGCGCGAGATCCTGGTGCTGGACGGCGCGCGCACCCGCACGGCGAACGCCTTCGCGCTCTGCGGCGGCAGAATCGCGCTCACCGATACCCTGCTCGCCGCGCTTGCGGAACGCGAACTGCACGCCGTGCTGGCGCACGAAGTCGCGCACCTCGCCCAGCGACGGCGGCTCACGCGCCTGTGGGGGCTGCTGACCCTCGCGGGGGTTGCGCTCGCCCTCGCCAGCGCGCCCCTGTGGGAACACCTGCCGCGCGGGGGGCTGATCGCATGGATGGTCGCGCTCGCGCTGGGGATGTTCCTGCCGATACTGCGCCTGCGCCGCCTGCACGAACGCGAAGCGGACGCCTTCGCCGTGAGTCAGTACGGCGCAGAGCCGCTCGCCAGTGCGCTGCGCACCCTCGCCGCCCTGCATCCCCGCGACGCGCACAAAGCAGGCGACGCGCTCCACCCCAGCCTGCACGAACGCCTCGAACGCCTCCGGCGCTTCCACAAACGCGCGCCCGACATCCCCCTCGAAAATCCTTAGCCATGCTAAACTTCTGGCGAACCCCCCGCCAATCCACACCCCACAAACACAAACCTCAAGCGCCACTTCAACTTCACACCCCAAAACCCTGAACTCAATCCGCCTCAACTCCTTAGCTACGCTAAACTTTGCGCGAACCTCCCACCCCTCTGAACTTGAATCAAATGTCTACAGACCTTCGCGCAATACTTAGCCACGCTAAATAGTTGAACCTGAACCCAATTCACCCCCCAAATAACCTCACACCACACCCCAAAATCTGAACTCAAAAACACCCCAAAAACACACCCTCACACCAACCGCCGCGCAACGATACATTTTGCGCGAACCTCCCCCAAATTCGCACTTGAGTTCAAATCGCCTCGAGGTTCGCGCAAAGCGTTGAGTTCAAATCGGGGGTCAATTGTTAAGAAGCGCGCGCAGGACTTGACAAAGGGGGGGTGTGATGAGGTAGACTATACCGTAGCATTCACCCCCAAGGGTGGGTGCTAATTGAAACAACGCTCTCTCTGCGTTTTCGCGGTCCTGGTCGCGAGTAGCATTCACCCCCAAGGGTGGGTGCTAATTGAAACCGTTCGTGTAGGGCAACAGCCGCGCACGGGTATTCAGGCGGTAGCATTCACCCCCAAGGGTGGGTGCTAATTGAAACTCCCGACCCTGCCCTGCATCGGGTCGGGCGCGCGGGCTGGTAGCATTCACCCCCAAGGGTGGGTGCTAATTGAAACCGTACCAGCTCGGCGAACCGAGCAACCTCGTGTAACGTGGTAGCATTCACCCCCAAGGGTGGGTGCTAATTGAAACTCTCCGGCACAGGCGTCAACACAGGCACAACCTCATCAGTAGCATTCACCCCCAAGGGTGGGTGCTAATTGAAACGTCTGTATATTTAATAAAAGCAAACCCTTCGTCTTGTAGCATTCACCCCCAAGGGTGGGTGCTAATTGAAACACACCGTCCCAGTCACCATCCGCAGAAACAAGCTCGTAGCATTCACCCCCAAGGGTGGGTGCTGATGCCTATCGGCGGGTTCAGATTCGTAAATGCAGGCAGCGTTGCGGAGATGCCCTGCATCCCCTCCTTTAAGTGCCCATGCGCTAAATTTGCAACATGTACGCGGAGCGTCGTCTGTATGGAGTGCGGAAGCGGAGCTTCCGCGCTGAAGCTCCCGCTTCAGCACTCCAAAGGACGCGCCTCGCGCATGCATAGGTAGAGCGGCTGCTGAAAACTTACTGCAACGAGACTTAGGTTCCTCAAAGGGGTAGGTTTTTTTGAGGCACGCGCCGTGTGCGTGTGTGTCGGCGCGTGCAGCAGCGCGCCTTAGCCCGACGGCTAAAGCCGTTCCTACTACACGAAGCCAGCCTACGCTGGCTATAGCCGACGAAGGTCGGCTTTGTGTGATAGGAACGGCTTCAGCCGTCTTCTCTGCAAGCAGGACGCGAAAAAACCTACCCCTTTAAGCCTTCAGGTTCCCCCTGCCTGCAGCGGAACCAACTGTTCGTTCCCCTCGCTTGCGGGAGGAATCTGCAGGAGGGGGTCATGAACGAACTCTGACGGCGTAGTTGGTATTATTCTTTGCGACAGAACAGTTTCAGCCGTACTCTCCACAGGCAGGGTGCGAAAAAAACCTATCCCTGTGAACCCTGCGCGGCAGGGGTAGAATTGACGCTGATGCGACTGGGCATATTCAAGGACTGGCTGAACCGGGTCGGGCAGGTCTTCACGCGGCGCGGGGTCGACGAGGAACTGCTGGAGGAGCTGGAGGAGACGCTGATTGCCGCCGATGTGAATGTGAACGCGGTGCAGGAGCTGCTGGAGACGCTGCGTCAGGAGGCGAAGGCGCAGCGGCTGCGCGAGGCGGAGGATGTACGCGCATGTCTGAGTGGGCTGCTGAAGGGCTGGCTGGGCGCGCCTGCGCCGCTGGCGGTGAATGCGACGCCCCCGACGGTCTACCTGTTCGTGGGCGTGAACGGCGTGGGCAAGACGACCAGCATCGCCAAAACCGCGCATATGCTCCAGCGACAGGGCAAGCGCGCGCTGCTGGCGGCGGGGGACACCTTCCGCGCCGCCGCGATTGACCAGCTCCAGATCTGGGCGGACAGGCTCGGCTGCGACCTTGTGAAGCACAAGGAGGGCGCCGACCCCTCCGCTGTCGTGTTCGATGCGATTCAGGCGGCGCGGGCGCGCGGCGTCGACTTCGTGCTGGCGGACACCGCCGGGCGACAGCACACCCACGCCCGCCTGATGGAAGAGCTGAAAAAGGTGCATCGCGTCGCCGAGAAGGCGCTCGGACGCCCGCCCGACGAGGTGCTGCTCGTGCTGGACGCCGTCGCAGGACAGAACGCGATTCGCCAGGCGGAGGAGTTCGCCCGCGCGTTGCCGCTGACGGGCATCGTGCTGACCAAGCTGGACAGCACCAGTCGCGGGGGCGCCGTGCTGACCATTCGCAAGCAGCTGGGCATCCCGATCAAGCTCATCGGGCTGGGCGAGAAGGCGGATCAGATGGCGCCGTTCGACCCCGACGCCTTTGTGGAGGGGCTGCTCACCGCCGAGTAGGCTACAGTCGCTCGGCGATCTGCACGGCGTTCAGCGCAGCGCCTTTGCGCAGCTGGTCGCCGCAGGCAAACAGCGCGACGCCGTTCGGCAGCCCCGCGTCGTAGCGAATGCGCCCGACCAGCACCTCATCGCGCCCTGTCGCTTCGAGAGGCATCGGGAAGTGATTGCGCGCGCGGTCGTCCACCAGCACGACGCCCTCGAAAGCGCGATACGCCTCGTAAATCGCCTCCAGCGGGGGGCGCGTCTCCAGCTCGGCGACGATGCTTTCGCTATGCGCCCGCAACACGGGCACGCGCACGCAGGTGGGCGAGACGGCGATTTCGGCGTCGCCCCAGATTTTGCGCGTCTCCAGAATCATCTTGCGCTCTTCCTCGTTGTAGCCGTCCGCGCCGATTGCCGAATCGTGCGAGAAGAGGTTGAAGGCGTAGGGGTGCGGCAGCACGGTCGGCGTATAGGGCTGCCCGTCCAGATAGGCGCGTGTGGCGTCCAGCAGCTCCTGCATCGCGCGTGCGCCCGCACCACTTGCCGCCTGATAGGTGGCAACCACCACTCGCCGAATGCGCGCGAGGCGACGCAACGGCTCCAGCGCCATCAGCAGAATAATCGTCGAGCAATTCGGGTTCGCGATAATCCCCCTGTGCACGGCAATCGCTTCGGGGTTGATTTCGGGGATGACCAGCGGCGTTTCGGGGTCCATGCGGAACGCGGAGGAGTTGTCGATGACGACTGCGCCTGCCTGCACCGCGTGTGAGGCGAACTCCTTGCTGCGCGCGCTGCCCGCCGAAAACAGCGCGATGTCGACGCCGCGAAATGAGTCGGGCTGCAACGGCTCCACGCGCACGCGCTCGCCCTGGAAGCGCATCTCTGTGCCTGCAGAGCGTTCCGACGCCAGCAAGCGCAGCGCGCGCACGGGGAACCGACGCGCCTCCAGCACCTGCAACAGCTCCTGTCCGACCGCGCCCGTAGCGCCTACAATCGCGACCGAGTATTTCACGGCGCAGGATTGTACCCGACGGGGCAGGTATAATCGGCGCGGATGGGCGCAGGCGTACTGGTTGGGTTGCTGCTGATGGCGGTGTGGGCAGATGCGCCGCATGCCTCGCAAACCGACAGATCCCCCCTCCAGATTCGCGCCACACACTATGTTCTGACCCGCACGCCCGACGGCGCGCTGACGCTGGAGCTGCGGGGTGGGGTGCGCATCGAGTACCAGGGGCGCAGGCTGCAGGGGGAGCGGCTGATTCTGGAAACGGAGTCGGGCATCGTGCGCAGCGAGCAGCCGTTCAGCCTGTTCGCCGAGCAGGGCGCGCTCACGGGGCAGCGCGGCGAGTACGCCTACGAGCAGGCGCGCGGGCGATTCGAGGGCGTGCAGGCGCAGGTGCTGGGCGTCTATCTGGACGCCGCGACGCTGGAGGGAGACCTGACCGATTTCACCGCGCGCGAGGTGATTGTTTCCACCTGCGACCCGAATCGTCCGCCGCTGCAGGTGCGTGCGGGGCGTGTGCGCCTGACGCGGGGCGCACGGCTGACCCTGCGCAACGCGCGGCTGTTTGTGTATGGGCAGCCGCTGCTTATCCTGCCCCAGCTCACCGTGCGTGTGGGCGAGACGGCGGAAGTGGTCAGCCTGCCGTCGCCCGTCTACAGCGCGGAGACGGGCTGGGGCGCACGGGTGCGACTGGAGTTGCCCCTCAGCGAGAACGCGCTGATGCAAGCGTCTGTTGTGAGCTACCTGCGCGCGACTCCCGAAACGCGCCTTGCGGTGGGCGTCGCGCTGCGCGGGGACGAGCCTGCGCTGAGCGACCCGGACCTGCGCCTGCGCTTCGAACAGTCCGCGCTGTATAACCTGCGTGCGCGCCCGGAGCGAACCGCGCCTGCCGACGCGCTGACGCTTCGCGCAGCGGTGAGTCGCGATGTGCGCCCCCTGCTGGCGCCGCGCGAACGGCTGCGCGTCTCCCGTACTGAAATAGACCTTGCCGCGCCGCTGCGGTATCGCGGCGGCTTCGGCGAGGCGACCCTGAGCTATGGCAGCCTGAGCGAGCGCATCGACGGACAGCGCACGCCGACCCGTGAACGAATCGCGCTGGAGGGCGAGTGGTTCCAGCCGCTTTTGTCGCGCGGCGCGTTCGAGGCGCGTCTCTATCTGTGGGCGAGCTACGCCCACTATCAGGGCGTCGGCGACTATCAGTGGCTGCGCCCGCAACTGGAGCTGCTGTGGCAGCCGCGCGAGTCGCTGACGCTGATGGCGGGCTACGCGCGCGCCTCCACACGCGGGGATAGCCCGTTCCTCACCGAGCAACTGCGCGCCCGACGCGAAGCGAGCCTCCGCGCCGAGTATCGGCAGGGCAACCTGCGACTGGGTGTGCTGCTCAAGTACGATGTGGAAGGGCGCGCCCTCTACGATGTGCAGGCGCTGATCGGCTGGCGCGACCGCTGTCTGGAGCCGTACCTGTTCTGGCGACGCACCCCAGGCGCCGTGCTGGTGGGCGTCAACCTCACCACGCTGGGGTTTTGAAAAGGGGGAATGCTCATCAACAGAGCGAACATTGCCGAAGATTCATCCCCTGTATGTTGCTTTGTGAATCACCGAAAAACGGTCTTTTTGCCCAAAGTCCCGATACAGTTCGTAGGTAAGCGAACCTGTGGGATAGTTCGTTTTTTCCTGTATAAAAATTAGCTCACTGACTACCAGCAGAAACTCCACGCTGAACTCACCTACGGTATCCAGAGCCTGAAAGGGCGCCTCATCCCCAGACTTGTAGACCTGCAGACCTGGAGGATATGCACTGATAGACTGCACCTGCTGAAAAACATTCAGCAAGTGTTCGCGCAGTTGATATGTGAGCTGTGGATTGTACGCCTCTTTGACATACATCTCCACTATCAGGTGAACATGCTTCGGGGTTCTCCAGCGATTATTGGGTCCTTTGTATTTCACGACAAAGTCATACGGCGATTGTGGCTTTTCTCCTTTTTGTACCGCGATAAGGATACCGCTTTTTGTTTGATGGATAACAGTAATGCCTGCCAGCCTTAAAATCCAGCGACGCAAGGCATTTGCTACAGACGCCCAGCGAGAAGCGAAGGGGATGCCTCTTTCCTGTTCAACCCTGATGATTAGTTGTCCCATTCCGCATGCTCCACTTGAACTGAGATGTCTTTTCGTGGGTGTCTTGCTTACGGAAGACAAACAGATGCTCGTGGTAGATGAGTAGAAAGTCGTGTTTTCTTGTGTTGCCCCATCGCTCGCGCGTCGACTTCATGTTCCACTGGACCTTCACAATATCTTCACGCAGGATAAAACCCGCTCTCAAGAACCGTTCCATAGTCCAGAAAGCAATCGGCACATGGTGCTTGTGGCGGCGCGTATCGCCCACCAGTATCGCACAGTGTTTGTTGGGCTTCAGAACGCGGTAGCATTCCCGGGCGACCAGCTCCATCGCGTCAAGGAACTGATCTATGGAGCGGATCTGGGAGAGGTCACCCTCGATTGGTTCGCTCTTGGAGTAGCGGATAATCCCTGCGTAGGGAGGGTGTGTTGCAATCAGATCGACCGATTCGTTTTCTATAAGATTCAACTGGCGTGCATCCGCATGAAAAAGCCTTATGGACGCAGATGGCAGTTCTTCATAGAGATTTACCGACTCGAAGTTTAGTCTATCGAAAGTCAACATCAGAGAGTGGTAGTTAATATCAACGCCGATACCGTTCCTTCCCAGAAGGCGGCACTCGACCATCGTGGTGCCGCTGCCCACCATCGGGTCCAGCACCAATTCACCCGGCTGCGTATAGCGCAGGATGAGATTGCGTGGGATCTGAGGCGCCCAGTTGCCTCTATAGTTTCCCTGATGGGTAGCCCAGTCGCCGCGCTCGGGAAAGGACCACACAGTGGTGGTCTCCTCTTCGAACTTCTCTGGCTGAAGCCGACTTATCTGTTTGCGCCCGGTGAGCGGAATTCGCGTGTCCTCTATAACGACCGAGTCGTTTTGTTTCAGGAACTCCGCGTACTCCTCCCAGCACACTTCGCGCATTAGTCCTGCATGTGGCTGTACGGTAATCATGCTATCTTGCTCGCGCGAATTATACCCCTCTTGCCTATCAAGCGGCTGTGATGGATAAGATTGTCCAAAATCACCACTCAGGGTATACTCTTGCCCCGAATGCAGGCATATCTGGTGCTGGAAGACGGGAGTGTGTTTACGGGCGACGCGCTGGGCGCACCGGGGCGCGCCACGGGCGAGCTGGTGTTCACCACCAGCATGACGGGCTATCAGGAGATTCTGACCGACCCGTCGTATGCGGGGCAGATTGTGCTGATGACCTACCCGCTGATTGGCAACTACGGGGTCAACGAGGAGAGCGACGAGTCGCGTCAGGCGCAGGCGGCGGGCTTCGTGGTGCGCGAGGCGTGCGAGACGCCGTCCAACTGGCGCGCCCGCGCCGCGCTGCACGACTACCTCGCCACGCGCGGGATAACAGCGATTAGCGGGGTGGATACGCGCGCCGTCACCCTGCGCGTGCGCTACCACGGAGTGATGATGGCGACCATCACCGCCGACGAAACGCCCGAGGAAGCCCTCCACCGCCTGCAGACCGCGCCGCGCTACGACGAAGAGGACTTCGTGTACCGCGTCACGACGCCCACGCCCTACAAGTGGGGCTACGACGGTATGGAACCCATCGACGCGCCGGACGACCGCTACCGCGCGCGCGTGGTCATCCTCGACTGCGGCGTGAAGTGGAACATCCCGCGCCGCCTGGCGAGTCTGGGCGTGCGCTCAATCATCGTGCCTGCGACCACCCCCGCCGACCAGATTTTGGCGTATCAGCCTGACGGCGTTCTCCTCTCGCCCGGACCCGGCGACCCCGCGCGCCTGCAACCCGTCGTGGAGACCGTGCGTCAGTTGCTGGGCAAGACGCCCGTGGCGGGCATCTGCCTGGGCAATCAACTGGTGTGTCTGGCGATGGGCGCGCGCACCTTCAAACTCAAATTCGGGCATCGCGGGGGCAACCATCCCGTCAAAAACCTACTCACCGGGCGCGTGGACATCACCTCGCAGAATCACGGCTACGCGGTAGACCGCGAGAGCCTGCAGGGCACAGGGCTGGAGCTGACGCATGTGAACCTCAACGATGACACGGTGGAGGGCGTGCGCCATCGCGACCTGAAGGTCATCACTCTGCAGTATCACCCCGAAGCCGCGCCTGGACCGTGGGACAGCCGCCCGTTTTTCCAGGAATTCCTCGCCCTGATGGATGGGCGCGGCGCCTGAGGCTTACCCCTCACCGTGAGTGAACCATTATCGCCTCGGTTGCACAAGAAGCAGACGCGCCAGCACTCTCCGATGGATTACCTCGTTGAAAGGTTCGTCCTTCCTCCACAAGTCAGGGAGTTGGTTCGCGTAAGGAGCCATGCGTGTAGAGGCTGCTTAAAACTGGGCGAGAGCGGGCTCCCCTGCACACAGAGGAGCCACGCTTCAGTATAAACATCATGTGCATCCACGAGTAAAACTGGGGGTATCGCGGGGTGGGCATACGCAGTCGCCTGTGTATTGACAGCCTCGCTCAACTTGTATAGGTATCCCGCAGGGCGGAAAATCGGGAAACAACGATGGTTGATCGGGATACTTTTCTTGCCACCTGCGAAGGGCATCGCACATCCACTGAGGCGAAAGGTAGTTATTCACTTTCTCGCACACGAGATACTCTATGCGAGACCCGATATATTGGCACTGCCCATTCTCACATCGGTAGCAATCAATCCGATCAAAATGGAGAGTCCTTGTAATGTTTGCAAGCACATTGACAGTCACGCCCCTTGTATGGTCAACGCCGATCGCTTCCAATTTGAGGCTCAAACCGTAAGTGATTTCGATTTTGCCAAGTTCCTTTTGGATCCCCAGAGACTGAGTCGTGTACTCTCGGACATCTTGGCATTGACCATTCTGGCAACGCGGGCGCCGGTTGGGAAAGAAGGGCTTGTTGGGTGGATCGAAACGGTAGTTGCCCTGATTGTCGACGAAACCTACTCTTGTAGGCTTTGCGGGTTTACCTTGTATCCCCTGCGGTCGCTGATTGATGAGAAACAAGCTGACAGGAGCGGAGTCGGGGCGCGCAAGAGGTAAAAACACGCCGCGCTGCCCTTCAAAAGTAGCCTCATTAATGGTGTAGTCGCCCCACCCATCCTCTTTTACTTTGACAAAGAAGCCGAATGTGCGCACACCGTCACTCCAGTAAACAAGGTACACGCCCTCCTGAGCTGGCGCATGGTAGACAATCATTCGTTCATCCGCGCTCTCAATGTGGCCTCCTATTGCACGCCAGAACGTTTTATATACGGTAACGGAGCCATCATCGCTGGTGGTCGTACAAGACGCAGGCAGAGGCGCTGTCGTCAAAAGTGTCAACTGTTCGTCGGGGTATACAACAACCATCGGCGTCAAATCCCAAACTTGATATTCGTCGCTATTCCCCTGTCCCCAGAGGAATGCTGTCGTCAACATGAGCAAACAGGTTGTACTTCTTCTGACATGCTTCATCGCAGTATCCTCCTGGCTTCTCAGCATGTGGCTGGCTGCAAATGCCCTACCACTTACCCTTATAGTACCATGCTTACTCGTAATTTGTCAAGGACGATAGAGTGAATTGAGGCATATACTTTTGAATCGTGCACAAGATGGTATACTGAGATGGAGGGTGAACTGATGGATGTCCGCAAGCACAAGGCAACGCTTTGTTGTAAAGACTCTTTGCTGCAAGACTATTTGCGCCGCATGTTGGAGCAGAGCCCCGTCCTTGAGATTATATGTCGCCTCTCTCCTTCCTCTGAGCTTTCGGATGCGCAGATTATTTCCCCTGATTGCCTGACATCGACAGAGGTGGAGCTACTACAGAAAATGGCGGATTATGGTTCAATCAAAGCAGCTGCGCGCGCCCTTTTTTGTTCTGAAAACACGGTAAAACGGGAATTAGCCATGATAAGAGAAAAGCTGGGGGTACTTACTACTTTAGAGACCGTGGTATGGGCAATGCGACAGGGAATCATCCGTTAGCCGTAGTGTTATAGCGTTCCCCTAAAGATTTGCACAGGCGTCGCCGATAATTCCCTCTGGCGACAGGGTACAGGTTGACCTTTGAACCTCCTGATAAACTTGGTCGCACCTCCCCTACCCCTGGAGAGGCGGGTTCCTCCCCACCCGCCTCTCGCTACGCTTTAAAAAAAACCCCTGCGGAAACGGTGCGCCGCAGGGGGTGTGGCGGTGGCGCTGGACGGTGCTGATGAGAGTCGTTCAATTCAACCGCCGCCTAAAGCAGCGCCTCCGCTTGGGGTTTCCCCCGCGCCTGATGAGATTATGCCCTCTGCGCCCAGCGTTCATTTCCGTGCGAATACGGGCATGCGCCCAAAACTCGCAAGCCTGCGGGTATAATCGGCGCGGTATGGCGGAGCTGATACTCTACAACACGCTGACGCGCCGTGAGGAGCCGTTTACGCCCCGTGAGGCGGGCAAGGTCACGATGTACGCCTGCGGGCTGACCCCGCAAGCGCCCGCCCATGTCGGACACATGCGCGGGGTCGTCGTGATGGACATCGTGCAACGCTGGTTCGAACAACTCGGCTATCAGGTGGACTTCGTGCAGAACTTCACCGACATCGACGACAAAATCATCCGCCGCGCCTACGAGGAGGGCATCTCCACCACCGAAGTCGCCCGCAAATATAGCCAGATGTATATCGAAGACGCTGAAGCGCTGGGCGTGCGCCTGCCCCGATTCGTGAAGGTCACCGAGAACATGGACGCCATCATCGAGATGGTGCAGCGACTGGTGGACGATGGCTACGCCTATGTGGTCGACGGCGATGTCTACTTCGAGGTCAACAAGTTCCCCGAATACGGCAAGCTGTCGGGGCGCAGCGTGGAGGAGATGCAGGCGGGCGCGCGCATCGAGGTGGACGAGCGCAAACGCAACCCCGAAGATTTCGCGTTGTGGAAAGCCGCCAAGCCTGGCGAACCCGCGTGGGACAGCCCGTGGGGCAAGGGGCGTCCGGGCTGGCATATCGAATGCTCCGCGCTGAGCCTGAAGTATCTCGGCGCGTCGTTCGACATCCACGCGGGCGGGATGGACCTCATCTTCCCGCACCACGAGAACGAGATTGCCCAGTCGGAAGCGTACCTGCATCGCGAGCAACCGTTCGCCCGCTACTGGCTGCACTGGGGACCCGTGCGCCTGCGCCAGGAGAAGATGTCCAAATCCACGGGGCTGGTCGTGCCGATTCGCGAACTGCGCCAGCAGTACGAGCCTGCCGTGATTCGCTACTTTCTGCTGACAGTGCATTACCGCACACCGCTGGAGTTTTCCTACGAGCGGCTGGACGAGGCGAAAGCCGCGCTGGAGCGGATACGGAACGCCTACCAGCGCGGGCAGGCGTTCCTGCGCGAGCGCGGCGGCGCGATGCCCGACCCCGCCGTCGCCGAGACCTACCGCCAGCAGTTCCGCGAGGCGATGAATCACGACCTTAACACCGCGCAGGCGCTGGCGGCGGTGTTCGAAGTCGTGCGCGAGATTAACACGCGCCTGAACACGCCCGAACTTGCGGCGGACGCCTGCACGCCCGCCGAACTCGCCGCGCTGCTGAACGCGCTGGAGTGGATGCTGGAGACCGTGCTGGGCGTCTCGCTGCACGCGCCTGACACGGCGCAGAGCGAGACGCTGGAGCAGTTGATGCGCCATGTGATTGCGTGGCGGCAGGAGCTGCGCGCCCGCAAACTGTACGACCTTGCCGACCGCGTGCGCGACGACCTGAAGGCGATTGGAATCGTTCTGGAAGACACACCGCAGGGGACTCTCTGGCGTATGGGGTGAAGAGAGCGTTTGTGTGGCTGACGGTGGTGTGCGTGTGGGGCGCGACGCTGTACGCGACTGCCCGCACACAGTCGCTCGTGCGGCAACAGGGCGCGGCGCTGGCAGTGCGGGCGACGCCTGATTATACGGGCGTCCTCACGCGCACGGAAAACCTTGAGGAATTGCCTGTGGAGCGCATGCAGGGTCAACTGCGCCATCTGGGCAATCGCGTGCGCCTCGAGTGGAAGGTTGGTCCGCGCATGGCTGTGCTGGAATGGCAGGCGACAAGCCCGACAACCGGGTTCATTCCCGACAGCGAGCCAGTGATAGTGCGCGCGTTTCAGGCGAACACGCCGCCCCAGACGGGGATGCGTATCGAAATCGTGCGCATGACCTACCCGCTGGGCTACTACTGCGTCATCCGCGATTCAGGAGGGAATGTGGTCAATGTGTGGGAACTCCTCTGGAACACCTGAGCCGAAATCTGTGGTCTGGGTGGCGTGGCTGGGGTGGAGCGCGGCGCTGGTGTGGCTGGTCGCCCGCGCGGACCCCCTCAGCGCGTGGACAACCCCGTGGGGGATGTACGCGCTGGCGGGCGTGGCGGGCGCATGGACGGTTCCGCTGCTGAACCCGCCGCGCGTGGCGGGGCTGCTCCTGCTGGCGCCTGTGTGGCTGTTCGGCGCGTGGTTCACTTTGCACTCGATGTTGCTGCCGAGCGGCTACTTTCTAAGCCCCTTTTTCGCCTACATGGGCGGCTTGATGGCGACGGCAATCGGGATGTTGGTCTGGCAACGCCTGCAGGCGCGGCGAAGCGGGGCGTAGCGACGAGGGTGGGCGGACAACAATACGCGGGCGCAACTTTCTGACATGGCCGGTGGCGGCAGCAACCTGGGCGACGATAGTGTACGCCTTCTGGAACGCGCAGTCGCTGATAGCCCTGCAGGGTGCAGCGCTGGCGAAGAGGCTTCCCCCAGCAGGCGTGGCGCGCATGACGCAGGTAGTCAATCTGCGCGAAGCGCCCCTCCAGCGCGAGATCTGGCGCTACAAACGAGACGGACGACTCGCTTGGCTGGAGAAGCACGAGACTGGACAAAAAATCGTTGTGGAATGGGAGACTATTCACGGCGACCCCTGTAGAATCTCCCATAACGAACCCGTGAGCGTGCGCGCGATTGTATCGAAACAACTTCCCCAACAGGGCATGACGCTTCACATCTACCGCAAAACTAGCACGCTGGGCTGCTACCTAGTGTTGCGCGACTCTGAGGGCGCGCCTGTCGGCGTCTGGGAGGTGAATTAAGTATGGGGGAGGCGCCTCGCCGTGTGTACGGCGCGTGGCTTCTGTGGCTGCTGGCGCTTGCGCTGACCATCCATCTCACACTCACTCGCCAGATGGACGGACTGGTTTCGTTGTGGGTGATGGAAGGGCTGGCGTTTGCGTCGGGGACGCTATCGGTGCTGTTGCTGACGCGCCCGCCGTATGGAGCGCATTTCCTGATCTGGCTACCCGTGCTGCTGTTCGGGATGTGGTACTGCCTGATGTCGTTTGACATGCCAGCGGATTACTGGCAGACGCCGCTCAAGCGGCACGTGCTGGGCTGGCTTGTGGGTGGGCTGGGCGTGTGGGTAGGGGGACGGTTGCAGCGCAGGGCGAACTGATTTTACGCCCCCATCCCCAGCGCATCCCGAACGCTTTCGTAGAGCGGCGCGAGCGGCTGCGGCGCGACGGCAATCGGCAGGCGTCCCGTAAGCGGCGACAGGTCTGCCGACCACCCCATCAGCTGGCGGCGCACATGCTCGTGATAGAGCGCGGTCATCGCGATGTGCGCGGGCTGCTGGGTGCGCCGCGCGCGGGCGTGCGCCGAGTCGAGCAGGTAGAGCGCAATCAGCGCGTCGGCGAGCGGTTCGACGAGATGTTGCGACGGCTCAGCGTGCGCCTCCAGCGCGCGCAGCGCGTCGCTGCACAGCCCGCGCAGAGCATGTAGCGTCCCCTCAACCGAATCGGTCTCCACAGCGCCCACCGTGATAGGCGTCCATAACCCCTTGCGATGTGCATACGCCAGCCGCTCCACCAGGTTCAGGCGGTTGATTTCGTTCGTGCCCTCGTAGATGCGGTTCACGCGCGTGTCGCGGTAGAGCGCGGCGATGGGGTACTCCTCGCTGAAGCCGTAGCCGCCGTGAATTTGCAGCGCGTCGTCCACAATCTGGTGGAGCGCTTCGGTGGCGGCGACTTTGAGCAGGGCGCACTCGGCGGCGTAGTGCGCGGCGGCGTCGCGCCACCCCTGCTGGCGCGAGTCGCCCTCCGCGTGGAAGGCGGTTTCCAAATCATCGGCGAGTCGGTAGAGCGCGCTCTCGACCGCATACATCAGCGTCGCGCCCCATGCGAGCTTGCGCCACACCAGCGGGTACTCCAGAATCGGGCGTCCGAACTGTTTGCGCTCGCGAGCGTAGTCGCGTCCGATGCGCCACGCTTCTTTCGCGAGGCCCAGCGCCGCCGCGCCAATCTTGAACCGTCCCAGATTGAGCGTGTAGAGTGCGACATACGCGCCCTCGCCCTCCGCGCCCAGTCGGTTCTCGGCGGGCGTCTCGACATCCTCGTACACCACGCGACAGGTGGAGGAGCCGTGCAGCCCCAGCTTATGCTCCTCGCGTTCCACCAGCAAGCCCGGTCCGCGCTCCACCAGAAACGCCGTGAACCGCTCGCCGTCCACCTGCGCGAAGGTCACGAACAAATCGGCGAAGCCCGCGTTGGTAATCCAGATTTTGTTGCCCGTGATGCGATAGAGATCCCCGTCGCGAACGGCGCGGGTGCGCCCCGACAGCGCGTCGGAGCCTGCGTCAGGCTCCGTGAGCGCATATGCGCCTATCATCTCGCCTGTCGTGAGTTGGGGGAGGTAGCGCTGCTGCTGCGCCTTCGTGCCGAACAGCAAAATCGGCAGGCTGCCGACGCTGGTATGCACCGCGTGCGAGACGGCGAACGAGGGCTGCAGCGCGGTCCTCTCGGTAATCAACGCGGAGGTGGTCTTCGGCAAACCCAGCCCGCCGAACTCCTGCGGAATGTCGATGCCCAGCAGCCCCAGCATCGCCGAGTCGATGAGAATCTCGCGCATCTGGGCATGCTCGCCATGCTCCAACCTTTTGACATAGGGAGCGACCTGTTCGCGTACGAAGCGCTCAGCCGCGTCCGCCATCTGGCGCGATTCGGCGTCGAACTGCTCAGGCGTAAAGAGCGTGTCGGGCGTCCGCATCAGGAACGCCCCCGTATGGCGCGTCGTTGCTTCCATACGATGTAGGATACCCGACGCGGGCAAGCGTCCCACGAGCGTCTCTTGAACGCCCGCCGCGCCCCTTGACAGTCCCCTGCGTATGTGGTATAATCAATTTGCGAGGCGGAGGGTTGCCTGAGTGGTCGAAAGGGGCCGCCTGCTAAGCGGTTGTAGGGAGGTTAAGCTCCCTACCCTGGGTTCGAATCCCAGACCCTCCGCCAGAAACGCTATGCGCCATGAGAGACTCCGCACGCTACGCCTGGTGGCTCCTGATTTTCCTCTTTACCCTGATTATCGTGGGCAATGTCGCGCTGTTCTGGTCGTTGTTTCGCCAGTCGGGGTCGCGTGGGCTGGCGTCGGGCAATCAGCAACTGGGCGTGGAGTTCCAGATTCGCTACGCGCTGGCGCTGGAAGCGCTGGGGCTGGGCAAATTTGCGGTTCAGCAGGCGCTGAACGCCGCCCAGACGAGCCTCGATGAGGCGTACGCGCCCTACGAGGCGGGGATGTACCGCGCGATTGTGGCGCATGCGTTCCAGCAGTCGGATGCGGCGGAGACGCTGCGCGGCTTGTCCGACCTGCCATCGGAGTCACTTTCCCCATCGGAGCGGCGCTGGCAGGCGATGCGCCTGCGCGACGCGCTCACCCGACCGCTCACCGCCGATCGCGTGCCCGCTGTGCTGGAGTCGCTGGGCGAGCTGCCGTCGCCGCTGGCGCGCACGCTGCTGGAGACGGCGCTGTACGCCCATGCGGGCGATACGGCGCGCGCGAACGCGATCCGCGAGTCGCTGGCGCAACGCGCGGCGTGGGGCGTTATGATTCTGGGCGCGGCGCTGCTCGCTGGCGGCTTTGCAGGGCTGGCAGGCGCTGGGCTGCTGCTCTGGTACCTGATCAGTCGTCCGCCGTTGCCCGCGCGTCCTGAACCCGAGGAGTCGTCCTATGTGTACGATCCGCTGCTGTGGGCGCTGGCGATTTTCCTGCTGGTGATGCTGAACGCGCCGACGCTCCACCAGATTCTGCGCGACATCGGGCTCGATGGTTCGAACGCGATTTACTTGCTGGCGGTGCTGTTGCCGCTGATGTATCTGGCGTCGCTGCGGGGTCAGCCAGACGCGCTGGGGCGCATTGAGTGGTTTCGGGGCGGCTTCTGGCGGCAGCTTGGCGTCGCGCTGATGGGCTATGCGATGTATGTACCGTTCCTGACCGTGCTGCTGGGGCTGACTCTGCTGATTGCGCCAGCACTGCCTGCCGAGCAGACCAACCCCGTCGGCGAGCGGGCGACGGAGGCACGGGACATGCTCAGCTGGCTCTGGCTGTTTGTGCAGGCGGCGGTGCTGGCGCCGATTATCGAGGAGTTCGTGTTTCGGGGCGTGCTGTTCAAGGTGTTCTGGCAACGCACGGGGCGCGTGTGGCTCAGCGCGTTCGTTAGTGGCTACCTGTTCGCCGTGATTCATCCGCAGTTTCTGGGGGGTATTTTGCCGATTACCGTGCTGGGCGCGATTCTGGCGCTGGTCTACGCGCACACGCGCTCGCTCCTGCCGTGCATTCTGATCCATGCGCTGAACAACGGGCTGATTACGCTGGTGTTGTGGGGTGTGGCGGGATAGGGTTTACACATTATCCAGCATGCGTCCGAGGGGGCGGTTCAGGGCGTCCAGCACGGCGGCGGCGACGGCGCGGTACGGATCGTCGCGCAGGAGCGCGCTGCCCACCAGCTCCTGGCGCGTCTCGCCGTTCTCCCACAGTACGACCACATTCACAATCGCGCGCCCAGCGTCGCCCTGCGTCTCTTCCACCTGCAGCAGGGCGATGTTCACGCTGCCTGGGGTCAGCGGTTTGAGCGCGTTCAGGGTCGCTTCGGCGACCAGTCGCTGGGGCAGCGGTTCGCCCTCTGCCATGCCCTCCAGGGTGCGGTTTTCCGCCTGCAGGTAGACGCGCGCTTTGGCACGTCGCCCCTCGCGCTCGTAGGAGACGCTTTGAATCTTGATGCGTCGCTCGGATGGCGGCGTTTCCACGACCGCCTGAATGGGCAGCGCGAGCTGCCCTCCATGCGCCGCGCGCGGGAGCAAGCCCTTCATCATCAGACACTCCTGACTCGCGAGATTGACCAGATTGTCGACGGTGGCGGCGTAGTGCACCTGTTCGCGCTCGCGCGTGCGCTTGCCCCCCTGATAGCCGTAAGAGACGGTGACGGGAATATCGACATCGGGCAGCTGGATGCTGGCGATCTGCCGGCTCAGGTGATGCGCGAGTAAGCCCGCCTCTTCGCGACGGCGCAGTGTCGCAATCGCGAACTCATCGCCGCCCCAGCGGCAGGCGACATCGTTCTGGGGGTCAATCTCGTTTACCAGCAGCTGGGCAACGCGCCGCAGCACCTCGTCGCCGATGAGATGTCCGTACCGCTTGTTGAACGCGCCGAAGTTATCCAGGTCAAAAAAGATAATCGTAATCTCGTTGCCTTCTGCCAAGCGTTCGATGCTCCATTCGCGCAGGTAGTCCGACCAGGGCAGCCCTGTCATGGGATCGTAGCTGCGCCCGATTTCGGAGAGCAGGTCGAACACGCTGAGGACGCCGATGAGCCGATCGCCTTCCACCACGGGCATCAGCGTCTGGCGGTGGCGTTGCATCCACTCGGCGACGACGCGCAGGGGCGTCTGCGGCGTGGCGACCATCAAATTGGTGGTCATCACCTCGCGTACGGGCGTCTCCGGTGCGACGCTCAGCAGATGCTCCAGCTCTACAAGCCCCAGCACCTGACCACTCTCGTATACTGGAAGCCCCTGCAAGCGGTGCCCCTGCATCAGCACCAGCGCCGTCTCGACGGTGTGGTCGGGGTTCACCCACACCCGAACGGGCTGGATGAGGCTTCGTATCGTGCGCATGAGTTGTTCGCGCTCCCTGTGCGGACGCGCGTTCTGCGTTGTCTCGCGGAGTGGACTCCCTTCCAGCACGCGCAGCGCCTTCGGGTTCACAGCCGCGCCTCCGCACAACCCTTTACTAAAATATACGCCGAATTGCGCATCGTAGCCCTCATGAGAATTGCCAGTTTTCGATTAGCGTGCGCGCCATTCATACGGCACATAGACAATCTGCAGGTCGCCGCCGCGCCCCTGGCTCAGGTTGCGCATCAGGTTCGCGGCGCGCACACCGATCTCTTCAGGGCGCTCCAGAATCAGTGCATCGATCTGACGCGCAAGGTACCAATCCTTTGCCGATTCACGCCAGCTAAGTACGCCCAGATTCTTTAGACGCGCGCCGCCGATTCCCTGTTGTGCGACTTCCGCTCCCACGAGAAAGATACCCTGTACGCGCGGCTCGGATGCGACTTTTTGAATCACAGAAGGCGCGTTTTGGGTGTCGTTCAGGGGGATCAGGCGTGCGGTGAGACGGCGGTTGAACTGCAGTCCGTGTCGGAACCCCTCCCAGAACTCCGCGATGGCGCGCGGCACGGGATGCCCTGCCACAACGACGATTTCGCCCGCAGGCGTGCGTCGGGCGTACCACGCGCCTGCGCGCCGTCCCGCGTCGTAGTAGTAAGTGCCCACATAGCCCAAGCGCGTGGCGTTCGGCAAATCCGCGCCCACCAGCACGACAGGAATCCCCGCCTGAACGGTCTGCTCGACCGTCTGCTTCGCCCAGTTGTCGTTCGGCGCACAGAAGGCGACCGTGCGCCAGTCGCCGTCGCGCATGCGCGGGGCGATTGTCTCGCGCTCCGCCGATCTGAAAAAGACCGTCTCCAGCTGCACGCCGGGCATGTCCAGTCGCGCACGCATCCCGCGCAGCACCGCGTCCCAGAAGTCATTCGGCTTGCCCTGTATGAAGACTGCCAGCGGGAACTGGAACGATTCGCTGGGGGGCGTCGGTGCGTCCTGGCAAGCCGTCAGCGTTAGGCACAGCGCCGCCAACGCGCTCAATCGTCGCATGCGCTCAGTCCTCCAGCAGTTGTCGCAGTTCGGGGTAGAACTGGTTGTAGTGTTCGATGTTCTGGGTGGGGTTGCCCAGCAGCCAGTCGCGCAGGTAGCCGCCCAGCAGCGCGCCGCTGGTGACGGTGAAGATGCCATACTCGCGGTAGGCTTCCGCGCGCACGGGGTCGTTCACCTTCGCCGCCACGCGCTGCACGCCGAACAGCTCGCGCGCCATCTGCACCACCATCAAGTTCGTGTTATCGCCGTTGGTACACGCGATAAAGGCGTCCGCTTTGCTCACCTCCGCGCGGTGCAGGGTATCTTCGTCCAATCCGTCGCCGACCACCAGCGTGCAGGCGTGTTTTTTGCCGAGACGTAGCAGTGCGTCCTGCGACTTCTCGATGACCGTCACCTGATGCCCTGCGTGGCTCATCAGCAGGGCGAGTGTGGAGCCTGTGCGTCCGCAACCCATAATCACGATACGCATGGTCAGTCTGCCTCCTGGGGCGCGCCGTACAGCCAGACCTGGCAGGGCGCCTTGCGCAGCACCACCTCGATGGTGTCGTCCAGCGCGGGGCGCGTGCGTCCGTTGCGATAGCGCGCCGTGATAAACAACAAATCGGTCTGGAACTCGTCCGCCGCGTTCACAATCGCGTAGCCGCAGTGGTGCGCGGGGCGCACGATGATATTCGGTTCGGGCACGCCCAGCTCTTCCGCGATTTCGCGGGCGGCGGCGGCGGTCAGCTCGCCCTCCTGCACACGCTCCGGGGGACAACACTCCAGCCCCACTGCGCGCGGCACTTCCACCAGACACAGCACGGTCAACTGGGCGTCGAACACCTGCGCCATCTCGCAGGCGAAGCGCAACGCCTCGCGGTCGTCTGTCGTATTGCTAAACGGCATCAGCAGTCGCTTCGGCGGCGGCGCCTCGTGCGACGACTGCTTCGATTTCCTCCAGCCGAACAGTTTTAGCCCCATCGCTATTCCTTCGGTCGATTCGGAGCGCGACGCTCCACAAAGCGTTGAAACATCCACACTCGCACAAACGCCCACCCAATCAGCAGCCCGCCGAGCAGCAGCCCCTCCACACGCTTGAATAGAAAATACTCATAGTAAATAATTCCGACCCCCAGCCCAATCATAATCAGGCTAACGCCGTACCGCAGGAATTTGCGTGCGCCCATATTAGTCCAGCTCCTCGCGTAGAATCTCGCCCGCGCGTTGCGGGTTCGCGCGTCCCTGCGTCTCGCGCATCAGCTGTCCGACCAGAAAGCCCAGCACGCTCGTTTTGCCCGCGCGGTACTTTTCGACCACATCGGGGTTGGCGGCGATGACCTTGCGGGCGGCGGCGCGCAGGGCGTCCTCGTCCGAAATCTGCACCAGCCCGCGCGCCTGCACAACCTGAGAGGGCATCTCGCCCGACTGGAACACTTCGTCGAACAGTTCTTTGGCGATGCGCCCCGAAATCACGCCTTTCTGCAGCAGCTCGATCAGGTCGACAAGATGCGCAGGCTGCAGTTTCGAATGGCGGATGTCGGTGTTGGTCTCGTTCAGGCGCGCCTGCAGCTCGACGGTAATCCAGTTGCTGGCGGTCTTGGGCTCCACGCCCAGCGCGACGCACTGCTCGAAGTAGGTCGCCGTGTGAACATCAGCGGTCAGGATGCGCGTTTCGATCGCGCCCAGCCCATACTCATTGCGGTAGCGGTCGGCTTTTTGCAACGGCAGTTCGGGAATCGTCGCGCGCAGCTGCTCCAGCCACTCGTCGGTAATCTGAATCGGCACGATGTCAGGCTCCGGGAAGTAGCGGTAGTCCTGTTCGAACTCTTTGGTGCGCATGGGGAAGCTGTACGCGCCTTCCTCGCTCCAGCCGCGCGTTTCCTGCACGACCTGCCCGCCCTCCTGCAGGATTTTGATCTGTCGCTCCACTTCGAACTCGATGCCGCGCACGACGGCGCGGAAGGAGTTGAGGTTTTTCAGCTCGGTTTTGACGCCCAGTTGCGCGCTGCCTTCGGGCGCGACGCTGATGTTCGGCTCGCAGCGCAGGGAGCCTTCCTCCATCTTGCCGTCGCACACGCCCAGATAGGTCAGCACTGCGCGCAGTTGCACGAGGTACTCCTTCGCGGCTTCGGCGGAGTGCAGGTCGGGCGGGAAGTCGGTGACGATTTCCATCAGGGGCGCGCCCGCGCGATTGAAGTCCACCTCGCTTTCGCCCGGCAGGTAGTGAAACAGCTTGCCCGTGTCCTCCTCCAGATGCACGCGGCGGATGCGCACGGGGAAGCGCACGCCTTCGACCTCTATTTCCAGAAAGCCACGCGTACCGATGGGATGCACCTCGCCGTATTGCGAAATCTGGTAGCCCTTGGGCAGGTCGGGATAGAAGTAGTTTTTGCGGTAGAACATCGCAACGGGCGCAATCTGACAGTTGAGCGCGAGCGCAGTGCGAATCACATGCTCCACTGCTTTTTTGTTGGGCACGGGCAGCACGCCGGGCATGCCCAGACAAATCGGGCACACATTCGTATTCGGCAGGTCGCCGAAGCGCGTTGGGCACGCGCAGAACATCTTGCTCTCGGTCAAGAGCTGCGCGTGTACCTCCATGCCGATGCTCGGAATGTAGCCCAAGGCGTCTTCCTCCAGACAGGCATTATACCCGAACCGACGCAGGTCGGCGCAGGCGTCGCTCACTCCTGAATCCCATCGGGCGGGATGAGTAAGGGCGCGCCCTCCTCACCCTGAAGCGCTTCCGGTTCCAGCGGCTTGTCGGGGAACATCGCGTGCACCAGCAGTTCGTCAATCAGCATATCCTGATAGCGTCGCGCGCTGGGCAGGTAGAGTTCCCACCAGCGGTTGACGGCGCGCCTCAGGTGCAGCCGTTCCACAATCGCCGCGCTCTCTTCGATCAGCCATCGTGTGTCGCCCGATTCCGCCAGCGCATCGCGCCACAGGTTGAATATCTGCGCCAGCTGGGCGCGCGCGGCGGGCGGTAGAGTCGCCAGTGGGACGCTCGTCGGCGCGTCCTCCGCGTCGTTCCAGAGCCGTTCGCGCTGGTCTGGCGGGAGGCTCTCCAGAACCGCCATCATCAGCCAGGCTTCCGCCAGCCTATGATAGGAGAGCTGTGTATTCGGTTTCTTCGGAAAGATGAAATCGGGGACTTCCCGATAACCCGCCACGACGAGCCAGCGCGCCTGCTCGGGCGTGACGCTTCGGTAAAACGCACGCCATGCGTTATAGTCATAGTCGGAGCGCACGAGTGCGGATAGCGCGGCATGGGGGAGGTCTTCCGTGCGTCTCCAGAACGCCGCCCAGTGGCGTATTATCCAGACCGAATTGCGTCGCTCCAGCAGGTAGGGTTCGCTCCCGCTTTCCAGCAGCTCGGCGAGCGTGTTGCCGCGCGCCCGATCGAATCGCAGTGGGGCGTACATTTCTGCGATTATCTCTGCCCTGTTCGCCTGCGCCCAGCGGTACCACGGGTGCGGGTTGTCCTGGGTCGCATTCGGCGCAGGCAAGGGCACTTTGACGGCAGGGTTTTCCAATAGCTTCAGATGGCGTTCACGCGCCGCTTGATAGGCGTCCGCCAGCGCAGAATCGAATCGCCGAAAGCTGCGCGCCGCCGCGCGGGGCGAAAAGTCGAAACTCCTGATAAATTCAGGAAACCAACTGAGTGGGCTTTCCTGCCGCTCCTCAGGGTTGAGGGGAATGACGCGGGTGGACAATCCGTACCCGACAAACGCCTGGTCGGCGATTGCCGCCAGGCGCATCGACACAGGCTGCGTCGCGCCGATGGGCACGCGCGCGCCCTCCGTGTCGTTCAGCAGCCACGCGGCAAGTTCGGGAGGCAGGGACATCTCATACACGCGCGCCACCACGCCCCGCTCAATCACCTCCAGCGCGCGCAGCGGCGGTCGCATCTGCTGTTTGAGCGCGTGCAACGCCCATGTGGATCGGTAGGAGTTCGTCATCTCACCCAGAAATTGCAACATGGTCGCCTGCGCCAGCACCGGGTCGTCGCTGGAGACTGCCTGTCCTTCCATCAGCATGCGCGCGATCGGGTCGTCGCCCTTCACCATCCGCTCCGCCCATTCCAGCTCCGCCTGCGAAAAGCCCAGACTTGCGAGCGAACGCTCCTTGAGCGTCAGTTGCCAGCGATTCTCCTGTCGTTGATAATCGAGCTGCTGGCTCAAGCGCGTGTAGGCACGCCAGTTTTGCAGCGCGGCTTCGAAGGGCATCTCCCGCGCCATGCGAATAATCCCCGTCGCTGTATCGATCATCTGCGCATCGAGTTCTATTTCAGGCGAATCTGCAAGTGTCAATTGCTTGAGTTGTTCCAGAGCCTTTTCCAGAGGGATGGTTTTATCGATGATGATGCGGAACATCCGTAGTTCGGGCGGCTCTTGGGTATCTATCAGGTTCGCCAGTCGTTCGCGTCGCTGGCGCTCCAGCCGCGCGATTGCGGGGTCGCGCTCCAGAATCCAGCGGTTCTCGGCGTCGCTGATTTTGCGAAACCGCACATCCAGACCCACCTCCAGCAGCTCGCGCGCCTGCTGCCACGGGCGCGGCTGCAGCTGAATCAACGCCAGCCGCTGCTGCAACTCGCGCGCGCATTCAATCCGTCGTCCCTCTATTGACATTCGCTGGGCGATTTCGGGGAACGAGTAGTAGCCCAGCGGGAAATCCACCTGTTGCGCCGCGGCAATCGCTACAGTCACAGCGCACCACAACCCCAGAATCATCAGTCCCGGACGCATAGCGATTTTCAGATTCGCCTGATTCGCCGAGATTCCTACCTGCTTTCACTCGTTATACCAACTGTGTAGTCAGAGTTCGTAACTGACTCACGGACACCGCAGGGGCGTGTTGTTGCGAGCAACCTACTGCTATGGAGTGCTGAAGCGTGAGCTTCAGCGTCGCGGAAGCTCCGCTTCCGCACTCCATATATCGCCGCTTTACGAACCATTAACCGCCGATTGATACAACACCACCTGTTCTTGCTCCACATGGGGGCGAAGGTAAGCGCTGAGCGCGCCGTCCGTGACCAGGTCGACTTTGCACCCCAGCAGCTGCTCAATCTCTGCCCACAAGCCAAACCACTTCAGTCCCAGAGGTGGTCGCTCGCCCGCAGGTCGCAGCGTGACCAGAAGGTCAATATCGCTGTTAGGCGTAGCTTCCCCACGCGCCACCGAGCCGAACACCGCTACGCGCGTCGCATAGGGCTTCAGCAGTGGCACAACGGTTTCCTGGATTTGCTCAAGCCTGCTCATCAGCATCAACTCCTTCAGGCTTTTATTCGCCGAGGATTTGCACATGTACGGTGCGCGTGCGCGGGCGAGTGTCGAAATCGAGCAGGATAATCTGCTGCCATGCGCCCAGCGTCATGCGTCCGTTCACGATGGGCACGGTGAGCGAGGGTCCAATCAGCGAGGCGCGCAGGTGGGAGTGCCCGTTGTCGTCGTGCCAGCGGGCTTCGTGGGCGTAGGCGGCGTCGCGGGGGATGAGTCGCTCCATCAGCGTCGCCATGTCCTGCTGTAAGCCCGGCTCGTATTCGATGGTGGTAATCGCGGCGGTGGAGCCGACCACGAACACCGTCGCGACGCCGTTCACCACGCCCGACTCCAGAATCGCCTGCTCGACGCTGCCCGTGATGTCGAGCATAGCGTCGTTGCCCTTCGTGGAGACCGTGAACCGCCCAGCGTAGACCATCCTGTTATAGTGTACCTGCTGGGGATGGCGCGGTCACCCTCAGTTCTGCCAGCGCAGCTCGCTTTCGGCGATGGTGTGTTCGAACAGGGGTTTGCCGTCCTTGTCGCACAGGCTCAGCACGAGGCGTCGCTCGCCGCGCTTGCCCAGCACGCGAATCAGCCCGAAGTGTCGCTTGCCGCGCACCCATGTGCCCGGCATACGCGCGGGGTTGTTCGCCTCGTCGGGGTGTCCGTTCGCGGGTCCTGCCGTCAGCGGGCTGGCGGTCAACTCGTAGAACGGGTAACACCCGTTGCGCTGTACCTTCAGCAACTCGCCCATGTGGCGATCGCCCGACAGGAACACCACGCCCGTAATCCGCTGCTGCGCGATGAAGTCGAACAGCTCCTGCTGCTCGGTGGGAAACAGCCCGAAGCCCTCGAAGTAGACCATCGGGTTAATCATCTGCCCGCCGCAGGCGATGATTTTGAAGGTCGCGTCGGACGAACGGAGCGCGTGTTTGAGCCACTCCAGTTGCGCTTTCCCCAACATACGCTTGTCGGGCGAGGCGGGCAGGTTGTTGGGCGTGCGATGGGTGCGGTTGTCCAGCATGAAGAACTCCACATCGCCCCATTCGAATCGGTAGAAGCAGCCTGGCGCATCTGGCAAGCCGTAGCGCACCTGCGGGAAGTAGTCGGCGAACACGCGCAGCGCGGCGTCTTTGAGGCGGAAACTGCTGTCGGAGTTGTTGGGACCGTAATCGTGGTCGTCCCAGATGGCGTAGTGGTGCGTGTTGGCGAGCAGCGGCTGCAACTCAGGCTGCTGGCGGCTCTTGCGCCAGCGAGTGCGCATCGCCGACTCCGTCAGCCAGTCGGGCTCGACATAGTACACATTATCGCCCAGCCAGAGCATCACATCGGGGCGCAGACGATGCATCGCCAGAAAAATCTCGAACTCACCGCCGTAGGCTCTGCCCGGACGGTCAACCGTCGGGTCGTTGAAGTAGGCGCACGAGCCGAACACAACCGTGAATTCGGGCGGGTCGGTGCGCCAGCGCCAGTGCGGTTGCGTCTGGAACACCAGCGGGTAGTCGCGCTGCACCCGCTCGCCGTTCAGGTACAGCTCGTACTCGAACTTCTCGCCGAAGGGCAGGTTGGTCAGGCGAAATAGCGCGACATGGTCGGTCTCCCGCGTTGCACGGATGGGGTCCGTCAGGCGGCTTGTTTCGGGTTTGCCCTGCCGCCAGTAGCGAATCTGCGCCGTGGCGTCCTGCGTGGTCTGCACCCAGATGACCACTTCGCTCATCTCGGCGTAGCCAAGCATCGGACCGGAACTGAGCAGAGGATGGGGCTGGGCAACCGCAAAACTCCAGAACGCGCACCAGAGTGTCAGAAGAGCAGAGAAACGCTTCACAGCCATGCCTGCAATTATAGCCGTTTCAGGTTAAGGGATGGTTAAGCGTTCAGGGGGGTAGCCCTCTGATATCGATTGGCGGGTCATAGCTCATAAACTGCCACGCCCTAATACCAATCTGTGCAGTCAAAATTGCCCCGCACGCGCCTGCAGAGGCGTGCTGTTGCCTAAACCCAGCTACTATGGATGCTGAAGCGGGAGCTTCAGCACTCCATAAACCGCCGTTTTACGAACTATGACCCGCAGATTGGTATAAGTGCCTTTGCATTAGATTTTCAACTGCCCCCCGTTTACGGGGGGCTGGGGGCTGGCTCGGTGCAAGGTCGCTTGATCCGAATCGCAAGCGTGAGTTCAGCCCTTACCCCCAGCCCCTCGCCCGCACGCGGGTGAGGGGCACCGTGCGCAAAACATATCCCCCTCTCCCAATGGGTTGGGAGAGGGGGAACACAGGGGGGTGAGGGCAAATCCTCGACAAATGAAATTAGCCCCCACACCCGTTTCCAAAGGCGAACAATACCTCCAGCAGGTCCGCGTCGTCGACGATACCGTCGCGGTTCAGGTCGCTGGCGGGGTCGTTGCCGCCGAAGGCGAACAGCACCTGCAGCAGGTCGGCGTCGTCCACGCAGCCGTCGTCGTTGGCGTCGCCCGCGCGGGCAGGCACCCAGCCCAGCGCCGTCGGTTGACGCCCCGCAGGATAGCCCTTCAGCGTCAGCTGCTCCACAGGAGTCGCATGCGCCGTCTGCGCCTCGTGATCGAGCTGCACGCGCCAGAGCGTCGCGCCGTTGCTGCCCGCCGACGCCAGATAGAGCGCGTCGCGGGCGGAATCATACGCCAGCCCGCCCAGCGTGTGCCCGCTGGGAACGCCACTCAGCGCGTACTGCACCGCGCCGAACACCAGCGGCTCGTCGGGGAAGTTGACCCGATGCAGCCCGTTCGCCGTCGTCATCAGCAGCACATCGCCGACCCACTCAATCCCAATCGGTTGCAGGTCGGGGCGCTCCATCGCATAGAAGGCGTTCATGGGCAGACCATCGGGCGCGCTCACATGCAGGATGCCCGGACTGGACGGGTGATGGGCAGGCGCGGCGCGCCACAGCTCGCCCTCATAAAAAGTCCCGTCCTTCATCCAGTGATGCCCGTAGAAGCAGTTGCACATCTGGTAGCCGAACGCCGAGCGGAACGCGCCCGTGTAGGGGTCCACCTTCAACAGCGTGCGGTCGTTCTCCAGCCCGACATACAGGTCGTTGCCGTCGTATGCCAGCAGGTTGTAATCGCGCGACTGCACGAAGCCCCAGTCGCCCGGCGCAGCCGTGCGGTCAATCTGACCCGTGCGCAGATTATAACGATAAATCTGGGCGGTCTGGCTCGCAGAGGCAGCAGAAAGCCACAAATAACCGTCGCTGTACGCCATCCCCAGTCCCAGACAGAACCCGACAACGCTGACCAAGTGTTTCATAGCGAACCTCCAGAGGGTCTCTCCCCCGCACGGCGCAGGGGAGAGACCGGGTTGGGTTATTTCCTGCGCCGACGCAGACCCAGCAAGCCCGCCAGACCTGCGCCCAACGCGACCATGCTCGCAGGCTCCGGCACCAGCACGGTGAAGCACTGGTTGTAAACCTGCTGGTCGTACAGCGTTACGGTACCCGCGTAGCTGCCGAAGTTGTCGCGGAAGCCGTCGTGGAACACCTGCACCTGCAGCGCGATGCAGTATTGCGTGCCGTCGGGGTCGCCGCCGATGTTCAGCGTGTAGCTATCGCCCACGCCTGCGATGCTCTTGAGGAGCGTCCCATCGCCTGCGCCCCAGTCCACAAACGCCTCGTCCACATCCGAGTGGAATGGGTTGCCGTTTTTGGTGATGGACAGGGTCGTGCGCACGCGCAGGCGGTCGGCGTGCGGCGAGGCGAGGCTACCGAACTGCACGAAATTAATTGCCGCGCGCGATCCCGAGACCGCCCCTGAATTCCAGTTCAGCACGATGTTCGGGAAAGCATTCGGGTCTATCTTATCCGTTCCCCAGAGATACGGAGTCAGGTCGGGCGCTGAGGGGCTTGGTCCCGAAGCAAGGCTCAGCATCGCAGCATTCCGGATTTCAGCGTCGTAGCGTACCTGCCCACCGCTAAATGTACCTTGTCCTCGTCCTGCGGCGCGCATTCGGAAAAGATGCCCTGAACCAACCCAGGTGCCAAAATACGCCGAGCTGCCCGTGTTGTCTGCCGCCAGATTGCCCAGACGGTCTGCGGGCAACCGATAGCTGGAGTTCGAATTGCGTTGCACATTCCCAAACGCAATCGCTAATCGCCCGAACGAGTCGCCGCCCGTGAACTGCTCCAGACGAGTCTGTACAACCAAAGTAGTCAAAGAAGTTGGACTATCTGACTGGATGCGTCCGCGAGTCACATAGCTCCCGTTAGCTACATCGTTGTTGCTGGTGTCCAAGTCGATGAATTTGGCAGGGTTCGCAGGTGGCAGATAGCCATCGCGCTGGTCATAATAAACCCGATACTGCTGCCCGTACAAACTTGCGCAAAGAGTAAACACGCTCACACTAATCCCAAGCCATCGATGATGTTTCACAAAACACCTCCCCATGTGTGTGGTAAGTCAGAGGCGTCGCAACCCGATGGCGACGCCCCTGCGATGCCCTTACTTCTTCCGCCGACGCAGCCCCAGCAAGCCGACCAGACCCGTGCCCAGCGCGAGCATGCTCGCAGGCTCCGGCACCGGACCGCTGTGGGCGATGTAGTCCAGGTCACGCACCGTGCCATTGATGCGCGTGAAGGGACTCTCAGCGCAAAAGGCATACACCTCCAGCCCGACAAAGTTGAGCTGGTTGCCGCCCGTGGGGGTCATCTGCACATAGAAGTTGTCGTTGCAAACGCTGGAGAAGTACGGCGAGCTGAGCAGCGTGAGGTTCACCAGCAGGCTCGCGCCCGTGATGCGCTTGATCAAAATGTCCACAGGCAAGCCCGTTTGGCTGGCTTGTAAACAGAGATTGATGTCCACAGGTCCCGAAGTCCACTGAATCTGGCTGCCGCCCGAAAGCGCCGTGCCCGTCAGGGTGATGGTAGGTAGTCCCGAAAAGCCGGTTAGTGCAGCCAGATCAAGGTTGATGTTCAAGCTATTGGGCGCTTTGGTGATGCATACCGGGTTCTGATTGCCTATTGCGATGGTGGTACTGAGTGCGCCTGTGGCAACGAGGTTGCCCGCATTCAGATCGAACTCCAGATTGTTGTCCAGCCAGACCAGCCCTGCCAGTCCGGGCGGCTGGGCGTACACGCCCGCAATCGTCAGTGCGCAGAGCGCGCCTATCGCGAAACGCAGAATACCTTTCATCATCAGTCCTCCGTTCCAATCCACACAGGGAGACCACTCCCTGCGTACTGCATGCTCCGTTGCATCGGCGGCGAAAGTACCACTGTCGCCTACCGCTAAATAAGACTCAAAAGAGCCTCGAAAGCGGACAGGGTTTGACTGAGGAGTCAGTGAATTCCATCCCCTGCCCAGCCTATTCTACATCGGATTCGCGCCGTGTGGGGCTGTGCGGAATACGGGTTTTCGGGGCGCGGGCAGGAACTGGGGCGCGAATCTCGAAATTGTGCGGGAACCCCCGCGCCGCATTTTGCGTATTAGCCATCAAGCGGGGGTTTCGCGTAGAGGAGGCGTGCAATGACGCATTTTGAACCCGACCGAATTTATTTGACAGAAGAGGGCTTCAAGCATCTGGAGGCGGAGTTGCGGCGTTTGCAGACCGTCGAGCGAACGCGAATCGCCGAGGCGTTCCGCGCTCATAAAGAGCATGGGGAGTTCAGCGCGGAAGACGCCGAGCTGGAGAGCCTCAAGAGCGACCAGGCGTATGTCGAATCGCGCATTCAGGAGATACGCGCGATTCTGCAGAGCGCGACGATTGTCCGCGCGCAGGACATCCCGACCGACTATGTGGGCATCGGTTCGCAGGTGACGATTGAAGAGTTGCCTTCGGGCGAGCGGCGCGCGTTTCGGATTGTGGGCGCGATGGAGGCAGACCCCGAACATCACAAGCTTTCGTACCAGGCGCCGCTGGCGAGCGCGCTGATTGGCTACAAGGTGGGCGACGAGGTGGAGGTGCATCTGCCCAAAGGCGCGCTGCGCGTGCGGATCCTCGCCATCGAGAAGTAAAGATGCGTTTTGCGACGCTTCACGCCGCGCCCGACGCGCCCCCATGCCTAACGGTGTGGGAATCGGGCGCGTGGCGGCAAGCAGCGGGCTGCCGCGACTTTCTGGACTGGCTGCGTTTGCCAGAGTCGGAACGCGCGGCGCGGCTGTCGGCGCTGGGCGAGCCGATTGCGCCCGTCGCCTATAGCCCGCCGATTCTGGTTCCGCCGAGCGTGCGCGATTTCTATGCGTTCGAGGCGCATGTGCGCAACGCGCGGCGCAAGCGCGGCTACGATGCGCCCCCGCCCGAATGGTACGACGCGCCCGCGTTTTACTTTTCCAACCCTGCCTGCCTGATCGGGCACGAGCAGCCCGTGCGCAAGCCGCCCGACACCGACGCGCTGGATTTTGAGCTGGAGCTGGCAGTGATTATCGGGCGCGCGGGGGGCGACTGGAGCGTGCAGGAGGCGGAATCGGCGATTGCGGGCTTCACGCTGATGAACGACTGGAGCGCGCGCGACATTCAGCGGCGCGAGATGCGCGTCGGCTTGGGACCCGCCAAAGCGAAGGACTTCGCGACTTCGCTGGGACCGTGGGTCGTCACGCCGGACGAACTGGAGGCGTGGCGCGTTCCCGACCCCGCGCGCGGCAGTCGCTGGGCGATACGCCTCGCCGCCCGCGTGAACGGGCAGACAATTACGCAGGGCGACGCAGGCGCGATGCATTGGACTTTCGCCGAGCTGATTGCGCACGCCTCACGCCACACGCGCCTGCAGGTGGGCGATGTGATTGGCTCCGGCACGGTCGGCGGCGGCTGCCTGCTGGAGTACCCCGACGGAACCTACCCGTGGCTCCAGCCCGGCGATGTCGTCGAGCTGGAGGCGGAGGGCATCGGCGTGCTGCGCAATCGGGTGGAGGAATAGCCCCCGACGCGGCGGAGGTTGTAATACCAAACGCACAATCATAGTTCGCAAACCGCCGACGCCTGTAGCCCTCACCCCCTTTGTCCCCCTCTCCCAACGGGTTGGGAGAAGGGGAGAGCGCGTTGTGCGGCGCTGATACGGCTCCTGCCTGGGGGTGAGGGCGGAATCCACGCGTGCAATGCTGACCGGGCGACCTTGCACCAAGCCAGCCGCCCAACCCCCGTAAACGGGGGGCAGTTGAAACGGTAGTGCGACGACATTCAGCAGCCTCTGCCAAAGTTGAACAACACGATTAACAGGTCCGCGTCGTCCACAGTGCCGTCGCAGTTGACATCGACGCGCCCCAGAGCGCCGCCCGACTGCCCAAACGCGAACAGCACCTGCAAGAGGTCCGCGTCGTCTACACAGCCATCGCTGTTCACATCGCCCAGATGCGTGACGCACCGCGCCTGCTGGATGGCAATCCCGACGCCCAGCTTGTTTGCGCCGTAGTTGGCGCGCTGAGTCACCGTGCCCGCAGCGTTGACGGTGAATAGCCCGCCCGGAGTATACTGGCTCACCCACAACAATCCGTCCGGCGCAATCTCGATGCCGAAGAAGGACACCTGTGCGTTGGGACCTGCGTTTGGATGCACGGCAAAGGTAGTCGGCTCAGGCAAGAGGTTTGGCGTATCGTAGGCAAATTGACCTGCCGCCACCTCCGAGTACGGACCATAAAACCCGGTGGTCAGCGTCACATAGATATAGTCAATCGGCGCGCGCCCGCCGTACTGCGTCCTCACGGCGACATCGTAGGGATTGACCGTGTACGAACCACGCGGGGAGAACGCGACGCTGTTGCCCAGACTCAACGCCGGCGGAGTCTGGAAGTTATCCACAAAGAACTGGTACAGGCGCCCGCCATAAAAGTCGCAGACATACAGGGATTCTGCCCGCGTCGAGAACGCCAAGCCATACAATCCCGACGCGCCTGAAACGGTCGTCTGCGAAAGCAGCGCGCCCGTGCTTAAATCATAGCAATAAATCACATTACTTGAGGTTGTCAGGTAGGCGTATCGACCATTCGGGTGGATTGCCAGTCCTGTGGGCAACGAAGCGGTAGAAATGCTCCCGACGCAGTTACCGTTCGAATCCAAGCCGTCGATACGCGCCTGCAGCACATTACACACCCACAGATTGCCCGTCGCCGAGTCAAAATCCATCCCGTAGTAGAAGCGCAGACCAGAGGACACGGAGCAGCCGCCGAACACACTGGTCGTGGCGGTAGACGGGTCGAAGCGCAGGACGCCCTGCTGACCATCGCGGTCGCCCAGCAGGACATCGTACTGTGCGTAGGTCAGCGACAACGCGAGCGCAACGCTCAAGCAGCCCAAAGTGATTCGGAACCCTTTCATAGGACACCTCAGTATTGTTTTAATACGATCCTCTCTCGGAAATTCCTACTATATCAATCGAAGAGGCGTCGAAAACTATGCAGTTTACAACGACTCCGCAGGGGCGTCGGTCTGGGAAGCGGGCGATTCGGGCAGCGTCGGTTGGGTACCGACGGCAATCACGCGCGGCTGGGCGCGATAGACGCTGGTCGCCACGCGCTCACGCTTGAGCAGCACGCCGTCCTGATACACCTCGCGCCAGAGAATCACGCGCACGCCTGACGCGCCCTTTTTGAGAACGCGCTCCTTGCCTTCGGGCAGGTTCGGGTCGGGCACGCGCTGCACAGGCGGCGCGACTGTGCCCGCGCGCTCGGTCTTCAGCACAACCTTCCTGCCTGCCCGTGACTGACCCAGAATGTGGAAGGTCAGCGACGAACGCTCCAGAGTCGTCGCAATCGCAATCGGGTGGTCATACGGGTTTGCAATCACGAAATCGATTCCCGTGTCGGTCACGGTCGCGTCGCGTCCTAGCGGCACATAGTCGACAGGGATGGAGTGATTCGCACGGCGCACGATTGTCAACTCGCTCAGCAGCGCGGCGTTGTAGAGCGTCGAGGAGACCTGGCAGATGCCGCCCCCGACGCCCAGCCGCTTCTCGCCGTAGAGGATGACAGGCGCGGGACGGAACCCCTGCTTGAGCGTGCGCTTGCCGACCGCCTCGTTGTACGAGAGCCGCTCGCCGGGCAGCAGGATGCGTCCGTCCAGCGCGCCCGCCGCCAGACGAATGTTGTGGTTGCGTGCAACCTGATAGCCCGGAAAGCGAGTCGTGTAGCTGCCCATCACGCCCGTGACAGCGCGCGCCATGTCGGTTGAGATGCGCGGGGGCGTCGTGTGCAGCGCGAGTTCGAAGCGCGTCTGCGCGGCGGGCAACTCCCGAAGCGAATCGAGCAGGCGCTGCAGGCTCGGCTCCAGCGCGAGGGAGCGCCCTGCCTGGCTGGGGATAATCTCGATAACGCCGTTGACGAACTGCACGCGGGCGTCGCGGGGGGCGCGCTCCAGAAAGCGGTAGCGCTCCAGCTGCGTCTGGAACAGTTCGGGAATGACCGCCCACTGGGGGGCGACCTGTGTGCGCGGCGCGCCGAAGAGCCGCTGCCATAACGGCACGCGCGCCCAAGCGTCCAGCACAGCCTGCTGGGTGGCGCCCACATCCAGCTCGACGCCCCACTGCTTGAGTCGTGTCGGACGCTGCAACGCCTGCGCCACGACGACGGGCTGCTCGGCAAGCACGGCGCGCATCGTCTCCAGATGGCGGTTCAGCTGGCTGGGGCGCACGCCCGCCAGTGAATAGCCCGCCAGTTGCACCCCGCTGGGGAACGGCGCGTCGCGGCTGATTGTCCACAAAAGCGCGCCCGCGCCCAGCCCCAGAAACCCCACCGCGCTGAGCAGCGTCGCGCCGAGCCATCGGCGATTCATCGCGTGTGTAGAATTGTACCTGATTCGCGCTTACGACGCGCGAGTCGCCAGCCACGCTTCGGGGCGCGCGCGCAGGTCGGAGTTCTCCCAATCGCGCAGGCGCAGCAGCAGCCACTCGCGGCACTCGGCGACGCCGAGCAGCGCCAGGCGCGCCTTCGCCGCGGGCACAGCGTCAGCAGGCACAATCAGGGTGTGCGGTTCCAGCCCCAGCGCGAGCGCGAGCGTTTCAGGCGTGGCGTCGGGCGCCATCACCGCCCGTCGCACGCCCAGCGCACGCGCCGTCGCCTGCGCCTCCCACAACCGCTCCGCCAGCGGCTGCGTCCACTGCTCCACCTGCCAGCCTACAGCATACGGCAGCGGCTCCAGCAGTTCGGGCAGGGTCTCCTGTGCGAGCAGTCCGACCTCCAGCGCGCCCAGCGGCAGGTGCATCGCGCGGAGCGCCTCCCGCGCGACCGCCAGCGAGTCGGACGCCTCTTGCAGGGCGTCGGCGGTATCCACGAACAGCGTCAGATTTAACTCGACGCTGGCGCGCAGCAGCCGCTGCCAGTAGGCGTCGTCATCGGGCATGCGGGGCAGATACAGCCAGAGGGGTTTGCCCCCAAGCGCGTGCGCCGTCGCGGAGACGCTTTCGGGCAGCTCCGCGCTGGTCAGCCACACCAGCTCGATGCCCGCCTGTGCGGTATTCGGTACCTCATCCCAATCGGCGGCGACGCCCCCCAGCTGAATTGGTCGGCTGTCCCAGGTGCGCACGGGCAGGTGCGCGCCCTCGAGGTGATAGCGCGTGTGGGTCGCCACACGCAGCAGCTGCGCCTGATAGCGCGCCAGCACGGCGACGGTCGGCTCGATGTACGCCACGCCCGCGTTCGCGTCCAGAATCACAGGCGCTTCTGCAGGCAGCAGCGAGGGCAGTTTCGGCACGAGCAGAATCGGCGTCTGCGGCAGGGGCGGCTCGGGCAACTGCTCTACAATCCAGCCCACCACGCGCACATAGGGCGCCAGCACGGGCGGGATGTCGTCCAGCGAACGCGCCAGCCCAATCACCTCCACTGGCTCGGTCGGCATGCGGTACTCGATGGCATGCCACTCGTCCTCGTCCTGCGCGAACAGGCGCGGGTCGAGCCAGATGGGGCTGCCGTAGGTGGGCTGGTAGAGCGGTGCGCCTATGCCAAGCGCTATCCCTTTGTGCAACGGGACGCCATACAGCGTCCACTGGGCAGGCGACTCCGACGATGGTTCACGCATAGACCTCCACCGCATAGCCCTGCGCCTGATAGCCTTGCACGCGCGCATGGAACAGCGCGTACTCCTGCGGCGGCGCGAACAGCGCGATGCGGTACTGCTCGCCGTACTGCTGGATCAGGCGCGGTAGGTCGTCCAGAATCGAGTGGTCGGCGTTGGGCTGAATGCGCGCGAGCGGGCGCAGCAGCGCGCGCGGGTCCGCGTAGCTTTCGGGCGTCAGGCGCAGTTCGGGCATGCCTGAACCCACCAGAATCACCGACACGCCCTGACGCGGCGCTTCGAGGATAATCCATGCAATATGGCGTATTGCCTGGTCAAAATCGGGATATGCCTCGCCGTCGGCGCGCCATGTGGGCGCTTGCTCCAGCGCCAGCACGGTGGGGGCGAGCTGACTCACCTCGAACTCGCGCACATGCCAGCTGCCGTGTCGGGCAGTGGCGCGCCAGTGGATACGGCGCAGGGGGTCGCCGGGTGTGTAGGGGCGCACGCCGTGCCAGTCGGTGCCTTCGCCGCGTTTGCCGTGCATCGTGGAGGCAATCAGTCGCCCGCGCCCGCCCCCCTCCCAGTTCCAGCGGGGCATCGCCATCGGACGCGGCAGCGCCAGCACCGCCGTCGTGTCGTCCACGCGCTCCTGACGCACAAACAGCCCGAACGGGTCCGAAAGCGTCAGGGAGACCGGTCCCAGCTGATGCTCGCCGCGACGCAGCGCGGTCAGGCGGTAGTGAACGACGCCTGTGAAGGGGCTGCCCGACTCGGTTGCAAGCGGCTCCAGCAAAAGCCCTGACGAGGCGGCGTCTTCCGCCTGAATCCAGAGCAGTCCCCAGCGCGCCTGCATTGCGACAGCGACCTCCGCCTCGACTGTCTCGCCCTCCATCAGTTCGGCGGGGCAGCGACGCTGCACGGAAACCTGCTGCGCGCCGCGCCGCACCAGCAGGTACGCGCCCAGCATCAGCGCGCCCAGCACGCTCGCCATCCAGTACATCTGGCGGTTGTTCGTCATCAGCCCGGAACAGAGCAGGAATGAGGTCGCCGCCATCAGCGCGGTCAGTTTATACTCTCTCATGGCGCGTCGCCCCCAATCGGCACGGGCACTTGCGACAGGATTTCACGAATCACGCTCTCGGCGCGGGTCGGGCTGGTCGTGTCGGCGCGGAGCATCAGCCGATGCGCCAGCACGGGCGTCGCCATCTGCTGCACATCGTCGGGGGTGGTGTAGTGCCTGCCCGTCAGGAGCGCGTGCGCCTGTGCGCCCAGCATCAGGGCAATCGACGCGCGCGGGCTCGCGCCCAGCATCACCTTCGGGTGGCGGCGCGTCGCGTTCACCACATCCACCACATACCGCCGCACCGACGGACTCACATACAGGCGACGGGTCTGCTCCTGCAGGCGCACCAGCTGTTCCGGGGTCAGCACGGGCTGCAGCCGCTCCAGAGGCGAGTTCAGCTGGCGCGACTCCAGAATCTGCGTCTCCACTTCGGGCGACGGATAGCCCAGCGACACCCGCGCGAAAAAGCGATCCATCTGCGCTTCGGGCAGCGGGTAAGTGCCCACCATCTCGATGTTGTTCTGCGTGGCAATCACCAGGAACGGCTTGGGCAGCGGGTGCGACTCGCCCTCCACCGACACTGTGCGCTCCTCCATCGCCTCCAGCAGCGCGGACTGCGTTTTCGGCGTGGCGCGGTTAATCTCGTCCGCCAGCACGATGTTGGCGAAGATGGGTCCGGGATGAAATTCGAACGCGCCGCGCGCCTGATTGTAGATGACCGACCCTGTGACATCGGCGGGCAGCAGGTCAGGCGTGAACTGGATGCGTCGGAACTGCCCCCCGATGGCTTTCGCAATCGCGCGCGCAAGAGTCGTCTTGCCCACTCCCGGAATATCCTCAATCAGCAGGTGTCCGCCGCTGAGCAGCCCGATAATCATCATGCGCACGGTGTCGCTCTTGCCCAGAATCACCTGCCCGACGGCGTGGGCAATCGCCTGCGCCTGTGCGGCTACCTCGCGCGCTTCTGCGTCTGAGAGCCAGGATGCGGTCGCTTCTGTCATTACGGCTAAGTGTACCCGTTGGGGGTTATGTGGCGCAAATCGCTGCACGCGTGTATGTTCTACTAATCCGCGGGTCATCGTTCGTAAATTTATGGAGTGCGGAAGCGGAGCTTCCACACGCGCTGCATACAGAGGGCGCTTCGTGCGCACGCTGCAGTTGTAGCGTAAAGACGCTCAGTGATTGTCCGCGTGTTGGGGTATTGTGATGTGCAGAGTCAGGGACTCGCGCTCGAAGAACACCTGTCCTTGCAGTGCATTCACCACCGCCCGGAGCGGCGCCCGCACTTTGGGTTCTTGTCCATCGGCGCGCGTTATCGACGGCGCGGCAGGCAACTGGACGCGCTTCCCGTTCACGGTAGCCCAGCGGCTGCCCACCTGCATCACAATCTTCTGGTCGCCGCGCCGCAGGGTGAGGCGCTTCGTCCGATTGTCCCACGCTATCTGCGCGCCCAGCATCCGCGCCAGAGTGCGGGCGTCCACAAGCATCGCGCCCGCGCGACGCTCCACATCTTCACTGGGGATAAAGACCTGATGCTCCTCATTCACAAACACCTTATAGTCCGCTAAGAAAGCTATGTAGAGGTTCTCTTCAGGTTCGTAGTTGCTCAGCCGCCATACGATGCGGTTGCGCTCGCGCCGATACCCGGTCGGCTTAATCTGCCACCAGATAGCCTCGTCCAGCCCGACGAGTCGCACTACGATTTCCGAGCGACCGATGGCGCCTTTCCACGAAGCGCCTGTCGTCAGAACATACTCGAAAAATCGTTCCCCCGTGCCGAAAAGCCCAAGAGACATTCGGTAAGTGTTGCGCACAACGCGCGTCTGACCCGCGCGAAACGACACACGCTTCACATACCAGCGCCAGTAGGAGTCGCGCTCCTTCTCCGCGTTGATGACGCGCACTTTGACGCGCTTGCCATCCACATAGGAGCGGAAGCGCTCGAAGCCCCGCGTCGGGTCTACATCGACGCCCCCGCCGCTTTCGGGAAAGCCAATCAACACGCTGGTCGCCTGACCCGTGTTGTGCAGGACGAAAGTACACTCCACATCCGCATAACTGGGCGTGAGGGTGACCATCACGCGATGGGAACGCAACTCGACACTGGGGTGGCTCTTCATGGGCTCGATTACGCCGCCAACCCCCCAAACCGCGGTATCGTTGCTCCATGCCAGTGCGCCAAGCAACAGGCACAGTCCGCTAATCCCCAATCGGAACACCGTCATCGTGTACCTCCTTACCCCAGCGATGCCGCTGGAGATACCTCAATTCTACCCCTTTTGCGTGTGCCTGCGCCGCCCAGCGCCAGATTCGCTACTCCACAGCCGCCTCTTGTCGCGGCGTATCTGTTGGTCACCCATCGCGCAGGGGTTCGCCCAGTTCCGTGCCGTCGGGCAGCACGCGCAGGTAGCCCAGCTGCACCCAGCGCACGGGGTTCACCGAGCGCACAGGCGACAGGAGCGTGAGCGTGCGCGCCCGGTAGTCCAGCGACTCAATCAGCCCCAGCCCATAGCATCGCCCCGTGTAGTCCACCAGCCCCACCAGCAGATTGTGATACGCCGACTGGGGGAGCATCACCAGGTTGTGAACGCCTGCAAGCGTCATGAGGGTCTCAAGCTGCGCGTCGCTGAGCGGCTGGCGCACAATCAGGTGCAGCGAGTCGCCCACCATCTCCGCGTGCAGCAGCTCGGCGCGTACCTGGTCGGCGAGGTAGCGTCGGCGCGCTTCGGAAATCGGCTGCCCCGCACCCAGCCGCCTGCCCACGAAGCGGAACTGATCCAGCGGGAGCGTATGCGACTGCGCCTGCTCGAAGTAGCGGGCAAACGCCGTGCGTCGCTGTTGCGCCCGATAGGGCGGCGACTTGCGCAGAATCGTCTGCGGCACGGGCAACTCGTACAGCTTCCAGTCGGCGCGGCGGCGCAGCGCGTCCAGAATCGGCTCGAGTTCGTCCTTGCGCTGGAGCGCGACAATCGCCTGCGGGCGCAGCAGGTCGATGAGCATCAGTTTATAGGCGCGCCCGTGCCAGCCGCTGATGTAGCCGTCGGTGTCGATGACCGTGCTGTCAGGCTGCAGGGGCGTCAGGTCGTCCAGCACGCGCCGTGCGCCCGCAAGCGCCAGCGCGGTATGGCGCACAGGCGACACATCGCCCAGAAACGCCAGGCTATCGGGCGACAACTCATGCAACAGTTCGTAGGGCTTGCGAATCAACACGCTGCTGAAGGCGGCGGGCGGTCCCACCGTCGTCTGCCCCGCGTCCAGATCGACGAATCCGACGCGCATCCCCGCCTGATGCTTGAGCTTGAGCAGCAGCGCGCAGAAGGTCGTCTTGCCCGCGTCGATGCCCCCGACGGTCAGCACCGTGTCGCGGCTGGCGACCAGCTCGTCCACCGCCTGCTGCCATTCGGGATAGAGTTCGCGCCAGCGCATGGCTAAAACTCCAGATGCATCGGCAGGATGGGCGCGGAGTGGGTGATTGCGCCGACGGAGATGTAGTCAACGCCCGTTTCGGCGATGGCGCGCACGGTCTCCAGCGTGACGCCGCCCGACGCCTCCAGAAAGCGCACGCGCCCTTTCGCAAGGCGCACCGCGTCGCGCAGCGTCTCCAGCGGCATGTTGTCCAGCAAAATGCCGTCCGCGCCTGCCGCAATCGCCTGTTCGACCTGCGCGAGCGTCGTGCATTCCACCTCGACGGCGAGCAGGTGGTGGGAGTACTGGCGCGCGCGGCGCACGGCTTCGGCGATGTCGCCCCCCAGCGCGGCGAGGTGATTGTCCTTGATGAGTATCCCGTCGTACAGCCCAACGCGATGGTTGCGTCCGCCGCCGACGCGCACGGCGTACTTCTCCAGCAGGCGCAGGGTGGGCGTCGTCTTGCGCGTGTCGACAATCTGCGCGCCTGTGCCCGCGACGGCGTCCACATACTGACGCGTGCGCGTGGCAATCCCCGACAGGCGCTGCAGGAAGTTCAGCGCGGTGCGTTCGGCTTTCAGAATCGCGCGCGTGTTGCCCTCCAGCGTCAGCACGGGGGTATCGGGCGTCAGCGGCGCGCCGTCCTCCAGCGCATGAAGGAAGCGCACGCCCGCGTCCAGTCGCTGGAACACCCGCTGCGCGATTGCCACCCCACACAGTACGCCCGCCGCTTGCGCGTAAATGGCGCAGCGCGTGTGATGCTCCGGGGGAATCAGGCTGTCGGTCGTCCAGTCGCCCGCGCCGAGGTCCTCCTGCAGGGCGCGTTCAATCAGCGTCTCCAGCGCGTGCGCGTCCAGCGTCATGCGGATGGATTATACCTGAGCCGGGCTAATACTCCCGATACTGCATCGTGAACACCAGCGGCGCGACGCCGCGATCGTGTAGCGCGCTCACGGGGCGAAAAGCGACCTGACCGTCCCCCTCCAGGTAGCCAAACAGGGCGAGCCATGGATGGCGCAACAGCGCCTCTTCGCAGGGGACGCCGCTGGGCAGCGCAGGCGTGTGGTCGAGGAGCCGCTCCCGAACAGGCGCTTCGGAGAGAGCTGAACCTGCTTCGGCAATCGCCTGAAAGCGCATCGGGGGCGTCAGCACAACAAGCGGCAGAAGCACGCCCTGGGTATCTGCCAGCCATGCGCGCCCCGCATGCCAGACCAGCGATTCGTAGCGCAGCAGGCAGGGCATCTCGCGCGGGGCGAACGGATCCATCCGCTGCTGCAGGAAGCGCGTCAGCAGGGGTTGCCATTCCATCTGCGCATGGCGCGCCGCCTGCAGCGCGAGCGCAGAGAGCGGCTCCTCCAGCGGCGTGTCTTCGTAAATCTTGATGCGCTTGGGCGCGTAGCCGGGGTACACGCCGACGCGCGCCGCCAGAAACGGCTTCGGACGGTTCGGCTTGAACGCCTTCGCCTCCGCGCTGGGCACATTCAGAGGGGCAATCTTCAGCTCTTTCAGCAGCTCGCCCGAATCGAGGTCAATCAGCGTGCTGATGTCCAGTCGGAAGCCCGACGCCAGCTCGATGTTCTCATACGCCAGTTCCAGCAGGCGCAGATTCTCGCGGGGCGTGAGGTCTTTATCACGCCAGGTGCGCCCCAGCATCTCTTCGGCTTGCTCGTCGGGCAGGGGGCGTCGCTCGGCGAAATGCTCTTCGAGGGCGCGCGCGGTCAACCACAGGCGTAGCAGGGCGCGCGTGTAGTCCTGTTCGGCGATGGGCGTCTCGCGCGAGGCTTCGATCAGGCGGGCGAGCGTCTCCACCGCTTGCTGCAGGCGGCGCGTCTTGAGCGACTGGAGGTTCGCTGCAATCGTGCGCAGCTGTTCCAGATACGCCTCCTGCACGCCCGTAATGCCCTGCGCCGCCAGCTCCGCCGTGAGTTTAAGCGTCTGTTCAATCGCCTGACTCTGCATGTCGACGCGCGCAACGGTCGCTTTTGCGGCGCGTTTGCCCCCCCGCGCGGGCGCAGCGGGCGGCGTTACCATCAGAGTCTGCTGTCCGTAGGCGAATCGTTCGGGCGACTGCGCCCACACAATTAGTACGGCAATCGCGTGCTTGCAGAACTTGCTATAGCGTGCGGCGGGACAGGTGCATTTCGCACGGGGCGCGCCCTCCTGAAACTCGATGCGCACCGTGTAGGGCTTTGTGCCCTGCACCTGCGCGAACAGCGTCGTGTCCGAGTGCGCCAGCTGCAGCAACTGGTCGCCCGCAACAATCGGCTCAGCGGCATGGTAGGTCGCCATGTCGCACAGTGCGCGCACCTCGTCCAGCGTCATGGGAGGCATTCAGCGCCGCCCTCCACTCATGATTTGCTCCACCAGCGCCAGCAGTTTGTCGGGCGTGGCGGCGACAGTTGGGATGTCCAGCGCGGCGACCTGTCGCGCCAGCGGCTTGTGATACTGCGGCTTGCCGTCCTCCAGCGCGAGCAGGCACAGCGCCTGGACCTTGCTTTCACGCAGTTCGCGCAGGTGCGCCAGCAACGCTTTCTCGTCGCCCCCCTCGAACAGGTCGGTAATCAGCACGAAGATGCACTTTTCGGGGCGTTTCACCAGACTCGCGCCGTAGGCGACCGCCTGCGCAATATCCGTGCCGCCGCCCAGCTGCAAACTGAACAGCAACTCCACAGGGTCGTTGCTCAGATACGGCGTCAGGTCTACGACGCTGGTGTCGAACACCACCAGATGCGTCTCCAGCACATTCAGCGAGGCGAACACGCTCGCCATCAGGCTGGCGTAGATTGCTGAATTTGCCATGCTGCCGCTCTGGTCAACGAGGATGATAATCTGCCAATCGCGGTAGCGCTTTTCGTTCGCCCAGAAGTAGAGCCGTTCGGGCACGATGGTTTTGCGGTCGGGCAGGTAGTGCTTGAGGTTGCGTTTGAGCGTGCGTCGCCAGTCGAGGTTGCGCGCGCAGCGGATGGGCGTATGGCGATTGCGCCGCAGCGCGCCGATGACCGTCTGCACAATCTGCGTTTCGAGCTTGCGGCGCAGGTTCTCCACCACCTGACGGATGAGTTCACGGGCGGTCTGTTTTACCTCGTCGGGAATCTGGTCTTTGAAGCTGAGAATGGTCGCGGCGAGGCGCACATCAGGCTGCAGCTGGGGGATGGCTTCGGGTTGCAGCAGCAGCTCCGCCAGCCCGGTGCGTTCGAAGGCGTCGCGCTGCACCATCGCGAGGGTGGACTGGTTGAACAGGGCGCGCATCTGCTCCAGCCACTGGGGGATATAGGGTCTAGAGTCGTCCGTGCCGCCGAAGCGGTCGCGGCGGTCGTACACGAAACTCAACGCCTCGTCGAGGGCGGTCAGCCCTACCCCTGCGGGCAAGACGCCTTGCAGGGGTGTGTCGCCAGGCTCTTCATGCGCGCCTGCGCCGCCCAGTCGGAACGCAGGATTCGCCTGTTCCGCCCGCCGCCCCAATATCAGCCGCCAGCGCACCAGCGCTTCGTCGTGGTTGGACATTCCCGCCCAATTATACCTGTGTGCTTGTGGCAATACTCAGAGGTTCTGCCTGCTCTTCGGGGTCGGGATATAATACGCGTCCCTCACGAACCGCCGCGTTCACAAGAGTAGAAGTCTGAATTGCCTGCTCAAACTCGGCAGGGGTGTAGCACAGATAATCGATATGGCGGGGAAAGCGCGCCAGACGCAGCATCATCGGCATCCGTCGCAGGAATGGCACGCCCTCAAATGCCTGCGCGACCACAATCACATCGAGGTCTGAGCTGCAGTGCGCCTCGCCGCGTGCGCGGGAGCCGAATAAAAGCACTTGCTCTGGCTGAAGCTGTTCACAAATAATGGGCAACACCTCCTGCACAAACTGCTGCAATATCGAATCGGGCGTCATAATTCCCCCCAGCGTTGATGAAAGTAGTCTAGTACCTGTTCGGCGATTTCGATCTTTGCGGCGGCAATCTCGTCCGAGTAGAGTTCATATGGGACACCGCTTGCCACATCGGGATAGCGCGCGATTGTGTAGTCGCTGGTCAGGTCCAGAATCTTATCGTACAGGTCTTCGGGCAAGCCCAGTTCCGAAGCCATCTCTTCGAGGTAGTGGGTGCGGGGCACTGGCTTGCCTGACAGCGCAAACGCTGCTTTCAGCAGTTTCTCGGCGCTCTGATGCGCCAGAAAAGCCGCCACATCATAGCCCTCGATGGTGAGGTTGCGACGCGCCATCTCGAGGTCGTGAACCGCCTGCTGATACCATCGTCTGGCAGTTGCCCGCCTATCCACACGGACAGTATACCTGTTTGTTTTTTCGAAGGGCGCGTTAATCTGCAAACAGCGTTATTGCACAGCAGGGCGTCATTGAAGCCCTGCTCACTCAGTAGCCATTGACCAGCGCCCAGATGCGGGCGTTAGGAAATTACGGCGCGCAGAGGAGTCATCGATCTGTCCAGGTGAAAGGCGTCGGGCGGCGTGCGCCGCCCGACGCAGAGCGATTAATGCTTCCACTTGATGGTGCATCCCACCGGCGGCACCTGCGAGACATGCGGGATGTCGTTCTCCAGCAGGCTGCGAATCGCGTCCCGCACATACTCATGGCGCACCTGGTCGGGATGCTCCCAGTTGTCGTCGAACCGCCCGTGATACTTCAGGTCGCGTTCCTCGTCGAACACGAAGAATTCAGGCGTGCGCGAGGCTTTGTACGCATGCGCCACCGCCTGAGTCTCGTCGAATAGGTACGGGAACGGATAGTTCTTCTCACGGGCGATGCGCTGCATGTTCTCGAAGCTGTCCTCAGGGTACTGGGTCGGGTCGTTCGAGTTAATCGCCACAAACGCCACACGGTCTTTGAACTCGTTCACCAGTTGAATCACGCGGTCTTCATACGCCTTGACATAGGGGCAGTGATTGCACCAGAAGAAAAGCACCAGCACCGGCTTGTCGGCGAAGTCCTTGAGCGAGTAGGTCTTGCCGTCCACGCCGAGCAGCTCAAAATCATACGCCGAGTGTCCGATCTCCATCGTCTTCACCTCCTTCAGTGGATGGATGGCGCAGGGCGGCGCGTAGCGTCTCCAGCGAAGGCAGGGGCGAGAGCCGCCCGTCCTCGTGCTGGAAGGCGCGGCAGGTCAGGCGGTAAGGCAGATGGGGCTGCGGTTGCACCTCGCGCCCATCAATTCGGATGGTGGGCGACCCGATGAAGCGGTGCTGTTCCGCCTGTTGCTGCGTCTCGATGCGAATCACGGCAATCTCTGCCTGAACGCCCTCCTGCGCAAGCGCTTCGTGCAGCAGCTCCAGCGCGCGCTCGTGCGACGGGCATTCAGGGTAATACAGCAGTTCGATTCGCATCGTGCGCCTCCCCGTCTATTTTACCTGACGGTCGGGCAGCTCACGGCGGCTCGGCTTGAACATCTGCAGCATGCGGTCGGTCACCAGAAAGCCCCCCACGACATTGATGGTCGCCAGCGCGACTGCCAGCACACCCAGCACGGCGCTCAGCGTCGTGTGTTGCGCGCCTGCCGCGAGAATCGCGCCGATAATCGTGATGCCAGAAATCGCGTTCGACCCCGACATCAGCGGCGTGTGCAGCGTCGGGGGCACTTTGGTAATCACCTCGAACCCCAGAAAGACCGCCAGCACGAAAACCGTCAGCGCGCCAACGAACGCCTCCATAGCCGATAGGATACCCGAAAAAAAACGCCCCCGCATGCGCGGGGGCCAGTGGTCTCACCTTGAGTTGCTGGCTCAAGCCGTCTCGTGCGCTCGCAGCGCGACGCGTACATCCCCATGGACGGTCTCCAGCGCGAGGGTTCCTGTCCCATCGCCAGCAACGCCTGTGTAGTGATGGCGTCCTGCGTCCACCGCGCGACACTCCAGCGCACATTCGATGTCGCCTGCGCTGGTATGTATCTGCACCTGGCAGTCGTTGCCGTCAGGCAGCGCCACCAGAATATCGCCCTTCACGGTGGTCAGGCGCACTTCGCCCTGCACGGGCGCGGTCAGGTCTAACCGAATATCGCCGCGCACGGTCTCCACCATAAAATTACGGGCAACGATGCGCTCCGTTTCGGCGTCGCCGTTGGTCAGCTGCAGGCGCACCGAGTCGGCGTGAACATCGCGCAGGTGTGCGTCACCGTGAACCGCAGTTATCTGAACGCGCTCGCCCTGTAGATCGTGGATGTTAATGTCGCCGTTCACAGTCTCCACCGTGGCGCTGCCGCGAATGTGGCGCAGATGGACATCGCCGTGCGGCGTGCGCAGGTCCATCGAGCCGTCGAGCTTCTCGACCTCGATGTCGCCCTTGTGTTCCAGCCGTGCGTGCAGGTTCACCTGGCGCGGGATTCGAAGGCGCAGGTCGACTTTCTGGCGCAGGTCGCCCTCCAGTTGCGGCGCGGTGATTCGCACGCCCGACTCGGTCTGCTCGATGGTCAGGCTATAGGTTTGTTTCACCTGCTCCACGCTCTGCTGGGAAGCTCCCCGCAGGCGGATGTCGGCTTCGACCCGTCCCCCGTCGAAACCGCCCGTGATATGCAAGTCGCCTGCGGGGAGTTCGATGGACAGCGATTGTCCCCCATCAATCGCGAAGTCCATCGTTTGCTGCAAGTCGGTTTCATACTTGCCCCACCGTCCCAGGGACCAGTCCCCTTTCTCCAGCTCGTCAAGCGTTTTGCGCAGTTCGTCGAGACTGCGCTGGGTCTGCTCGCGCACGCTCTGTCCGATTTGTTGCCAGTTGACGCTGCGCACGGCTTGCCCGGTGGCGCGCGCCGTCTCCTCGACCGCGCGCAGAATCTGGTCGAACAGTCCCCGTGCGGGCGCTGTGCCGTTGTCTGCGTGGGTCGGGTTGGTTTCATCTGTCGTCGGTGCGGATGGCGCGACCTCGTACAGTGCATCTATCAAATCCGCCGCCTCTTCGGGCGTCACGGTTCCCTGCTGCATCAGGTTCAGTATCCGCAGCAGCGTTTGTTGTCGTTCGGTCATAGGTGTTTTCCTCCTCCTTCAGCGCAGGGTGCGCAGTTTTCGCGCGGCTTCTTCCGCGGTGATGGCGCCCTGCTCCAGCATGTCCAGAATGTGGCGTCGTTGCTCGGCGAGATGCCCGTTCAAGTCCTGCGTCGTTGCAGGGGTCAGCCCCAGCGCCAGCAACAGCGCGTCCAGCTTATTGCGCGCGGTCGGGTAGCTGATGCCCAGCTCACGCTCCACGCCTGCCAGCATGCCCCGATTACGCAGGAACACCTCCAGAAACTGGAGTTGCTCTTCATCGAGCTGGCTGAACCGATTCGGCGCAAAGCGTCCCTGCATGGTCAGCCCACACTCTTCGCAGGCGACCTGCGTCACGATAAGTTTCCCGCTGCACATAGGGCAGCGACTGGGTTGGGCATACGGCGCTTTCATAATGCAACACATGATACCCCATAGGAATCAAAAAAGTCAAGTCTTGACCCCCTGAAAACTCAAAATTTCTCAAATCGCGGGGTGATTCTCGTAATCTTCGCGCGTTTCATCACGTGTATGCGTCCTCCTCTATGCTCCGTGAAAGGATAGGTTTCTGAAAAGGAAGCCGTTTTGGGGCGCAACCAGAACAAACAGGGGTCATCTCTTTCGCAGGCAAGAGGCGAAAAACCTGCTCCTTATACCAATCTGCTGGTCATAGTTCGTAAATCGGCAGTTTATGGAGTGCGGAAGCTCCCGCTTCAGCACTCCATAGTCGCAGGGTGCAGGCAACAAGCACGCCTCTGCAGGCGTGTGCGAGGCAATTAACGAACCCTGACTGCACAACTGGTATTATTAAAGGAGAGACAAAGTGGGTGAGGGCATACGCATCGCCGATTGACGCATAAGGAACGCGCCGTTGGCGTAAGAGATTTCCATATGTGTCAAAACAGCGCTTCAACACATCAGGCGCCCCTCCCCCATCGCGCGGGAGAGGGGCTGGAGAGAGGGGGGTATCTAGCAGCCGTTGCCGAAGTTGAACAGCACAATCAACAGGTCGGCGTCGTCCACTATACCGTCGCCGTTCACATCGGAGCTGGCGTCGTCGCTACCGAAGTTGAAGAG
>JBBIQK010000012.1:0-51898 GCA_037442365.1 Armatimonadota bacterium | reverse complement strand
TGGGTTGGCTCCATCGGGTTGCTCCTGTGTGTGGATTGGTTGTTTCATAGTGTGCAGGAGATACCCGATGGAGCGTTTTTTTGTCAAGGGCTGGGCGCTAGGCGAGAGGAGAAATGACAAACATCAGGGCTGAAGCTCCCGCTTCAGCACTCCAAATTACGCACATACGCAGACAGGGAGCTGCTGAAAATCTACTGCAAAGGCGCTTAGAATTTTTTCGGGGCGGCTTCGGTTTCTTCCTGTCCTACCGCCCCTCCACATGCGCCCGGAGACCGCGCACAATTGCCTCCGCGATGCGTTTCTGGAAGTCGGGGTTGATCAGCTTCGCGCGGTCAAACGAATGGTTCAGGTAGCCGACCTCGATCAGCACGGCGGGCATCTGGCTGGTGCGCAGCACGGCAAGCCCCGTCTGGTAGAGCATCGAGTCGGAGCGCACGCCGCGCGAGGGCAGCCCGCTCACCTTGACCATCTCGTTCAGGATGGCTTGCCCCAGCGCGCGGCTGTCGGCGTCGTCTTTGTGGTAGTAAATCGTCGTGCCCGACGCGGAGTTGGGGCGCGGGTTGGAATCGCAGTGCAGGCTGATGAAAAAGTGCGCGTTCGCGCCGTTCGCCAGCGCGGTGCGTTCGTACAACCCAATCGCTTTGTCTTCCGCACGGGTCAGGATTACCTTCGCGCCCTCCCGCGAGAGCAGCTCGGCGATATGGAGCCCAATCGCCAGCACGATGGTTTTCTCTTCAATCACGGTTTTGCCCTCGCGCCAGCGTGCGCCGGGCTGCGCGCCGCCGTGTCCGGGGTCAATCACGATGACCTTCTCGCGCAGTTTGCCGCCCGTGTTGCGCGGGGCGCGCAGGTTGAGCGTGACGCCCGTTTTGCCCGACAGGATTTGTGCGCCGACGGAGCGCGCCAGTTCCAGCACCACGCGCACCATCCCGCCGTCGATGGGCGCGGCGCGCAGCGTGCGCACGAACAGGCTGGGGTCGTCAATCGCCCGTTCGATGGGTTCGGGCAGGTAGCCGGGCACATCGATGGCGATGCGCATCGGGTCTTCCAGAAACAGCACGCGCGGGCGCACGCCTTCAGGCAGCGGCAGGGTCAGTTGCACGACGCCGTTCGCGCCGCGCTGCAGGGGCGGAATTTCGAGCGGCGGGGGCGGCGGCTCAACGGGCGCGCTGGGCGATTCAACGGGTGTATCAGGCGTCTCTGCAGGCGGTTCGGGCGCGCTGGGGGACGCAGCCGTCAGCGCGATTTGCCACTCGCTGTGCAGTCCCTGCGCGGGCGTTGCGGCAGGCGCGTCCATCTCCAGCACGATGCGCACCGTGTGTGGGTCGAACTGCCCCACGCGCGCCGCCTTCACCGCGCCCGACGGCTGGGGCATCGACAACGGCGTATCGGGCAGCGTGCAGCCGATGAGGTCGACCACCAGGCGGTTGGGGTTCTCCAGCGTAAAGGCGCGCCATGCGACGGGCAGGCTGGTCCTGAGCGCAAGCGTATCGGCGTCCAGACGCGCCTCTTGCAGACGCGCCAGCACGGCGAGCGCGCCGCTCACCTCGTCCCAACGCGTGAAGCCGCCCAGCCGACGCACCAGGTCGCGCACAGGGACACACGGCACATCGCGCTTTGGCTCGATGGGCAGGTGCGCCGCGGGCTGATCCGCAGGCAAATGGGTGATGCGCACACGATGGTCGCCGACCTCGAGCGCGACGCCCAGCCGCTCCAGATGCGCGACAGGCAGCCACAACTCGCGCCCGTCCCACAGAGGCGGGGGCGTCAGGCTCTGCGGCTCGCCGCGCAGAACAAGGCTTGCCTCACGCAACTCGTCCGCCTGCGCGAAGACCAGCAGCGCCGCCGCCAGCACAATCGCTATCCCTCGCATGCGCCGCTCCCTCAGCGTTAGGATACCTTAATGATTGGAAAAACAAGGCGCACTGTTCAGAGACTGCCCGACTCAGCCGCCCCCTCAATGAGACGACGCCGGTCGGTAGAGCAACAGGCGCAGCCCGTTCAGCACCACCAGCAGCGTGCTGCCTTCGTGCCCCACCACGCCGAGCGGCAGACGCAGGTTCGCCACGAAGGTGAGAATCACCAGCGCGACAATCACGCCCGTGGCGAAGAGTAGGTTCTGCTTCAGCACGCGCATCGCCTGCCGACTGAGCGCGAGCGCGTAGGGCAGGTTGTTCAGGTCGTTGCCCACGAGCGCGACATCGGCGGTTTCGAGGGCGACATCGGTGCCTGCGCCCATCGCGACGCCCACTTCCGCCGCCGCCAGCGCAGGAGCGTCGTTCACCCCGTCGCCCACCATCGCGACAGCGCCGTACTCCGCGCTCAGCTGGCGCAGCACTTCCAGCTTCTCATCGGGCAGCAGGTCGGCGTAGACGCGCTCGATGCCCGTTTGCTGCGCGACGGCGCGGGCGATAGGCTCTGCATCGCCCGTGAGCATGGCGACGCATGCAACGCCCTGCGCGCGCAGCTGGGCGACCGCCTGCGCCGCTTCGGGGCGTACCCTGTCCGCCGCCGCCGCAACCCCCAGAAACCGTCCCGCCGCCCAGACAATCATCGCCGTCTTGCCCGCCCCTCGCAGCGCGTGAACCGCCTGCTCAACGGTGTCGGGGATGGCGAGGTCTTCAAACAGGCGCAGGTTGCCAATCCGCGCTTCCGTACCGTCCTCCAGCGCGGCGACGATGCCCTTGCCCGGTACGGCGTCCACACGCTGCACGGGGCGCGGCGTATAGCCCCGCGCCTGCGCCGCCTCCAGCAGCGCGTGCGCCAGCGGATGCTCCGAGCGCGCCTCCACATCGGCAATCGTCTGCCACGCTTCCGACTCCGACGCGCCCTCAGCCAGCACGAGGTCGGTGAACTCCAGCTTGCCCTCCGTAAGCGTGCCCGTCTTGTCGATAGCAACTGCGCGTACCGTCGCCAGCCGCTCGATGGGTTCCCCGCCTTTGAACAGCACGCCGCGCCGTGCAGCGTTGGCGATTGCGCTCAGCAGTGTGGCGGGCGTGCTAATCACCAGCGCGCAGGGCGACGCGACGACCAGCAGCGTCATCGCGCGATAAAAGGCGTCAGGGAAGCTCCCGCCGATGAGCGGCAGCCCCAGCGCGACCGCCGCCGCGCCGCCAATCACCGCCAGCGCGTAGCGTTGTTCAAACCGCTCCAGCCAGCGTTGCGTGCGCGCTTTTTGCTCCTGCGCCTGCTCCACTAGTTGCAGGATGCGCTGCAACAGCGTCTCCGTCGCGGGGGCGCGTACCTCGATTTCCAGCACGCCGTTGCCGTTTACCGTACCCGCGAACACTTTATCGCCGATGGTTTTATGCACGGGCACGCTCTCGCCCGTGATGGGCGACTGGTCGACATGCGACTCGCCCTGCAGCACGACCCCGTCGGTGGGGATGCGCTCGCCAGGGCGGGTCAGCACGCGATCGCCGACCTGCAGTTCCTCCACGGGCACGGTCTCGGTTCCTGTTGGGGTGAGGCGCGTCGCGGTGTCGGGCTGGAGCGCCATCAGCGCGCGCACGGCTTTGCGGCTACGGGCAAGCGCGTAGCTCTGCAGCGTGTTGGAGAGCGAGAACAGGAACAGGAGCGTCGCGCCCTCGGGCGCTTCGCCGACCAGCGCCGCGCCGATTGCGGCGGCAATCATCAGAAAGTTGACATCCAGCCGCCGCTCTTTGAGGGTCTGGTAGCCGTCCAGCACGCCGAAGTAGCCGCCCGCGAGGTAGGCGACGGCGTAGGCGAGGTTCGCCAGCGTCGCCTGCTCGCCCCAGCGCAGCAGCCCGCCCGCGACAATCATCAGCAGGGTCAGCGCGGACAATATCGGCTCCCAGAAGGCGCGGCTCTGCCAGCGCGGCGCGGGTCGCTCGATGGCTTTCACCCGCCGCAGGAATCGGTCGGTCGGCTCGTCGAGGGCGTTCTCCTGCTCGATGGTGAGCGTCTCGCCGTCGAACATGGCGCGGTAGGCGACGCTGTTCACCTGCCAGCGTTTGCCGTGCTGGGCGACGCTGGGGCACGCCGCGCACACGCCCTGCTGCGGGTCGCGCAGGCTGCAATCGGGCGCGCGCACGCCCAGCTCGCGCAGCAGTGGCTCGGCAGCTTGCTGGGCAGACTCGGCGCTGAGACGGCGCGGGTCGTACTCCAGCTCCACCGTGTCGTCGCGATAGCGGTAGCGAATGCGTCGAATGCCGTGATGCGCCCGCGCGACCTTCGCCATCTCGTCCACACAGGAGTCGGCTTCGGCGATGCGCTGGCGCAGGTAGCGTATGATGCCCATCAGTGGCGCTCCTTGCCATTCGTTTCAGCGGCGCGGCAGTCGGGGCACAGCCCGTAGTAGACAATCCGCGCGCCCTGCACCTCGTAGCCCGAACGCTGCTCGACCACGCGCTGAACCTCATGCACCAGCCGCTCGTCGAAGTCCACCACGCGGTGGCAACGCACGCACACGAGGTTGATATGCGGCGTCACATCGGCGTCGAAATGCTCCGCGCCGTCGCCCGCGTCGCCCAACGCATGCACCAGCCCCATCGATTTGAGCACATGGAGCGTCTTGTAGACCGTCGCTAAGCTCAGCGTCGGAAACTGGGGCAGCAATTGGTGATAAATCATCATCGCGGTTGGATGGTCCTTGCTTTCCGCCAGCACCTGACAGATGGCGACGCGCTGTGGCGTCAGGCGCAATCCCGCTTCCTTCAACCCGTTCGCCAGTCGATTCATCATCGCCTCCAGAGGAAAATCGTTCTTTGAAGCGAATTATACTCCATTAGCAACGCGCATGTCAAGGGGTGTTTGGGAATTGCAGGAATTTCCCCCATTTTTTCGTAATTACACACAGGGAGGATTGCATGTCGCACATCACACGCATTCGGACGCAGATGGTGGAGCGCGAGTATCTGGTGAAAGCGCTGGACGAGCTGGGCTACCAATATCAGGTCGGGCAGGGCGAGCAGGTGGCGGTGCAGCTGCCTGCCGTGCTGGGCGCGCGCACAGTGCGATTCAGCAAGAGCCGCAACGCCTACGAACTGGTCGGCGACTTCTGGGGCGTGCGCACAAACGCCAGTGAGATGCTCAACGCCGTCACGCAGCGGTACGCCTATCACGCAACCCTCGCGAAGCTGACCGAGCAGGGGTTCGCAGTGGCTTCGGAAGAGCGCGAGCCGAACGGGCGCGTGCGCCTGCTGCTGCGGCGCGTCGGCTAAGCAAGGAGGACAGAACCTATGCGACTGGAAGAGGTTGAGGTGATTATCCATCCAGACGGGCGCGTTGAGATTCAGGTCTTTGGCGCAGAGGGGGCGAAGTGCCTCGACATCACGCGGGAGCTGGAGGCGGCGCTGGGGAACACGATTGAGTCGCGCACGATGACCGCCGACGCCATGGCGACCGCGCAGGAGCAGACTGCCGTTCAGGAGCAGGCGCGCGCGGGCAGGGGGTAGCGCGGATGGCGACGGGCAACGCGACGCGCCGTTCGCGACGCCTGCGCCTGCACGCCTTCGAGCCGCACAGCTACGCGAACGGTCCGGGCTGTCGCGCCGTCGTGTGGGTACAGGGCTGCACGCTGGGCTGTCCGGGCTGCTACAACCCTGAAACGCACGCCTTCCACGCGGGCGAGTCGGTCGAAACGGACGCCCTGTTCAAGCGGATTGCCGCCCTGCGTCCCCGAATCGAGGGCGTCACCATCAGCGGCGGCGAGCCGTTCCAGCAGCGACCCGCGCTGCTATCGCTGCTGCAGCGCATTCGGGAGGAGACCGACCTCAGCGTGCTGGTCTTCACGGGCTACACATGGGACGAACTGCAGCGGTTCCGCGAGACGCCCGCGCTACTACGGTGCATCGATGTGCTGATTGCGGGGCGGTACGACGCGCGTCAGCGGCTGGCGCGCGACCTGCGCGGCTCCGCTAACAAGACCGTTCACCTGCTGACCCCGCGCTACGGGCTGCACGATCTGCAACTCACGCCCGTCAGCGAGGTGATTATCGAGCCCGACGGCGCGGTGGTCATCAGCGGCATCGACCCGCTGCAGTGGCGGTAGAATTCCAACGCAAGGAGAGACGCCGATGCTGTTGCAGGAGCTGGAGCTTTACATTCGGGCGCGGTTCACGCTGATTGTGCTGTCGACCGTCGAGGAGGAGCGCGCGCTGGAGCTATTGCGCCGCCTGTGCGAGCGCGCACAGAAAACCTGCCTCAGCTGGGACATCGCCGACGGGTTCCAGCATGTGGCGGGCGCGCCCGCAAGCCTGCCCGCTGCGCGCGACCCGCTCACTGCGCTGGAACAAATCGAGAAATGGGACGGCGGCGCGCTGTTCGTGCTGAAGGACTTTCACGAGGCGTGGGGCAACGCGCAGGTGAAGCGCAAACTGCGCACCGTCGCCCAGAAACTCAAATACACGCGCAAGAGCATCGTGATTACGATGCCGACAAGCCAGCTGCCGCCCGAACTGCGCGACGAGTCAGTGCTGCTGGAGCTGCCCCTGCCCGACGCCGCCGAGCTGAACGAGGTGCTGGAGCGGCTGCTGCAGACGCCGGGCGTGCAGGTGAACCTCACCCCGCTGGGACGCGAGAAGCTGGTGCAGGCGGCGGTGGGGCTGACCGCCGCGCAGGCGCAGCGCGTGTTCGCCAAAGCCATCGTCAAAAACGGCGCGCTCGACGACCGCGACATCACCGTCGTCACTGACGAGAAAAAGCAGGTCATCCGCGAGAGCGAAGCGCTGGAGTTCTACTCGCTGCAGGAGGCTCTGGAAGATGTCGGCGGGCTGGAAGTGCTGAAGTCGTGGCTGCGTCTGCGCGAGCGGGCGTTCACCCAGCAGGCGCGCGAGTACGGGCTGCCCGCCCCCAAAGGCGTCGCGCTGATTGGCATCCCCGGCACGGGCAAGAGCCTCGTCGCCAAGACCATCGGCGGGCTGTGGCGACTGCCCCTGCTGCGACTCGATGTCGGCGCGCTGTTTGGCAGTCTGGTCGGCGAATCGGAAGAGCGCGCCCGACGCGCCCTGCGACTCGCCGAGACCATCGCCCCATGCCTGCTGTGGATTGACGAGATGGAAAAAGCCCTCGCGCACGGCGGACTCGACAGCGGCACCAGCACGCGCGTGTTCGGCACCATCCTGACCTGGATGCAGGAGAAGACCGCGCCCGTGTTCGTGGTAGCGACCGCCAACAACATCCAGAGCCTGCCCCCCGAACTGCTGCGCAAGGGGCGATTCGACGAGGTGTTTTTCCTCGATTTGCCGACGACCGCCGAGCGCCGGGAGATTTTCGCGATTCACCTGCGCAAGCGCGGGCGTGTGCCCGCAGACTACGACCTCGACCTGCTGGCGCGCAAGGCGCAGGGTTATGTCGGCGCGGAGATCGAGCAGGCGATCATCGACGCAATGTATCTGGGCTTCAGCGAGTCCCGCGAGTTCACAACCGAGGATATTCTGCAGAGCCTCAGTCGGCAGGTGCCCCTGTCGATTGCCCAGCGCGAGATTATCGAGTCGCTGCGCCAGTGGCTGCGCGAGGGGCGCGCGCAGTCGGCGTCGTTCCGCGAGGTGCAGGAAGCTGAGCGCCAGTTCGTACCCCTGCAGCTGGAGGGGATTATCTGAATGAGTCACGGCGAAGCGCAGTGGTTCCGCGCGCGCCTACTGGGCAACTACCGCGCGCTGGGCATCGAGCGCGGCAGAGAATGGGGGCAACGCATCGGCGGGTATGCCGCGCTGCTAACAGTGCTTGGCGTCGCGGGTCTCTTCATCTCTGGCAGTTCGCCGCTATGGTGGCTTCTGGGCTGCCCGAGCGTCCTAACGCTGGGAGCAGTCGCCGCTGGGGTTGTGTATTTCATCGTGCAATCTGCGTTTCAGGCGGGAGGCGCGCTGGCGGGCGGCTTTGCGGATATGTTCCTGCGTCGATGGCTGCACCAGCGCCTGCTGCAGCAGCTCTGCCCGCTGGCGGAGGCGGGCGATGTGGACGCCGTCGCGATACTGGCGGAGTATGTGGGCGTCGAGCGCACGCCGCGCCTGACTGCAATCGCGCGGGAGAGCCTGCGCCGCCTGCACCATCGCCGCGCCATCCATCAGGTGTGTCAGGTCTGGCTGAACGCACTGCGCAACAACACTGTGGGGGTGCGTCAGGCGCTGGAGCCGCTCATCCTCGAACAGCGCTGGGTGGCGAGCCAGCCGCTGGAACTGCGCCTCTACACCGCGCTGCTGAACGAGGCGTATCACGCGATTGACCTGAACCGCCCGGACGCCGTGCCGATCCTGATACAGATTAGCTATCTGGACGAGCCGCTGCTTGCGCCGCGCGCCTATGCGCTTCTGGAGCAGCTGCACGCGCCTGCCGCCATCGACGCGCTCTGCGAGGCGTTCCTGACAAACGACGACCCGCTGGCGCGTGCGCTCATCCTCAAGCACAGCTACCTGCCCGCCGACGCGACGCGCCAGGCGCTGACGCTGTTCCTCACGGAGCAGTTCGAACGCTACGAGGCGATGGACCCCGACCATCAGTTGCTATCGGCGGCGTACTTCGCCGCAGCGCCCGCGCTGCAGCAGCGTCTGCTGGAACAGGCGCGTCGCGCCGGGCGCATCGAGCTGATGCGCCAGATTGTGCGCGGCGACGCCCGCAAACGCGCCCGCGACCTGACCGACCGCGAATGGAGCATCGCGCTCGAACTGCTCACGCGCCAGCAACGCTGGGACGACATGTGGCGGCTCGCGCTGCAGGCGCCGCCGCGCTGGGCGCATCAGATTCTTCTGCGCCTGACAACCCTGCTGTGGAACGGGAACACGCTCTCGCCCGAGGAACGCGCTCTGTGGCAGGAGCTGCGCGCGCTCCTGCCGCGCCTGACCCCGCCCGCGCAACTGCCCCTAACGCACGAGCCGTTTGAACCCTGGCGCACGCTTGAGATGCCCGGCGAGGCGCAAACGCGCGCGATAGACATCAGCCACGACGGCAACTACCTCATCGTCGGACGCACGAAACGGGTGGAGATTTATGAACTCCATTCGGGGCGGTGTCTCCGCGCGCTCAAGCTACCCCATCCGCTCCGCGCTCTGGCAGCCAACCCGATGCACCCGCTGGCGGCAATCGCGACCACGCACGCGAACCTCTACTTCTACACGCTGCCCGACCTCCAGTTGCGTCAGCACGAGCGTCCGCAGGGCGCGCGCGACCTGCGCTTTCACAGCAGAGGGCATCGACTACTGTGCTGCCGCTGGGAGCTGGTGCTGGATGTGTGGGAGTCGGCTGGCGCATGGCGTCGCATCAGCACGATTCGCCCGCGCGCCGTGCAGGACTATGCGTTCGACGCGGAGCAGCATCTGCTGATTGCAACTGGCTCAGGCGTGAGTGTGTGGCGTATTCGCGATGCGATGTATCAGCGATCCCTGGTGCGTGCGGACGGGGCGCAGGCGGTGGCGTTCACAACGCCCCTCGCAAGCGCGCCTCGGCTGGCGGTCGGCTTTCGCAGCGGCGTTGTGCGCGTCTGTGAACTGCTGCCCGACAACACTCGGAGCAGAGACTTTCTCCCACTGGCGCCCGCCGAAGGCGCGATTATGCGCCTGCACTGGGCGGCGGCGGACGAGCAGCTGCTGGGCGTCGGCGCGAACCAGCTCACACGCTGGCGATTGCACCACCCGGAGCCGATTCAGCGCATCGCCGTCGACGCCCTGATTGTGCAAGGCGCGTGCATCACCCCTCAGGCGGACGCCCTGGCGGTCGCGACGCCGCAGCGCGTGGAACTGTGGGCGACCCCGCTGCGCCGACTGATGGAGACCCCCACCGGGCAGCTCACCAGCAAAGACATGGAGTGGCTGGAAGACCCCGCGTGGCAACGCAACGCCGACTCGCGGGGCGCGTGGGTAGAATTCATCCGCCTGCTGGCGCGTCATCAGATGCGCTACGATATTGCGCTGGAGCTGGACGCGCCGATGACCGAAGTGGGCGAATACGACATCGATATCGAGGCGCCCTGAGATGGGATTGCGCGACCTGTGGCGGCGCCTGCGCGGCGAACCCGCCCCTGCGCCCGACTGGAAACGCGAGGCGAGCCTGCTGCGACAGCGCGTTCACGAACTGGAGACCCAGCTGGAGCAGGCGCGCCGCCATCTCGAATACGCGCGCCAGACCGAACAGAACCGCACGGCGGCGACGACCGACGCCCTGCTCGAATCGCTGCTGCTGGAGCTGGCGACGCCGCTGAGCCAGCTGGGGGCGCAGTTGCACCTCGCTGCGCAGGGCGCGCCGCCGACCGACGCCCCGCTCAAACTCGCGCGGCAAATCCTGCGCACTCTCGAAGCGTGGGGCGTGACTCTGGAGGGAACCCTCGGCGCTGTGGAGCCGTATCATCCAGAGCGCCATATGCCCCTGAGCGCGGACAGCGAACCGCACATCGGGCAGCCCGTGGTGGTGCGCCTGCAGGGGGTCTTCTACAAGGGCAAACGACTGCGCAAAATCGGCGTGGAGTGCGACGATGGCGATGGCGGGACGAGTGGGCGTTGACTTCGGTACCAGCAACACGGTAATCGCCGTGTGGAACGGCTTCGCAGGCGAGCCGCTCTACCTCGCCGAGTACGGACGCATGGCGACGCCCGCGCCCGACATCGAACCGACGCCCAGCATCCCGTCGCTGATTCACTACGACACGCAGCGCCAGTGGGTTGGCAATCAGGTGCTGCAGCGCAATCTGTATGAGTCGCCGCGCACCTTCCGCTGGATGAAGCGCTACATCGCCCAGCGCAGCCCGCGCGCGATTAACATCGACGGGCAGTCCATCAGCGCGACGCAGGCGGGGCGCGACTTCCTCACGGCGACGCTGATTGGCTTGCGCGCTGAGCTGGGGCTGACCGACGAGGAGGAAATCGCCTGCACGACGCCCGTCGAAGCGTTCGAACATTACGAGAACTGGCTGCTGAACACGGCGCGCGTGGCGGGGCTGGAGCGCGTGCGCCTGCTGGACGAACCGTCCGCCGCCGCGCTCGGCTACGGGGTCGAGCTGCATCCAGGCGATGTGTACCTCGTGTTCGATTTCGGCGGGGGCACGCTCGATGTCGCCGTGCTGCTGGTAGAGGAGGCGTCGCAAGCCGCGCAGGGACGCCGCTGCCGCGTGCTGGGCAAGGCGGGCGCGGAAATCGGTGGCGCGACCCTCGACGGGTGGCTCTATCAGGAAGTGCTGCGCCGCAACCAGCGTCAGGAACACGACGAGGCGGTGCGCACCGTCAGCCGCCTGCTGCTGACCGAGTGCGAGCGCGTCAAGGAAGCCCTCTCGTTCCGCGAGCGCGCCGCGCTGAGCGTCATGCACCCGCGCACAGGCGAGCTGTTCGAAGCGGAGTTCACCCGCGCGGAGTTCGAAGCCCTGCTGGAGCGACACGGCGCGTACACGCAGATTCATCGCGCCATCCAGCGCGCGCTGACCGACGCGCACGAACGGGGCTACCCCGAAACTGCCATCCGCGCCGTGCTGATGGTCGGCGGCAGCAGCCTGATTCCTTCTGTGCAGCAGACGGTGCGGCGCATCTTCGGGCGCGAGCGCGTGCGGTTGGAGCGGCCGCTGGACGCCGTCGCGCGGGGCGCCGCCGCGTTCGTGGCGGGAATCGACCTCTACGACTACATCCAGCACGAGTACGCCATCCGCTACCGCGACATGCGCATGGGCGAGTACGCCTATCACACGATTGTGCCGCGCGGCGCGCCCTACCCGACGCGCGAACCCATCCGCCGCGTGGTCATCAAAGCCACCTACACGGGACAGACCCGCATGGGAATCGACATTTTCGAGAAGAGCGTCTCGCGCAGCGACGGCGCGGCTGTGGAGCTGGTGTTCGACCCGTCGGGCGCGGCGCGCGTGGTCGCCGCCTCCGAAACCGAGCGGCAGGCGCGCGACCTGTTCTGGATGAACGAACACGCGCCGACCTTTCTGAGCGTCGACCCGCCCGCCCAGCGCGGCGAGCCGTGCTTCGAGGCGCTGTTCTCTATCGACGCCAACAAGCGGCTGCTCATCACCGTGCGCGACCTGCGCACGATGCGCATCGTGCTGGAAGACCACCCGGTGGTCAAACTCATTTGACGGGAAATCGCGAAACTCGGGAACTCTTGCCAGTATCCCGCAGTATTAAGGGGCGTATGGAAACGACGCTTTACCATATGACGCACATCGAGAACCTGCCCGGCATCCTGCAGGCTGGGCGCATTCTCTGCGACCGTCAGGCAGCGGCGCACCAGAAGCGCAGTGTCGCCTACCACAGCTACAAGCAGAGTCGTCGGGAGCGGGTCGTGCCTGTCGAGCCGGGCGGCGTGGTGGCGGACTATGTGCCGTTCTACTTCGCGCCGCTCTCGCCGATGCTCTATGTGATTCACATCGGGCGCGTCGACCCCAGCGTGCGCCAGTCGGAGATTGTCTACCTGACCACGACCGTGCGCACAATCGTTCAGGCGCAGAAGCTGTGCGTGTTCAGCGACCGCCATCCGCTCCGATTCAGCGCGCGCTTCAGCAACAGCATCGACCAGCTCGACCAGTATGTGGACTGGAGCGTGATGCGTTCGGAGCGCTGGCACGATACCCCTTCGCAGCCCAACTGCAAGAGCCTGCGTCAGGCGGAGTTTCTGGTGCATCAGGCGGTGGAGTGGACACTGGTCGAGCAGCTGGGCGTCTACAACGATGCGATGCAGCAGCGCGTCGAGGCGATTCTGCAGGCGTGCGACCATCGCCCGCCCGTTGTGGTGAAGCGCAACTGGTACTACTAAACCTTGCGCGTCGAGGTATCATATTCTCATGGAGGCAAAACGCATGGTGCGGGTGGTTCGGGGCAACCTGTTCGACGCTGACGCCGACGCATGGGTCAACACGGTCAACACCGTCGGCGTGATGGGCAAGGGGCTGGCGTTCGAGTTCAAGCGGCGCTTCCCCGAAAACTATGAACTCTATCGTCAGGCGTGCGAATCGAAAACGCTTCAGGTCGGCAAGATGCTGGTGTTCGCCACGCAACAGCTCCAGCCGCAGTATATCGTCAACTTTCCGACCAAGCAGCACTGGCGCGGCAAATCGAAGCTGGACTATATCCGTCAGGGGCTTGAAGATCTGAAGCAGGTGGTGCGTCAGCACAACATCCGCTCGATTGCGATGCCCGCGCTGGGGTGTGGGCAGGGCGGGCTGCGCCTCGAACAGGTGCTGCCCCTGATTGAACAGGCGTTCGCAACGATGCCAGAGGTCGATGTGCAGGTGTTCGTGGCAGACGCGCCTGAAATAGCCCCCGAAGAAGCCGCCATGCTGCGTTTGCTGGAAGCCTACAGCGTACTGAACCCTGTGATGACTGAGGCGGAGTTGCAACTGCTGGCGGAGATTTTGCTACTGCAGGAGACTGGCGCGCGACGGCGGGCAAAGGGCGCGCTGACGCCACACCAGCTGGCGCAGTCGCTGATTCGCAAACCGTTGATTGAAAAGTCGATGTTAGGCGATACGCCGATGTTCTGGGTGGGAACGAAGGAGCGGTACGAGCAGGCGCGCGCCGCGCTGGAGACGGCGCCCGACTGGCGCGCCCGCGCGGAACGGCTCGCGCCCCTCATCGAAGAGTGCGACGGGCTGGCGGCGCTGCAAGCCGTGTACGACTACCTGCAAGTCAACTCCAGCCCCGTGCGCCGACGCTACTTCGTCGAGCTGTGGCGGCGGCAAGGGGCGGCGTCCAACACATAGGTACGGGGCAGGCGATTCGACAAGCATAGCCCCTCCAGTCGGGTATCCTACCCACAGGATGCTGGAGCGTGTGGCGCTGGGCGATGGGCAGCCGTTGCTAATTCGCGAGGCGCAGGTGCGTGAAATTCTCACGATGCCCCGCGCAATCGACGCGCTGGAGTCGGCGTTCCGCGACTGGGCGCACGGCAGGGCGACCAACCAGCCGCGCCAGCGCGTGCATACCCCGCAGGGCACGCTGCACCTGATGGGCGCAGCTTGGCACAGCAAAGGCTACATCGGCTACAAGGCGTACTTCTCGTTCCCAACGGGCACGCGCTTTCATGTGGCGCTGGCGTCGGCGCACACGGGCGAACTGCTCGCGCTGATGGAGGCGGATTGGTTGGGGCGTATTCGCACAGGCGCGGCGTCGGGGCTGGCGACGAAGTACCTCGCGCGCGCGGACGCCGCGACGGTCGCGATTCTGGGCGCGGGCGCACAGGCGGAGACGCAACTGCAGGCGGTGTGCGCTGTGCGTCCCATCCAGCAGGCGTTCGTGTTCAGCCGCACGCCCGAAACGCGCGCCGCCTTCGCCGAACGCATGCGCGCACATCTGGGGATACCCGTCCATCCCGCCGAGAGCGTCGAACAGGCAGTCGCTGAGGCGGCGGTGATTTGCACAATCACTACCGCACGCGAGCCGATCCTGCCCGGCGCACTGCTCAAGTCCGGGATGCACCTGAACGCGGCAGGGGCGAACTCGCTGGCGCGACGCGAGCTGGATACCTTCGCCGTCGGACGCTGCGAGCGCATCTTCGTGGACGATGTGGCGCAGGCGCGCTTCGAAGCCGCCGAGCTGATTGCGCCCATCGAGATGCGCAAACTGAGCTGGGAGCGGGTGCATCCGCTGGCGCACCTGATTGGCGGGCTACTCCCGCCGCGCCAGTCCGCCGAGGAGATTACCCTGTTCAAGTCGCTGGGGATTGCGCTGGAGGATGTCGCCGCCGCCGCGGTGGTGTACGAAGCGCTCGCCTGTTGAACCTTGCCAAAACTGGCGCGTCTATCAGGGGTGAAACCTGCATCCGTGATGCGGTGTAGGCTATAATAGGCGTACAGGGGACTACTATGCAGGAACGCAAGGAGCAGGGCGCGCCGTTATGTGAGCGCGCCGCAGGTGAGTTCTGGGCGGCGGAGATGTCGCGCCGACAGTTTCTACGCGCGGGCTTGACGCTGGTCGCCGTCGGACTGGCAGCGCCGCCATGGCTGGCGCAAATCGCACACGCCGACGCACAGAAACTGCGTCGGGGCGAAAAACTGCCCAACGATCATATCCTTGTGGTCGTGCAGCTCACGGGCGGCAACGACGGGCTGAACACGATTATCCCCTACCGCGACGAGCAGTATTACCGCGCGCGCCCGACGCTGGCAATCCCCGAAGCGCAGGTCGTCCCGCTCGACGACCGACTGGGGCTACACCCCGCGCTTGCGCCCATCAAGCCGCTGTATGACCAGCGCGCGCTCGCAATCCTGCAGAATGTCGGCTACCCGAACCCGAACCGCTCGCACTTCCGCTCGATGGAAATCTGGCAGACCGCCGATCCCGACGGCTACAGTCGCTACGGGTGGCTGGGCAAGTATCTGGACACCCTCACCGACGCAGCCGCGAACCCCGTGATGGCGCTCAGCTTCACGCAGGAGCTGCCGCTGGCGCTGCACGGCAAAAAGGCGCAGGTGCCCTGCTTTGCGAGCCTCGCCGACCTGCAGATGATGACGCGCGACCCTGAGCTGGAGCGCACGCTGAAGAGCCTGACCGAAGCCGACGAGCGCAAGATGGACAGCCCCGCGACCGTCGTGCGCCAGTCGACGCGCACCGCGCTGGAGGCGATGGAACAGCTGCGCGAGCGCGTGCGCCAGTACCAGCCGCAGGCGCAGTACGCCAACGACGCCTTCGCACGCGGACTGCAGCAGGCGGCGCAGATTATCGCCACCTCCCCCCAGACGCGCATCCTGTATGTGTCGGTGAACGGCTTCGACACGCACGCGGGACAGGCGAACACCCATCAGCGGCTGCTGAGCCAGTTCGCGGGCGCAATCAGCGCATTCTACAGTGAGATGCAGGCGCTGGGCAAGGCGGACAAGACGCTGTTGATGGTCTTCTCCGAGTTCGGCAGGCGCGTGCGCGAAAACGGCAGTCTGGGCACCGACCACGGCGCCGCTGCGCCGATGTTCCTGCTGGGTGGGCGCGTCAAAGGCGGACTGCACGGCGAGCCGCCCGACCTGCGCAACCTGGACGGCAACAACGACCTGCGCATGCAGCTCGACTTTCGACGCGTGTATGCGACCGTGCTGGAATGGCTGGGCGGCGATCCCGAAGCTGTGCTGGGCAAAGCCTTCGCGCCCCTGCCCATGACTGGGTGAATGCAAGCGTCGTACCAACCGTGCATTCTTAAGTGCCTTTGCGCTGAGACTGCAACACTGGTGTCTCCCCGCTCCCGCCTGCAGGAGAGGGGCTGGGGGTGAGGGCTAAAAAAACGCGCGGCTCCTGGTGCATGCGCACGACACTTATACCAAATGCGCGGTCAGAGTTCGTCAATCACCCCCCTCCTTAAGGTTCCCCCCGCAAGCGAGGGGAACCAGGACTCGGTTCCCCCTGCGCGCAGGGGGAACCTAAAGGAGGGGGTTCGGGGCATCTACGCGATTCAGCCTCAATTAACGAATGCTGACGCGCCGATTGGTATAAGTTTTCAACGGCGCCCTGTCCGCCGTGCGCGCAAGCACGTCCTTTGGAGTGCGGTAGCGGTGCTGAAGCTCCTGCTTCCGCACTCCATAAACCGCTGTTTTACGAACTATGACCCGCAGAATCCATCGACAACCCTCTGGAAACGTCCCACCCACAAAGACAAACCAGCAATTTTGTACCCATCACTTCGCGAAAAAGTATGCTATAATAGAGTTCGGTATCGCCCAGAGAGGAATGCTCTGATTGAACTGGACACTCAGAACGCCCAGAGGCAGTTTCCTGAACCCTGAGCCAGATGCCCTCAGACCTTCCCCTGTGAACCGATGCTCCATCTGAAACAAACGGAGGACGCTTCCATGCGAACGATTGGATGCGCGATAGGGCTTGTGATAATGCTGGCGCTTGCGTGCGCCCAGCCGTTTACCTATCAGGGGTTCCTGCGCACAAGCGGCAACCCCGCGAACGGCGCTTACGACTTTCGCTTCCGACTGTACGACGCTCCAACAGGGGGCGCGCAGGTCGGAACCGACCAGTTTGCGAACGACCTGACCGTGCAAAACGGCTTGTTCACGACGACGATCGACTTTGGCGCGTCGGTGTGGACAGGCGCGGACCGGTATCTGGAGATTGCGGTGCGTCTGGGCAGCAGCACAGGCGCGTACACGACACTCACACCCCGTGTGAGGATTACTCCGACGCCGTATGCGATTCGCGCGGCGACGGCGGGCACGGCGAACCCGATTGGCGCGGCGGGGGGCGATTTGAGCGGGAGCTACCCGAATCCGACGGTGGCGCGGTTGCAGGGGCGCGCAGTGTCGTCCGCTGCGCCGAACTTCGGGCAGGTGCTGAAATGGGACGGCAACGCGTGGGCGCCCAGCGACGACCTGCGCGACGCCTTCTGGCGGACATCAGGGAGCGACATTTTCTATACTGCGGGGAATGTGGGGATTGGAACTACCAGTCCTGCCTACCGTCTGGAAGTGGAAACGAGTTCGGGCAGCCGCGCGATACACGGGCTTCATACCGCCACCAGCGGCTTAGCTCACGGCGTGTATGGGCAGAGCGCCAGCACCTTGGGCAGGGGGGTATACGGCTTGGCGACCGCGTCCACAGGCGCGACTTATGGCGTGTATGGGCGGAGTGAGAGCACGCAGGGCTATGGCGGCTACTTCGTAGGCAGAGGTTCCGACGCCGCATACATCGAAAATACAGGGTCTGGCAGAGGACTGCGGGTCATCGCCTCCGCCGATACCGCTCTCTTCGCAACGACCGCCACAGGATTCGCAGGGGTGGACGGACGCGGCAATACTCTTGGCGTGTACGGCTGGGCAACCGCCACTACAGGCGTGACCTACGGCGTGTATGGGCAGAGCGCCAGCACCGATGGCACGGGCGTGTACGGCTGGGCAACCGCCACTACAGGCGACACCTACGGCGTGTATGGGCGAACTGCCAGCCAGTTTGGCACGGGCGTGCATGGCGAGGCAACCGCCACTACAGGCTTTACTTTGGGCGTGTACGGAGAGGTATCCAGTCCAAGCTCGCTTGCCATCGGTGTGTTTGGGACAGCACCTTTTGGCGGGTCAGCGCACGCGGTGTACGCTCAGGGAAAGCTCACCGCCTCAGGCATCAAGTCGTTCCAGATCGACCATCCGCTCCGCCCCGAAACGCACTTCCTGAACCACTTCTGCACCGAAGCTCCTGAACCGCTGAACGCCTACTCCGGCAATGTCACCACCGACGCGCGGGGCTACGCCGTCGTGCAACTGCCTGACTACTTCGAAGCCATCAACCGCGACTTTCGCTACCAACTGACGGTCATCGGGCAGTTCGCGCAGGCGATTGTCGCAGAAGAGATTCGCGCCAATCGGTTCGTGATTCGCACGGACAAACCCCATGTGAAGGTCTCCTGGCGCGTGGAAGCCGTGCGCAACGACCGCTGGGTGCAGCAGCACGGCTACCAGACCGAGCAGGAGAAGCCCGAAGACTATCGGGGCAAGTATCTGCACCCTGAGCTGTACGGGCAGCCCAAAGAGCGCGGGATTTTCTACCGCCCTGACCCCCAACCCGCGCCGAATGAGCAGGGCAAGCCGTAATGCGCTCGTCCCCTTGCCCCTCTCCTGCAGGCAGGAGAGGGGCAAGGGCTGAGGGTTTACGATACGCAATCGCCCTCTCGACGCCCAGTTGTGCGCCCCCGCATGCTATAATTTGCCATCACACGATAGGGAGGTATTCCACGATGCCGTGGTATGTACGCATGGGACAGGTGCCGCCGAAGCGGCATATCCAGTTTCGCCGACCTGACGGCGGGCTGTACGCCGAAGAGGTGCTGGGCACAGAGGGCTTTTCGGGCATCCAGTCGATTCTGTATCACTACTACCCGCCGACGCGCGTGAAGGAGTTCCACACCTGCTACGAGCGACGCATCGAGCCAGTCGATGAACCCATCCTGCAACATCGCCACTTCCGCACGGGCGAGATGCCCCCGTCGGGCGACGCCGTCACCGGGCGCGTGGAGCTGATGTTCAACGAGAATGTCATCTTCTCCGTGTCGCGCCCCATCGAACAGATGGACTACTTCTACAAAAACGCCGACGGCGACGATCTGGTGTTCGTCCACGAGGGCACAGGCACGCTCGAAACCCAGTTCGGGCATCTGCGCTTCCGTGAGGGCGACTACCTGATTATCCCGCACGGCGCTATCTGGCGACTGGTGTTCGACGCGCTGCCCGCGAAGCTGGTCTGGATTGAGGCGATTGGCGGGCAGATCGAGACGCCCAAACGCTACCGCAACGAATACGGGCAACTGATGGAGCATTCGCCGTTCTGCGAGCGCGACATCCGCATCCCGGAGACGCTGGAGACGCGCACCGATATTGGCGATTTCGAGGTGCGCATCCACCGACGCGGGCGCGTCTACGCCTACCACTACGAACACCACCCGTTCGATGTGGTCGGCTGGGACGGCTATGTCTATCCGTGGGCGTTCAACATCCACGATTTCGAGCCGATTACGGGGCGCATCCACATGCCACCGCCCATCCATCAGACCTTCGAGGGACCGGGCTTTGTAGTCTGTTCCTTCTGCCCGCGCATGCTGGACTACCACCCGCAGGCGGTTCCCGTGCCCTACAACCACAGCAACCTCGACAGCGACGAGGTGCTGTACTATGTCAATAAGAAGTTCGGCAGTCGGCGCGGGATCGAGGTCGGCTCCATCACCCTGCACCCGTCGGGAATCCCGCACGGTCCGCAGCCGGGCGCTGTGGAGGCGAGTCTGGGCGCCACCCACACCGAGGAGATGGCGGTGATGATGGACACCTTCCGCCCGCTGCATGTCGCCAAAGCCGCGCTGGAGCTGGAAGACCCCAACTACCCGTTCTCCTGGCTGGGCGCGCCCATTCAGCCCGATTCGTCGGGCACGACGGACACCTGGTGAACCGCCGCCGCGCCGCCGCTACCGCCGCTGGATGACCTCGATGGCTTTGTCCAGCTGCGGGTCGCGCGTGGCGGCTTCATCGTCGGGCGTGATGTCCACAATGTGGTCGGGAACCGCGCCGTTCCCCTCCAGGTTCACGCCCTTATCGATGGTGAACCAGCCGCGCCCGGGCGTGCTGACCGCGCTGCCGTCCATCAGGCGGCGTTGCCCCGTGCTGATGACGCCGCCCGCCGTCGGGACGCCCACCAGCGGCCCGCGCTTGAGCGTCTTGATGGCGTGCGAGAAGATTTCGGCGTTGCTGAAGCTGCGCTCGTTGCATAGCACGGCGACGGGCTGATGCCAGCCAATCACGGGCAGGCGATCCTGCGGGTAGCCGCGCTGTCCGTTGCGCCCGATGGTGTAGGCGTGCCGCGCGGGATGGAGCATCGTCAGCAGGTAGTCGGCGGTGCGTCCGCCCCCGTTGAAGCGCACATCGATAATCAGCGCGTCCTTGCCGTAGGCGACGGCGTACAGGTCGCGTTCGAACTCGCGCAGGCTCGCCTCGCCCATCGCCTGAATATGCACATAGCCGACGCGCCCGCCCGTGCGCGCTTCCACATACCGACGGTTGCGCTCCACCCAGTCGCGATAGACGGCGTTGTTGAACTCGCCCAGCGAAATCGGGCGCAGGGACACCGTGCGCTCGCTGCCGTCTTTACCGCGCGCCTTCAGCTCGATTCGCCTGCCGACCGTGTTGTCCAGCAGCTGGTAGGGGTTCGTCGTGCGCGTGAGGGGCTTGCCGTCGATGGCGAGGATGCGCTCGCCCGACTGCAGGTTCACATCGCGCCGCGCGGCAGGCGTGTCGGGCAGCACGCGCTCGATCAGCAGCCCGTCGCCGTCGCGCGAGTCGCTGAAGACTACGCCCAGCATACCCGTGCTGGACGGCGCGTCGGTACTCTCACTGCGCGCCAGCGAGAAGCTCAGATGCGAGGAGCGCAACTCGCCCAGCATCATCAGCACGACAGCGGTGAAGTCGCGGTCGCTCTGCGCATACGGCAGGTATGGGCGATACTTCTCGCGCATCGCCGCCCAGTTCACGCCGTGAAAGTTGGGGTCGTAGAAGGTCTCGTTCAGCGTGCGCCATGCGGCGTCATAGAGGTACTCGCGTTCGCGCGGGAGGTGCAGGGTCATCTCGGCGTCGGTGCGCGTCGCTTGCGGGCTGCCCCCAGCGGCGGCGATGCGCTGCAGGCGTCCCCGACTCAAGAAGTAGATGGTTCTGCCGTCCTTGCTCCAGAGCAGGTTGCTCGGCGCCAGCCCGCCCGTCGTCAGGCGTCGCTCGTCGCTGCCGTCCCACTTGATTACATACAGGTCTGGCTGTCCCTGATACGCGCTGCGGAAGGCAATCTGTTCGCCGTCGGGCGCAACAACCGCCTCCTGTACGCCCGCCGCGTAGCGCGTCACGAGGCGCACGCGCAGGTATATCTCCTCGAAGTCGATCTCCACGCGCAGGGGGTCTTTCTTCTCGTCAGCTTTTTTGGGCGCGTCGTACTTATCGTCCTCTTCGTCCTCGCGGTCGGCGCGGGTGCGTTCATAATCGGCGCGGCGCAGCCACACATGGCAGATGTTCAGCGTGTCGGTCTCGCGCTCGGAGAGGAACACCAGCGCGCGCCCATCCGCCGACCAGCTGGGCGCGAAGTCGTTGCGCGGATGGCGCGAGAGGTTATAGACGGTTGGGGTCTCGTCCGCAGTGTCGCCCGCGCCAGAGGTTTCCGTATCGGGCTTGGGCGTTTCAAATACAGGCGCGCGCGCCACAAATACATCCGAATTGTAGTTCTCGTCGTAGCGGTCGAACGCAATCCAGCGGCTGTCGGGCGACCAGGCAATCGTGCCCAGATTCCACGAGTCGGTGAGCGTGCGTTCCTGCCCGCTTTCCAGATGCCGCACGACCAGCTCGCCCAGCCCGCGCTGGTAGGCGAGCAGTTTGCCGTCGGGCGAGAGGCGCGGCTTACTTGCGCCCTGCGCCGCCTGCGTGAGGGGTTCTACCTTGTGCGCGCGGGCGCGTCGCAGGCGCGGCTCCTCCGAATCGGCGGCGATCAGGCGGTAAATCTGTGTTGCGCCGTCCCGCTCGGCGGCGAAGTAGAGCGTCTTGCCGTCAGGCGAGAGCTGCGGTTCGCCCTCTGGCTCCACCGTCTGGGTGAGGTTGCGCGAGGGACCGCCGTCGGGGAAACGCGCGGCAAACAGCTCCCCGCGCACGGCGAACACGAACTCTTTGCCGTCGGAGGCAACCGCGTACTCGTCCACATTGGCGCTGAAGGTACGGCGCACAGTCTCCGCGGCGCGGGCGTCCTGCGCGGGAACCTGCAACGGGATCGCCTGCATCGCGCCCGTCGTCGTGTCCAGTCGGTACACATCCATCCCCTGCTCGAAGGTAATCACCGCGCCGTTCGCGCTGATTTGCGGGAAGCGCACGCCGTCGTCGCGGAAGCGGGTGAGCGGGCGCACGCGGCGCGAGGCGACATCCATCGCGTAGAGGTTCGCCGTTCCGTCGCGCTCCGACACGAAGTAGAGCGTGCGTCCATCCGCGCCCCACAGCGGGAAAGTGTCGGGCGTATCGGTGTTGGTCAGGCGCACATAGCGGTTGGCGTCGCGCTCCAGCAGCCACAGGTCGCCCTGCGCGCTGCCTTTATAGCCCTTGCGCCACCACGCGCTGTCGCGGCGCACGAACGCCAGCCGCTTGCCGTCGGGCGAGAGGGCGAACGGCGAGCCAGAAGCTTTGTGCAGGCGATACGGCGCGCCGCCCTCCAGCGGGGCGACATACGCGCTGAAGTCCGCTCCATACGGCTCGCTCTCGCGGCGCGACTCGAACAGCACCGCGCGGCTATCCGAAGTCCAGCCGTAGGCGCGATCGCGTCCCGAAAAGTAAGTGAGCCGCTGCACCGCGCCCGTGTCGAGGTGTAGCACGAACACATCGTCGTTGCCGTGTCGGTCGGAGGTGAAGGCTATCTTTTTGCCGTCGGGCGACCAGATAGGCGCGAAATCATACGCGGGATGCACGGTCAGCCGCTGCGCGACGCCCCCTGTCATCGGCGCGAGCCACAAATCGCCCTGCCACGAGAAAGCTATCTGCCTGCCGTCGGGCGACGGCGCAGGGAAGCGCGCAAACCGAATCGTCGATTGAGAAACACTGCTTGCAAGCAGCACGCTGCACAAACTCGCCAGAAGGAACGCACGAATCCACATATCGGAGGCGACGATTCGCCCCCATGCGCAGAAATCCTGCAGGGAGGCTCCCCTCTCCCACACTGTGGGAGAGGGGATAGGGGTGAGGGTGAATCAGCAACCGCTACCGAAGTTGAACAGCACCTCGAGCAGGTCGGCGTCGTCCACCGTGCCGTCGCTGTTCACATCCGCGGGGGTAATCGCCGTGCTGCCGAACTCGAACAGCACGCTCAACAGGTCGGCGTCATCCACGCAGCCGTCGCAGTTCACATCGCCCGCCACCGGCGCGCGGTAGATGCGGATGTTGTCCACCTCGATGGTCATCGGTCCGCCCGAGTTAATCCCGAGATTCAGCAGGCAGTATTCGGGGTTGTCGTCCGCTGGCAGGCTGGCGTCGCGATAGTCGATTGCTATCGTGCGGGTGAAGGTGTTGTTGCCTGCGGCGACTTCGGCGGTGTAGTTTGATTGCCCCCAGCCGCCCGAGTCGCTATTGATGGAGATAATCATGTTGCCCCATCCTGCAGGCGGCGGGCTAACAACCGTGACATCCATCACCACGAGAGCGCCGCGGCGCACCATCGCCGCCAGCTCCGGCACAGTGCCGTTGAAAATCCAGTGGAAGCCGCCCGTGGACTGGATGCGCATCTTGCCGTCGTTCCAGGTGACCGTGACGCCGAGATCATTCGGGTCGGGCGCGAAGCCATGCACATCGGTGTCGAAGGTCATCGCGACCATCTCACACGCGGAGCGGTACAGGCGCAGCTGGTCAAAGTAAATCTGATGCGACGCGCCTGCGTTCATGCCGAAGTTAATCTGGAACCACTCCGTGCTGGGGTCGGGCAGCGGTAGCGACTCAAGGTCTATCAGGATCGTGCGCGTCCCTTCAACACGCGGTAAGCCCACGGCGCCTGTGAGCTGATTCCAGCCATAGGGATCGGGACCATTCAGTGAGAAGGTGACATTCGCCCACGGGACGCTCACGCCCGCTGGAACCGTCGCGTCGAGCAGCAGCTTTTTGCTGACTTGCAGATAGGGGAGTAGCTCATCGCGCACGCCGTTGCCGAACAGCCAGCGGAAGCCGCCGCTGCCTGTGGGCCACTGAATGCCCATCGAGTAGTCGCCGTGCGTGACGCCAATTGTGTCTTCGCGGAACACCTGCCAGCCGTCGCCAGCGCTGCCAGCGAAGCCATGCAGGTCTTCAGGCTCGAACGAGTAGATAATTTGCGCGGGGGCGGTCGCGAGTGTCAGTGCGCCCGCCAGAATGCTCAGTGCGAACAGGGTACGCTTCATTGCTTGAACCTCCTTCGCGTTGGCTTGAAACGCTTCAACGCATGTCTATTATACACCAGTTTTCGGGCAGACTCCTGCCGCCTGCAGGCAAATAGGAGGGAATTTCAGGGGAATTTGCTGGGGGCAAGTTGCTCTGCGAAAACGGGTATATTTACGGTATGGAGCTTGCCAGCCTACTACGGCGTGTGCTGGAAGGAGAAGATTTAGATTCGGCGCAGGCAGAGACGCTGATGGACTCTATGATGAAAGGCGCGCTGACGCCTGTGCAGATTGCGGGCGCGCTGATGACACTGCGCACACGGGGGGAGACACTGCAGGAACTGATTGGCTTCGCTCGCGCCATGCGCGCGCACTCGGTGAAAGTGCCTATCGAGAATCCCGACCTGCTGGACACCTGCGGCACGGGCGGCGACACGCTGAAGACATGGAACCTCTCGACGGCGACGGCGTTCGTGGTTGCGGCGGCGGGCGTGCCTGTTGCCAAGCATGGCAACCGCGCCGTGAGCAGTAAGTGCGGCAGCGCGGATGTGCTGGAGGCGCTCGGCGCGAACCTGAACCTGACGCCCGAACAGATTGCGCGAGGCATCGAGCAAGTGGGCGTAGGCTTTATGTTCGCGCCGCTGCACCATCCCGCGATGCGCCATGTCGCCCCTGTGCGGCGCGAGCTGGGCGTGCGCACGGTGTTCAACCTGTTGGGACCGCTGACCAACCCCGCGAATGCCCGCAAGCAGCTCTTGGGCGTGTTCAGCTGGGAGTGGCTGACGCTGATTGCCGAGGCGCTGGCGCAGCTGGGCACGGAACGCGCCCTGATTGTGCACGGCATGGACGGGCTGGACGAGGTCTCGCCGATTGGCGTGACGGTCGCCGCGCACCTCAAGCCCGACGGGACGGTGGAGACTTTTGAGTTCACGCCCCGCGATCTGGGGCTGGAGCCTGCGCATCCCGACGCGCTGACGCCCGGCGAAACGCCCGAAGAGAACGCGCGGATTCTGCGCGCCGCCCTCACCGGCGACGATGAGCGGCGCATGCAGGCGATTCTGCCCAGCGCGGGCGCGGCGCTCTGGGTCGCCGGGCGCGTGGACGACATCCGCGACGGCATTTTGCTCGCGATCCGCGCTATCGAATCGGGACGCGCCGAAGAGGTGCTGGAGGATTACATCGCTTACACGCAGAGCCAGCGTACAGAATAGGCGCGAGCCTTCTCGCCCGCGCCCCTGTGCCTTTACACCTTGCCCATGCGTCGCATCGCCTCGAAACAGAGGCGGATGGTCTCCAGCGGCGGGTGCGCGTAGGTCTCCTGCTCGACGATGTACCATTCCGTGCCGCCGACCGTCTCGCAGGCATCGAAAAAGTCCGCCCAGTTCACCTCGCCTTCGCCAATCACCGCGCTATTGTTCGTACTGGAGAACTCCTTGCAGTGGACGGTGACGGCGCGCCCGGCGTACTTGCGCACGAACGGCGCGGCGTGCGCCCCGCCATGCAGCGCGTTGCCCGTGTCGATTTGCATAATCACTTCGGGCGTCGTGTTGCTGAAAAACACATCCCACGGCAGCGCGCCGTCCTCGAACGGCTTAAACTCAATCCAATGGTTATGGTAGCCCGTGCGAAAGCCATACGGCTTGAGCTGCTCGGCGATTTCGTTGAAAATTCGCGCCGTCTCCAGCCACGCCTCGCGCGACGCGGTGCGCTCAGGGGACAGTCCCGGCACAATCAGGTAGGGACATCGCAGCGTCTGATGGAACTCAACCGTCCGCTTCAGGTTGTCGCCCAGCAGCGCATCCAGCCCGATGTGCGTGCCGCAGCACTCCAGCCCGTTCTCGTCGAGCATCTTGCGCAGGGTGGTCGCATCGAAGTCGTAGTAGCCGGCGAACTCGACGCCCTGATAGCCGATCTTGGCGACCTCCGCCAGGGTGTAGGGGAGGTCGCGCTTGCAATCTTCGCGCACTGAATAGAGTTGCACTCCGACCTTGATAGCCATAGCGCGCGGTCAATTCGGCGCACGCGGGCGTGTTCCTGCCGTCTATTCGTAGCGCAGGGCTTCAATCGGCTGGAGCTGCGCCGCGCGCCACGCGGGATACAGCCCGAAGAAGACGCCGATGAACGCCGCGAAGCCGAACGCCAGCAGCACGCCCTCGACGGGAATCAGCACCTTCCAGTTCGCCTGCGTACTGATGTAGCCCGCCGCCCAGTAGCCGAGCACAATCCCCATCAGCCCGCCCAGCACGCTCACCACCACCGACTCGATGAGGAACTGCAGCAGGATGTTGAACTTCGTCGCGCCGATAGCTTTGCGCAAGCCGATTTCGCGCGTGCGCTCCGTGACGGAGACCAGCATGATGTTCATAATGCCGATGCCGCCAACAATCAGCGAAACCAGCGCGACGCCCGCCAGCAGGAAGGTGAAGGTTTGCGCGGTCGCCTCGACGGTCTCCACGAAGTCGCCCTGATTGAACACGCGGAAATCTGGGTCCCCGTCGGGCGGGATGTTGTGCGCGCGCATAAGAGCTTCCTCAAGACACGCTTGTGTATCGTCCATCTTATCTGAGGCGCGCGCCTGCACATTCAGCGCGTCCAGATGGCGTTGCCCTGCCAGGCGGCGCATCGCGGTCGGCAGGGGAATGTAGACGCGGTCGTCGTAGCTGCGGAAACCCGTGTCGCCCTTGTAGGCGAGGCGTCCGATGACCTCGTAGCTCTGTCCGCCGATGCGGATGGTCTTGCCCACGCACGCGCCGCCCTGAAACAGCTCCTGCCATACCGTGTGCCCAATCACCGCCACACGCGCCATCGCCTCTATATCCTGCTCGGTGACGAACCTGCCCTCTTCCAGCACGAGGTTGCGGATGGGCTGCAGTTCGGGCGTCACACCCGAGATGCTGGTGCGCATGTTGCGGTTGAGGTACTTGACCTGCTGGGTGGTCCACACTTCGGGGGAGACGCGGGCGACCAGCTCGCCGCACGATTTCATAATCGCGTCACCGTCTTCGATTTTGAGGCTCTGCACGCTGCCGAAGCCCAGAAACGCGCCGCCGCGCCGCGCCTGACCGGGGCGCACGGTCAGCACATTCGCGCCGAGCCGCTGCACCTGCTCCAGAGTCGCCTGTCGCGCGCCCTGCGCGATGCCAATCATCGTGATGACCGCCGCCACGCCGATAATCACGCCCAGCATGGTCAGTAGCGTGCGCATCTTGTTCGCGCGCAGGCTATCGATGGCGGTAAGAAAGTTTTCGAGAACGCTCATCGCCCACCTCCTCCGCCACGGGGCGAACCGACCTGTCCGCTGCTGCCAGAGCCGCCTTGCCCACCGCGCGGCGAACTGCCGCCCCGCGGACCGAATGGGCGACCAAACGGCGAGCCAGGTCCATCTTCCTGCTGGTTGAAAATGCGCCCTGTGATGACCACTTCGCCGGGCTGGAGACCATCGATAATCTCGGTCTTTGTATTGCCCTGCAGTCCCGCCTTCACTTCGCGGCGCTGGGGCTGCCCGTTCGCCATCACTTCCACAAACGCGCCCTGCGGCGATTCGTTGACCGCCTCGTTGGGCACGGCGACCACATCGTTTTTACGCGCCACCAGAAACTCGCAGGTCGCGTTCATGCCGGGCTTCAGGCGCGAATCGGGCTTCTCGATCTCCACGCGCACCTTGATGACCGTCACATTCTGCTCCAGCACCGCCTGCGGGTCGATGCGGCTGACCTTGCCTTTGAATCGCTCGCGTCGAAAGGCGTCCACGCGAATGTCCACGGGTTGCCCGATGCGCACGCTGCCGATGTCCGCCTCGTCGACGGAGACCTCCACATACATGCGACTGGTGTCGGCAATCTGCAGGAGCGTGTTGCCCTGCGAGAAGAGCGAGGTTCCGGGCGGCACGATGGTGCCCTGCTCCACGAATCGGGCAATCACCACGCCGCTGAGGGGCGCGGTAATCGTCGTGCTGTCGAGCTGCACTTTGGCGTTGTAGAGTTGGGCGTCGGCGCGGGCGCGCTGTGCTTTCGCGGTCGCGATGTCCGCCTCGCGCAGGCGAATCTGGCGCAGGTTGGAGCGGGCTTGCGCGAGGGACGCCTGCGCCTGCTGGTACTGGGCGCGCGCCTCGCGCAGGGCTTGTTGCGCAACTTCAATCTGCACGCGGTTCGCCTCCGCCGAGCGCAGGTTCGCCTGCGCCTCCTGCACGCGGGCGCGGGCGGTCTCCAGGCGCGTCTGGATGTCCTGCTCCAGGGTTTGCAGGCGTTGCTGGGCGGCGGTCAGCTGCGCGCGGGCGTTCTCCAACTGCGCCGCCGCGTTGTCCACCTGCTGCTGCGACACATAGCCTTTCTGGAGCAGGCTCTTGAGGCGTTCATGGTTGCGCTGCGCGGTCTCGACAGCTTGGCGCGCCGCCTCGAAATTCGCCTGCGCCTGCGCACGCTCCTGCGGGATGGTCACGCGCTCCAGCTGTTCGAGATTCTTTTGGGCGGTCTCCAGCGCAGTGCGTGCGGACTGGAGTTGCGCTTCGGTCACGGTCGGCTGCAGGTTCGCGCGCGCTTCCGCCTGACGCAGGCGCGCTTCGGCGGCTTGCAGGTTCTGCTCCGCTTGCTGCACGGCGAGCTGGGTCTGCTCGCGCTGAAGCTGGAGGCTCTCCTGCGCCTGCTCGATACGCGCGTTCGCTGCCTCCAGATCCGCTTGCGCCTGATTGTAGACCGAGAGCGTGTCCGCAGGGTCAATTCGCGCCAACAGCTGCCCCGCCTGTACCTCGTCGCCCACATCGACCAGAATCTGGCTCACAATCCCGCCCGCTTTGGACTTCACATCGACGATGTTGTAGGTGCGCAACACGCCTGTGGCGGTAATGGAACGCACCACATCCTCGCGGGTGACCTCAGCGGTGCGGAGTTCGACTTCGGGTTCGGTCGTTTCGGCGTTGCGCCCGCGCATCCAGAGCGCAACGGCGGCAATCGCCACAATGCCCACAATCACTATAACGCGTTTGTTCATAGCCGTCCCTTAGCATACCCTCTGGGTGGGGAATCCCTGATTATTAGACGCGGGTGGCGGCGCGTTGTTCGGCATCTCCGCGCAGCTTACGCCCGAAACTCCCACACGACGCCCGCCTCCTCGATACTTTCAGGCACGGGGCTGACTTCAACGACCAGCGTCGTGCAGGGAACTTTGTGCCCAAAGCGCGGCGAGTACCAGCCCAGTCGGGTCGCTTCGTCGCCCCGATAGAGGCGCGCCGTGTAGCCCGCGAGTTGGCGAACCGTCAGGGTGCAGGCGCGCGTCCCGTCCGTGATGCGCCAGCTGCCCTCGCCCGCTGGCTCCACCTGCCAGTCGGGATGGAAGTGCCAGTACCACTGCGCCGACTGACCCCTGTCGGACTCAATTCGGTCGGTGATGGTCAGCGCGTCGCCGTTCAGTTGCACGCGGCGGTAGAGTATGTTGGGCAGGTAGGCTTTCGTCATGCCTTCCGTCCAGCCCTGACTCACATCGGACGCCGTGAAGCGCGACTGCGCTTTCCTGCCCCACAGGAACGGACCCTGAATTTCGGACTGGTTTCTGCCGTCCAGCGCGAGTGTGTTGTGCGCCGCCGTGCCCCGAAAATGGTCGCGCCATTCGGGGTCTTCGTGATAGGCGTAAGTGCCCGCGTCAATCAGCAGCGGCTTACCGTCCAGCGACGCCCAGACTGCGAGCGCGTCGGCGTGCCCGTGCGCAGCGAGGCTCCCCAGCCCCAGTGGTCCCGCGTCGAACAGCACCTGCCAGCGTGCGCCTTGCAGCACCGCATAGCCCCCGTCGGGATAGAGGCGCGGCTCCACCAGCCGACTGCCTGCATGGGGCGTCTTGCCCGTGAGCCATTGCGCCAACGAATCGTCGGCGTCTGTGAGGGCAGGCGGCGGCTCGCAGTGCAGCATCTGCGCCAGCGCACGCCCCACCACCCGATGCCGATCCGCCGCCGCGCTCCACAGCGGTACGACCGTGCCGTCGTCCTCGTCGCCCACCTGCGGCACATAGCCAGAGGCGTCCATCACACGCCGCACGAACTCGATACTGCGCATCAGCCGCTCCTGCACGGCGTCGGGCATCGGCTGCAGGCGGTAGGCGTGCAGGTAGAACTCCCATACGAACGGCAGGTAGCCGAACGCCTGCTCCGCATTTACGCCGTCGGGGTAGAACTGGCGCAGCGCCTCGCGTTCCAGCGTCGCATAGCCGACCCTGCGCCAGCGGGATGCGAGCGCGCCGTCGGGCAGCAGGCTCCCCAGCACCGCCAGCGCCGCCGCCTCGCCAATCAGATGATTGTTCGCCGATGAGCCGGGCGACATGTGCCGCTCGATGAACTCGCCGTGCTGTATCAGCGCGCCGCCCAGAACAGGCAGCCACTCGCGCAACGGCGGGTAGTCGGCAAGCAGGCGCAGGCTGGAGAGCCACGCCAGCGCGCGAATCGCATGCTCCAGCGCGCTCGTCCAGTGAATGCCCCAGCCGCGCGGGTTGCACGCAATCCAGTCCAGTAGCCATGCAAGGCACTTCTCCGCGTAGCGCGTCTCGCCCGTGAGCGCGTACGCCTGCGCCAATCGCGCCATCGGCTGCCCGCGCGACAGCTCCCACACATACTTCACCCCACCCGCCACATCGATACGGCGGTAGTCGATCTGCTTCGCGGGGGCGTCCATCCAGTCCTTGCCCAGCAGGTAGTTGCGCCGCCAGCAGGGCGGGTCGTCCAGCGACACGGGATAGCCGAACAGCGTCCACTGGCGTTGCAGCAGCGCGTCCGCTTCTGCCAGCAGTCGCCCGCGCTCGGCGTCGGACAGCGCGTCGGGGTGCAGGGGCAGCCGCTGCGCCAGCGTCGCCAGCAATCGCTCAGCGTCAAAGCCGTAGCGCCGCCAAGTCGCTTCGGGCGGCTCTTTCGGCAGCGGCGCGAACCGCTCCTGCGCCATGCGCCACGCCCGCGTCGCAACCTCCGATGCGCCCATCGCCCGTAAACGGCGCAGTTTCCAGCGTAAGCTGTTCATGAACGCAGGGATTGTACCTTGTAGAGTTAATCCCTGCACCCCTCGACGCCGCGCCAACAGGTACAATTCACCCCCGAAACAGAACCTTTTACGGAGGCATGCCAATGACCTTAGCGGAACGATTCGCACGCTACAGTACGGAACTCAAGTACGAAGCGCTTCCCCAGGAAGCCATTCACGAAGCGAAGCGACGGATTATCGACTCGATTGCCTGTGCGTTTGGCGCGTGGCGCTCGGAGACGGCGCAGCAGGTGCGCGCGGTCGCCACACAGGTCAGCAGTCCCTACGGCGCGACGATTCTCGGCACGACGCACAAAGCCTCGCCCGACTGGGCGGCGTTCGCAAACGGACTGCTCATCCGCTACCTGGACTACAACGACACCTACCTTTCCAAAGAGCCTGCTCACCCCAGCGACAACCTCGCGGCGGTGCTGGCAGTCGCCGAGGCGGAGGGCAGCACGGGTAAGGAGACGCTGCTGGCGACGGTGCTGGCATACGAGATTCAGTGCCGTCTGTGCGACTCGGCGAGCCTGCGCGCGCGCGGCTGGGACCATGTGAACTATGGGCTGTTCTCGGCGTCGGCGGCGGCGAGCCGACTGATGGGGCTGGATGCAACCGCCACGCGCCATGCGATGAGCATCGCGGGCGTGTCGGGGCTGGCGATGCGCCAGACGCGCGTGGGCGAAATCTCCGCGTGGAAAGGGTGCGCCTTCGCCAACTCCAGCCGACACGCCGTGTTCGCCAGCTGGCTCGCCAAGCACGGACTCACGGGTCCCTCCGAAATCTTCGAGGGCAGGATGGGCTTTATGAAGCAGGTCTCAGGCGAGTTCACCGTCGGTGCGCTCGGCGGCGAGGACGGACGCGGCTTCATGATTAACGAGACCTATATCAAGTATTACCCCGTCGAGTACCACGCGCAGAGCGCGGTGTGGGCGGCGCTCGCCCTGCGCGAGCAAATCGGCGGCGACATCCACCAGATTGAGCGCATCGAAATCGACACCTTCGAGGCGTGCTACTCGATTATCGGCAGCGAGCCAGAGAAGTGGCGTCCCCAGAGCCGTGAGACCGCCGACCACAGCCTGCCCTACATCGTCGGCGCGACGCTGATGGACGGCAAGGTAGACCTGGACACCTTCGACGAGGCGCGCTACACCGACCCCGCGCTGCTGGAGCTGGTGAGCCGAATCACCGTGCGCCACGACACGGCGATGGATCCCCGCTACCCCGAAGGCATCCCCAACCGAATCACGCTGTATCTCAAAGACGGACGCACGCTGACGGAAGAGAATACCTTCCCGCGCGGACACGCACGCAACCCCATGAGCGACGAGGAGGTCGAGGCAAAGTTTTATGTATTGACCGAGTGGGCGCTGCCCCGCGCGCGTCAGGATGAGGCGCTGCAATTCATCTGGCAGCTGGATACGCAACCGACGATTGCGCCGCTGATGGAGATGTTGCGGGTAGAGTAAGCACTCAGGGGCAGGCGCATCGCCTGCCCCTGACTTTACGGACCGCTCGCGCCTGCGCCCGCTCGCGGTTGCGGCGGCGCCTGATTGCCGAACGGGTTCGACTCGTCGCCGAAAGTCTTCTCCACAACAGTATCGCTCGAGGATTTACTGGTCGCGGAGTAGAACCACGCGCCAACCAAGCCCAGCAACACCGCAACGATTGCCACAACCGCCCATGTCGGAATCTCTTGTTTCATAACAACCTCCAGAGTAGAGGGGGGGACAGAGTGCCCCCCTGATGGTTCGCTACATCGTCGGCTGACAACGCTGGTCGATGCTCGGGTTGTCACCTGGATACGCCACCATCGGGTTCCAGTGGACGCCCGCAGGGTTGTAGTTCACGCAGGTGAAGTTCTGCGCGCCCGAGTTGACGCGCTCCTGCACCATGCCACGATGCTGGGTGGTGGACATGCGCAGGTTCGGGTCTGTCTGGGTGAGCCACGACTCGGTGGCGCGGAGCGGATACCACTTGCTGTGCCCATCGGCGAAGGTGATGTTGTGCCCTTCGTGGCGTCCGGAGATGCCGAAGAGCGAGTTCACGGGTCCCGACACATTAATCCAGTAGCCGCCGCCGCCGTTGCAGGTGGTCACCCCATCGGTCAGCACCACCAGCTTAGCCGCCTCGCGGATACGCGCGTGATTGATATACTGGCTTGCGCAGATGGAGTCACAGGCGTTGGGGTTTGTGGCGCACGGGTCCCAATACGCCTGACAGCCAGGGTCTACCCCCTCGCGGCACTGCCAGTAGGGTGCGAAGAACTTGTTCATGCCGATGGGCATCGCGCGGCGGTCGGTGTGTTCGTTGTCGCAGGGCGGTGGGTTAATCACGGGGTCCTCAGGTACCGCCACATTCGACCAGAACCGCATCCCGCCACGAGACACACTGGCAGAAGGGCACTCGAAGACGCCCTTGTTTTTGACATACGGATAGATCTGACGGCTCCAGAGGGCGTTGGCGACGCCAGCGCGTCCCCAGCAGCCGCCGCTTGCCAGCTCGGGGAAATACTCGTCGTAATCGTTCGTGTACATCGAGATGGCGGTACCAAGCTGGCGCATGTTGCTCAAGCACTGGGTTTTGCGTGCGCTCTCACGCGCCCGCGCGAACACGGGGAACAAAATCGCCGCCAGAATGGCGATAATCGCGATAACTACCAGCAGTTCAATCAGGGTAAAGCCGCGTCTTCGCATAACAGATACCTCCACTGTTGTAATTACGAGCCTTTTTGCCCAATTCCTGCCGCGAATTGAGGTTTTAGCTGCCGAATTTCAGGCGTCCAGCAGCGCGGCGACGCCGGGCAGGGGTTTGCCCTCCAGAAACTCCAGCGACGCGCCGCCGCCTGTGGAGATGTGGGTCATCCTGTCGGCGAAGCCGAGCTGTTCGGCGGCGGCGGCGGTGTCGCCCCCGCCCAGTATCGAAACCGCGCCCGACTCGGCGAGCGCGTGCAGCACGGCGCGCGTGCCCTGCTCAAATGGCGGGGTCTCGAACGCGCCCAGCGGTCCGTTCCACACAACGGTGCGCGCGCCTCGCACAATCTCGCCGAACGCCCGCGCCGTCTCCGCGCCGATGTCCAGCCCCATCTGGTCGGGTGGAATCTGGCTCACGGGCACGGTACGGGTCGGCGCGCTCGCCTCCAGCGCCGGGGCAACCACCACATCGGTCGGCAGCGCAATCTTCTCGCCTGCCTGCTGGAGCATCTGCGCGGCGAACGCGAGGCTCTCGGCGTCCAGCAGCGATTTGCCAATCTCGTAGCCCTGCGCCTTGAGGAAGGTGAACGCCATCCCGCCGCCAATCAGCAGTTTGTCCACTTTGGGCAGCAGGTTCTGGATGACGCCGATTTTGTCATGCACCTTCACGCCGCCCAGAATCGCGACGAAGGGGCGTTCAGGGTTCGCCAGCGCCTGCCCCAGATAGCGCAGCTCCTTTTCCATCAGCAAGCCTGCGACGGCGGGCAGGTAGTGCGCGACGCCCTCGGTGGAGGCGTGCGCTCGATGCGCCGAGCCGAAGGCGTCGTTCACATACACCTCGCCCAACCGCGCCAGCGCGCGCGCAAACTCAGGGTCGTTCGCCTCCTCCTGCGGATAGAAGCGCACATTCTCCAGCAGTGCAACGGCGTTCGGGGGCAGGCTCGCGACGCCCGCTTCCACCGACTCGCCGATGCAGTCCTCGAAAAACTGCACGGGACGCCCCAGCAGTGCGCTCAGTCGCTCCGCCACGGGGCGCAGGCTATACTTCGGGTCGCGCTGCCCCTTCGGACGCCCGAAGTGCGACATCAGAATCACCGTCGCCCCCTGCTCCAGCAGGTACTGAATCGTCGGCAGCGACTCGCGAATACGGCGGTCGTCGGTAATCTGCCCGTCCTGCATCGGCACATTGAAGTCCACGCGCACCAGCACACGCTTACCCTGCACCGCGATATCGCGCACCGTCTTCTTCTGCATGGCTATTTCCCCTTCTGTGCAGCGTACATACAGCGGATGTAGATAATCTGCCCCGCGTGATACACATCGTGTTCGGCGAGCATCAGGAACAGGTCGCCCGTACTCATGCGCCCGCCGCCGTAGTAGGGGCGCTCCACTTCGAGGTCGTCGTCGGTCAGCGGCGCAAGTGCATCCAGGGTGGTCTCGTAGCCTTCCTGCGCAATCTGGAGCGCGGCGTTCAGGTTGCCGCCCATCGCGCGGAAGCGCAGCTCCATCGCCCGCCAGTCGACGCCCCCCTCGCCAAACGCGGTGGAGATTTGCACCAGCTTGTCTGCGCCTGTGTGGAAAATGATTTTCAAGATGCTGCCGTCTGCCCAGTGGTACCCTTTGTAGCCCGTTGGTGGAACCCACAGGGCTTCCTCTTCTGTCAGGTCGCGCACAGCGGTTCGGAAACTGTGCCAGCGGCTGCCCTCGTAGTTGCGTATAAGCAGGTCTCTCAAAAAGTTCACACGCGCCTTCATCGCCGACTCCGTTGTATATTCTACCCTGCAGGGCGCGCCGCCCGCTATTCAGGTATACTTCCCGCGCATTAAGGAGGCAGCGCGCGTGTCGAACACCAAATACATTTTTGTGACGGGCGGCGTCGTGAGTTCCATCGGCAAAGGCATCGCCGCCGCCAGTTTAGGCAGGCTCCTGCGCAGCAGGGGCTACACCGTCGCCCCCCTCAAGATGGACCCCTACATCAATGTCGACGCGGGCACGATGAACCCCTACCAGCACGGCGAGGTGTTCGTCACCGACGACGGCGCAGAAACCGACCTCGACCTGGGGCATTACGAGCGGTTTCTCGATGTGAACTGCACGCGCAACTCCAATCTCACCACGGGGCGCGTCTATAAGTCGGTCATCGACAAGGAGCGGCGCGGCGAATACTTAGGCGCGACGGTGCAGGTTATTCCGCACATCACCGACGAAATCAAGGAGCATATTCGCCGTGTCGGGCGCGAGCAGAACGCCGACATCGTGATTGCGGAGGTGGGCGGCACGGTCGGCGACATCGAGAGCCTGCCCTTCCTGGAAGCCATCCGCCAGTTCCGCAAGGACGCGGGCGCGGAGAATGTGATGTATATCCATGTGACTCTCATCCCCACCGTCGGGCGCTGGGACGAGATTAAGACCAAACCCACCCAGCACAGCGTGATTAAGTTGCGCGAAATCGGCATCACGCCCGATGTGCTGATATGTCGCACGCGCACCCAGCTGCCCGAAGATGTGCGCGGCAAAATCTCGCTGTTCACCGATGTGGCGCATAACGCGGTCATCGAATCGCTCGATGTGGAGACCATCTACGAGATTCCGCTGCTGTTTGAGCGGGCGGGGCTGGCGCGACTCGCCCTGCGTCGTCTGGGGCTGCCCGACCTGCCGCCCGACCTGAGCGCATGGGAAGAGATGGTCGCGCGTCTCAAGCAGCCCCGCGCCCGCTGCCGAATCGCGCTTGTGGGCAAGTATATCGAAAACCGCGATTCGTACATCAGCATCGCCGAGTCGTTCCACCACGCGGGCGCAGCGAACGACGCGGCGGTCGAGATTGAATGGGTCGATTCGTCGGAGCTGGAGTCGGTGGACGCGGCGGAGCGGCTGGCGGATGTGGACGGCATCCTCGTGGCGCATGGGTTCGGCGCGCGCGGTGTGGAGGGCAAGCTGAACGCCATTCGCTACGCCCGCGAGAACCGCGTGCCCTTCTACGGCATCTGCTATGGGATGCAGATGGCGGTAATCGAGTTCGCCCGGAATGTGGCGGGCTTGGAAGGCGCGCACACAGAGGAAGTCGACCACGACACGCAGCACCCCGTGATACACCTGCTGCCCGAACAGCGCAGCGTGGACGACAAGGGCGGCACGATGCGATTGGGCGCGTACCCGTGCCGATTGCTGCCCGACTCGCTGGCGGCGCGTGTGTACGGCGACACGGTGATTTATGAGCGCCACCGCCACCGCTACGAGGTGAACAACGAGTACCGCGCCCTGCTGGAGCGCCATGGGCTGGTGTTCAGCGGCGTGTCGCCCGACAACCGCCTGGTGGAGATGGTTGAGCTGCCCGACCATCCGTTTTTCCTGGCGGGGCAGTTCCATCCAGAGTTCAAGTCGCGTCCGAACCGCCCGCATCCGGTGTTTGTGGGGCTGGTGCGCGCCGCGCTGGAGTATCGGGCGCGTCGGGAGGCTGGAGGGCGCGCCGCGACCGAGCTGGGCGCACACCCTGCGCCGCAGCCCCTGTAATACCACCTGCGCCTACCCAATCGGGTAGCCGTCGCGCTGCAGCACATGCGCGGCGAGTCGGTTGGCAAGGTCAACCCCGTCGAGGCGCGGGAGGGGCATCTGCGGCGTCGCCCCGTGCATGTCCAGCGCGTCCAGCACCAGCGCCAGCCGCTCGCGTACGCCAAACGCGCCCTCGCGGGCAAACAGCAGCGCCATCAGCATGCCCGCCTCCGCCTGCGCGCCCTGCAACTTGGGCAGCCGCGCAACGATGCTCTCCAGCCCGTAGGCGTAGACCGCCAGCTCGGCAATCGCGGCGGCGACCTCCTGACGCTGCTCGCGCAGGTGGTCGCCATACGCCTCCCACGCCCGCTGGAACGCCACGAGCGTCGCCGCGCGGAACTGCGCCGCGAGCGCGTGCAACAGTCCCTCGGCGTCTGTCGACAGATCGGCGGTCAGCGCCGACGCCTGCGCCCGCGCCGCCTCCAGCAGGGGCAACCCCGCCCGCGTCATCTGCCGAATCAGGTGCTGCGTGAAGTTCAGGCGGTTAATCTCGTTCGTGCCCTCGTAGATGCGCGGCACGCGCGACTCGCGGAAAATCTTGGCGATGGGGAAGTCTTCCGTGTAGCCGTAGCCGCCGTGAATCTGCACGCCCTCGTCGGCGCACAGGTACTGTACCTCCGTGCCGTAGAACTTCAGCAGGGCGCACTCGCCCGCGTACTCCGACGCCGCCTCGCGATAGCGCAGATGCAGCTCCGGATAGTCGGGCGGCAGGTCGTGAATCGGCTCGAACCACGCCTGCATCAGGTGTCCTGTGCGGTAGAGCATGCTCTCCAGCGCGAACAGGTGCGTCGCCATCCGCGCGAGCTTGCTGCGAATCAGCCCGAAGTTAGCGATGGGCTGCCCGAACTGCTGGCGGTCTTTGGCGTAGCGCGCAGCAACCTCCAGCGCGTACTTGCCCGTGCCCAGCGCGCTGGCAGCCATCTTGTAGCGCCCCAGGTTCAGCGTGTTGAGCGCGATGTAGTGCGCCTTGCCGACCTCGCCCAGCAGGTTCTCGGCGGGCACGAACACATTCTCGAACGCCACGCGCCGCGTGCTGGAGCCGTGCAAGCCGATTTTATGCTCCTCGCGCCCCAGTGATACGCCCTGCGCCGTGCGCTCCACCAGAAACGCCGTGAACTGCTCGCCGTCGAGCTTGGCGAACACGGTGAACAGGTCGGCGAAGCCCGCGTTGGTGACCCACATCTTCTCGCCTGTGAGCCGATAGCCGCCCTCGACGGGCACGGCGCGGGTGCGCATCGCCAGCGCGTCGGAGCCGCTGCCCGTCTCGCTCAAGCAAAACGAGCCGCACCACTCGCCCGACGCAAGTTTGGGCAGGTAGCGCTCCTTCTGCGCGGGCGCGCCCTCCAGCACCAGCGGCAGGATTGCCAGCCCCGCGTGCGCCTGTAGCGTCAGGCAGGTCGCAGGCTCCGCGCCCAGCTTCTCGACAATCAGCGCGACGGTCGTCTTGGGCAAGTCCAGCCCGCCATAATGCGCGGGCACTTCGGCGGCGGTGAAGCCCAGTTCGCCCATCTTGTGGTCTAACTCGCGCATCAACCCTTCTTTCGCCTGCTCGATTTCGGGCAGCAGGGGCAGCACCTCGTTGCGTACGAAGTCGTCCGCCGCCTTGCCCATCAGGCGTGTCTCGGAATCGAAGTCTTCGGGGGTAAAAGTGCTGCCTGCGGGCGCAGGCTCCATCAGAAACGAACAGCTCCGTTGCTTCGTTGTTGCTACGGTGGTTGCCATAGTCGTCGCTCCTTCGTCAGCGCGATTATACCCACTTGGGTACACTTTTGGGCGATGCGCGTGCTGGTGAGCGACCCGATTGCGGAGGAAGGGCTGGCGGTGTTGCGTCAGGCGGCGGATGTGGACTACGCGCCGAACCTGTCGCGCGAAGCGCTGCTGGCGCGGATAGGCGAGTACGACGCGCTGATGGTGCGCTCCCAGACGCGCGTGGACGCGGCGGTCATCGCCGCTGGGAGACGCCTGAAGGTCATCGGGCGGGCGGGCGTCGGCGTGGACAATATCGATGTGGAGGCGGCGACCCAGCGCGGGATTGTGGTGGTCAACTCGCCCGAGGGCAACACCATCGCCGCCGCGGAGCTGACACTGGCGCACCTGCTCGCGCTCGCCCGCAACATCCCCCAGGCAGACCGCTCGCTACGCGCGGGCGAATGGAAACGCACGCAGTTCACGGGCGTGGAACTCTCGCGCAAGACGCTGGGGGTGCTGGGGCTGGGCAAGATCGGGCGCGAGGTGGCGCGGCGCGCGCGGGCGTTCGGGATGCGCATCCTGGCGTATGACCCGTTCGTGCCCGACGCGCACATCCGCCAGCTGGGCGCGGAGCCTGCCTCGCTGGAGACGCTGCTGCGCGAAAGCGACTTTATTACCCTGCACGCGCCGCTGACCCCCGAAACGCGCCATCTGCTCAACCGCCAGACGCTCGCGCTGACCAGACCGGGCGTGCGCCTCATCAACTGCGCGCGGGGCGAGCTGATCGACGCCGACGCGCTGGCGGAGTTCATCGAATCGGGGCATGTGGCGGGCACGGCGCTCGATGTGTTCCCGACCGAGCCGCCCCCCGCCGACCTGAAGCTGCTGCGCCAGCCGCAGAATGTGCTGACCCCGCATCTGGGCGCGTCGACGGTGGAGGCGCAGGTGAAGGTCGCCGTCGATGTGGCGGAGCAGATTGTGGCGGTGTTGCAGGGCGGCGCGCCGCGCAGCCCTGTGAACCTGCCGCCCATCCCCGCCGAGCTGATGGCGCGCGTATCGCCCTATCTGGAGCTGGCGAAGCGCATGGGCGTCCTGCACAGCCAGCTCGCCGACGCGCCGATTGAACGCCTGCACGCCCTGTTTTCGGGCGAGTGGGGCGACCTGCCGCTGGATGTGATTGCCCGCGCCGCGCTCGCGGGGCTGCTCCAGCGCACGACCGACGCGCCTGTGAACCTCGTCAACGCCCCGCTGATTGCCCAGCAGCGCGGCGTGCATTTAGAGTGGAGCGTGCGCCCCGAAACGGAACTCTACCCCGACACACTCACCCTTACCGCGCACACCGCCAGCGGCGCACAGCAACTCACGGGCACGGTGTTCGGGCGCGCCGACTTGCGAATCACGCACCTGAACGGACTGTTCGTGGACATCCGCCCCGACGGAATCCTGCTGCTGACCGAGCATCAGGACCGTCCGGGCATCATCGGGCGCGTGGGCACGCTGCTGGGCAGCCATCAGGTGAACATCGCGGGGATGCATGTGGGGCGCGAGTCGATGGGCGGGCGCGCCGTGATGATTCTGCAGCTGGACAACCCCATCCCGCCAGAGGCGTTTGAAGGGATTCGCCAGTTAGAGGGCGTTGATAGCGCGCGGGTAGTGCGATTTTAGGGGCGCGAGGGACGCAGGGCGCGCCCCTCGCAGTTGAACAGACTACGGACAGCCTGCGAAGGGGATGTAGTTTCTACCGTCCAGCGCCATGTTCTCGTACCACTGCGGGCGCGGGATGCCCATCGTCAGTTTGGCGTGTCCGTCCGCGTAGGCTGCCATCTGCCCCTTCGTGCCGCCTGCCCAGCGGCAGTCTGGCGCGCCCAGATAGCCCGTTCGGGACTTGTCCGTATGGCGACTGTAGTCGGAGTCGGCGTCCCAGAAGAGCCAAATGCTTGCAGGGTTGTCGATCGCGGCTTGCGGCACGCCCGCGAGGTTGCCGCGACAGTTCGCGGGTGTGTTCGGGGGACAATCACTAATCAGGCGCGACTTGTAGGCATACGAGGTGCCCGCGCCTCGATAGCTGGGGTCGCCTGTGCTGAACCCATCCTGCTCCCACACGCTGGGGCGCGGCTCTGAGGGGCAAAACCAGATTTTGTCGTTCTTCACATACGGCTGCACAAGCGTTCGCAACTGGGGCCACTGGGTGTTAAACGCACGGGAGATATTCGTCGCGGCGGGGTAGGTCTCGTCGTAGTCCTGAATATACATCATAATGCCTGTAGCGATCTGACGCACATTCGAAAGACAGGTCGTGGTGCGCGCGCTCTCACGCGCACGCGCGAACACGGGGAACAATATCGCCGCCAGAATGGCGATTATCGCGATTACGACCAGCAGCTCAATCAGTGTAAACCCGCGTTTCATAGTGCTGTAATTGTACGAGGGACAGTGTTATCATGGGGTTAAGCAGCCACTCGTGCCAACTGCGCAGTCAAAGTTCGTTAATTGTCTCGCACGCGCCTGCAGAGGCGTGCTGTTGCCCGCGATTTGCTACTTTGGAGTGTTGAAGCTCCGCTCCCGCACTCCATAAGTCGCCGCTTTGCGAACTATGACCACGCGTTTGGTATAAATAGCCAGCGCATCCTGCGCTTGATTTTGGGCACGATGCACAGGCTACGGAAAACCAGCGCAGACTGGCTGCGCTTCGACAGGAACGGTTCCAGCCATCTCTTCTGTAGCAAGGCACAGACCTCAAGAGTAGGCGGGTGGGACGCTTCAGGTACAATTTTTTTACTGTGAAGGACAATACGCTCTACTACGGCGACAACCTGGAGGTGATGCGCAAGTACCTGCCCGACGAGTGCGTCGATCTGGTGTACCTCGACCCGCCCTTCAACAGCAACCGCGACTACAACCTGCTGTTCCGCGAGCAGTCGGGCGAACCCGCGCAGGGACGAATCAAAGCCTTCACCGACACATGGCAGTGGAGCGAACGCGCCTATGACGAGTTCTGCCTGACCTGCCCGCTGCCCGCGCTGGTGCGGCTGGTGCAGGGCTTTGTGGAGACACTGGGACGCAACGACCTCACGGCGTACCTTGTGATGATGGCGCCGCGATTGGTGGAGCTGCACCGCGTGCTGAAGCCGACGGGCAGTCTGTACCTGCACTGCGACCCGACCGCAAGCCATTACCTGAAGGTGATGCTGGATGTGATTTTTGGGGCGGGCAACTTTCGAAATGGAATTGTGTGGGTGCGCGACCCTGCGGGCAAGGGCGGCAAGCGCGTCAGCCGTCAGTGGCCGCGCAATATCGATGTTATCCTCTTCTACACGAAATCTGATACCTACGCCTTTCATCAGCAGTACCTGCCGCTTACGGAAGAGCAGAAGCGCACCTACCGCTACGAGGACGAGCGCGGGCGCTACAAGGCGGTGCAGCGCGGCAACTACAGCGACGCCATGTGGGAACAATTCCGCGCCGAAGGGCGAATCCACACCTCGGAGTCGGGCAGGGAGTACCTGAAGTACTATCTGGACGAAGCGAAAGCGACCGTCGGTTGCGTGTGGAGCGATATTCTGGGGTTCGGCACGCGCACCGCTGCGTCCGAGCTGCTGGGCTACCCCACCCAAAAGCCGCTTGCCCTGCTGGAGCGCATCATTCACGCCTCCAGCAACGAAGGCGATGCGGTGTTAGACCCCTTCTGCGGCTGTGGTACTGCCATCGTCGCCGCGCAGAAGCTCAACCGCCGCTGGATTGGCATCGACGTCACCCATCTGACGATTGCGCTCATCAAGTACCGCCTCAGCGATATGTTCGACCTCAAGGAGGGCGTCCACTACCGTGTGGTGGGCGAGCCGACCAGCGTGGAAGACGCCCGCGCCCTCGCCCTGCAGGACCGCGACGAGTTCCAGAAGTGGGCGATTGGGCTGATTCCGCGCGCCCGCCCTTATCAGGACAAAAAAGGCAAAGACACGGGCATCGACGGCGTGCTGTTTTTCAAGGACGATTTGAAAGACCCCAAACGCGCGCTCATCCAGGTCAAGAGCGGGCGTGTGGGAGTGAAGGACATTCGCGATTTTCGTGGGGTTCTGGAGCGTGAGGGGGCAACGCTGGGACTGTTTGTGGCGCTGGAGCCGCCCACGGGCGATATGGCGCAGGAGGCGGAGCAGGCGGGCTTTTACACGACGCCGCTGGGCAATCTGCGCCTGCCCCGCCTGCAGATACGCACGGTGGAGCAGGTGCTGCGCGGCGAGGGGTTTGCGATTCCCAGCGCGGCGTTGTTGATGGGCGTGGCGCAGGCGACGCGGGCGCAGCCTGCCGAGGAGCAGAACGCGCTGGATTTGTAGGCTCTGGGGCGGCTGGAAACAACCAATGGCTTGAGCCGTCTTTCACGAAAATACTCCCCAGCACTTGACAATACCATACTCAAGTCAGGTATAATCACGCTACTCAAAAAAACGGGAACTTTCCATCCGAAATGCAGGTATCTATGGCTGTGGAACTTTTCCGCAGCGCACGAAAATAACGATAGGAGGCTGATGTATGGGTAAGGTTGTGGGTATTGACCTGGGAACGACGAACTCGGTGATTGCCGTGATGGAAGGCGGCGAGCCGGTGGTGATTCCGACGGCGGAGGGCGGTCGGCTATGTCCGTCGGTGGTCGGCTTCACCAAAACGGGCGAGCGGCTGATTGGCGCGCCCGCCAAGCGCCAGGCGGTCGTGAACCCCGAAAACACGATTTTCTCCATCAAGCGGTTCATCGGGCGGCGCTACGATGAGGTCGCCGAAGAGCGCGCGCGCGTGCCCTACAAGGTGGTTGCCGACAGCAAGGGCGACGCGGCGGTGCAGATCCCTGCGCTCGACAAAACCCTGCGCCCCGAAGAGATTTCGTCGATGGTGCTGCAAAAGCTCAAGGCAGACGCCGAAGCCTATCTGGGCGAGACGGTCGACGCGGCGGTGATTACCGTGCCCGCCTACTTCAACGACGCGCAGCGCACCGCCACCAAAAACGCTGGCGAAATCGCAGGGCTGAAAGTGTTGCGCATCATCAACGAGCCGACCGCCGCCGCGCTCGCCTACGGACTCGATAAAAAGAGCAACGAGACCATCCTCGTGTTCGACCTGGGCGGCGGTACTTTCGATGTGTCGATTCTGGAGGTCGGCGACGGCGTGTTCGAGGTCAAGTCCACCTCGGGCGACACGCACCTAGGCGGCGACGATTTTGACCAGCGCATCGTGGACCACCTCGCCGGCGAGTTCAAAAAGGAACATGGCATCGACCTGCGCCAGGATCGGCAGGCGCTGCAACGGCTCAAGGAAGCCGCTGAACGCGCCAAAATCGAACTCTCGACCGTGACCACCACCACGATTAACCTGCCCTTCATCACGGCGGACGCGAGCGGTCCCAAGCACCTCGATATGACGCTCACCCGCGCGAAGTTCGAAGACCTGTGCGCGGACCTGTTCGAGCGGCTCAAGGGACCCATCTTCCGCGCGCTGGAGGATGCGGGGCTTAAGCCCAGCGACATCGACGAGGTGGTGCTGGTGGGCGGCTCGACGCGCATCCCGAAGGTGCAGGAGATGGTGCGCCAGATTACAGGCAAGGAGCCGCACAAGGGCGTGAACCCCGACGAGGTGGTCGCCATCGGCGCGGCGATCCAGGCGGGCGTGCTGTCGGGCGAGGTCAAGGACATCGTGCTGCTCGATGTGACGCCCCTCTCGCTGGGCATCGAGACCAAGGGCGGCATCTTCACCGTGCTGATTCCGCGCAACACGACCATCCCAACGCGCAAGAGCGAAATCTTTACCACCGCCGCCGACGGGCAGACGAGCGTCGAGGTACGCGTCTATCAGGGCGAGCGTCCGATGGCGCGCGACAACAAGCTGCTCGGTGTGTTCCATCTGGACGGCATTCCTCCCGCGCCCGCGGGCGTGCCCCAGATTGAGGTGACCTTCGACATCGACGCGAACGGCATCCTGCAGGTCGCCGCGAAAGACCTCGGCACAGGACGCCAGCAGAGCATCCGCATCACGGGCTCGACCAACCTCAGCCGTGAAGAGGTGGAGCGCATGGTGCGCGAGGCGGAGGCGAACGCCGAGCGCGACCGTCAGCAGCGCGAGCAAGCCGAGCAACTCAACCGCGCCGAGCGACTCGCCATCGATACCGAACGCCTGCTCAAGGAGCAGGGCGAATCGATCAGCGCGAGCGACCGCGAACGCGCCGAGGCGCTGGTGCGCGACATCCGCGAGGCGATTCAGCAGCAGAACGCCGAACGCGCAATCAGCCTGATGAGCGAACTGGAGAGCCTCACCTACCGCATCACCGAGCAGCTCTACCAGCAGCGCACCGCGGGCTACACTGGCGACACGGGCGCGGCGACGGCAGGCGCGACCAGCGGCACAACACCAGGCGGCGACGATGTGATCGACGCCGAGTACCGCGAGGAGAAGTAAACCATTCGGGCGCGGCGGCGCGACCGCCGCGTCCATAGGGGGTGGACGCCATGCGCGAGTTCAAGGACTACTATCAGATTCTGGGCGTATCGCGGGACGCTACCGAGAAGGAAATCAAGGCGGCGTACCGCAAACTCGCGCGCCAGTATCACCCCGATGTCAATCCCGGCGACAGGACCGCCGAAGAGAAGTTCAAAGAGATTAACGAAGCCTACCAGGTGCTTTCTGACCCCGAAAAGCGCGCCGCGTATGACCGCTACGGCGAGCAATGGCAAGCCTATCAGCGCATGCGCGAGCAGTACGGCGACAACTTCCCGCCCGGGGGCTTCGAATCGCCGTTCGGGTTCGGCGATTTCGGCGAGTTTATCGAGAACCTGTTGCGCGGCGGCGGGTTCGGCGGCGGCGGACTGCGCGTGCAGCGCGCCCCGCGCGATATTGAGCAGACGCTCGAGATTAGCCTGCAGGAGGCGATTCGCGGCGCGACGCGCACCATCCAGCTGAGTCAGGATGAGCCGTGCAATACCTGTGGCGGGACGGGCATCGCGCCCAACCGACGGCAGACCTGTCGCGCCTGCGGCGGCGCGGGGCGGCGACGATTCGGCATGTTCGGGCTGGAGATGCACTGCGACGAATGCGACGGCGCGGGCGTCACGGGCGCGCCGTGCCCGACCTGTCGCGGCTCAGGCGTCGTGCCGCGCGTGCGCACCCTTACGGTCAGTATCCCAGCGGGCGTTGCGGAAGGACAGCGGTTGCGGCTCGCGGGCGAGGGCGCCGCGGGCGCGAACGGACAGCGCGGCGACCTGTACCTGCGTCTCAAAATCGCGCCCGACCCGCGCTTCGAACGCAAGGGCGACGACCTCTACACCGAAGTGGATGTCGATTACCTCACGGCAATCTTAGGCGGCGAAGTGGAAGTGCAGACGCCGCACGGCGCGGTCAGGATGCGCGTCCCTGCGGGCACCCAGAGCGGCACGCGCTTCCGCCTCGCGGGCAAAGGGCTGCCGCTGGGCAAGGGCAAAATCGGCGACCTGTATGCCCGCGCGCGAATCACCGTGCCCAAACAGCTCACCCCGCGCGAGCGCGAACTGCTCGAAGAGCTGCGCCGCCTGCGAGCCACACAGGAGGTGAAGGTATGAAGGACAAAAAAACGCCTTCGGAGGAGCCTGTCTACCTGATTGGCGTTGCGGCGCGCATGTGCGGGCTGCATCCCCAGACCCTGCGCCTCTACGAGCGGCTGGGGCTGGTGCAACCCCATCGCGTGGGCAATAGCAAGCGCCTCTACTCCGAGGCGGACATCGCCCGCCTGCGCCGCATCCAGCGACTGACCCAGCAACTCGGCGTGAACCTCGCGGGCGTGGAGATTATCCTGCGCCTGCTGGAGCGCATCGAACAGATGAACCGCGAAATGTCCGAAGTCGTGTCGCAGACCAACATGCGCATCCTGCAACTGATTCACGAACATAACCTGCCCGTCGACCCCCAGATGCTGCTGATTCGCTTCGAGCGCTATGACGACGACCTCGACTGAGTTTGTTTCGGACAGCCCTGCGGCGACCGAAGCGTTTGCGGCGCGTTGGGCGCAGGCGCTCGCACCCGATACGGTCATTCTGTTGCACGGCGATCTGGGCGCGGGCAAGACCACCTTCGTGCGCGGGCTGGCGCGCGGACTGGGCATCGCCGAACCCGTCCGCAGCCCGACCTTCACGCTGATTCACGAATACACCATCCAGCAGCCGCCGCGCCTGCACGGGCTGCCGTTTTTTCATGTCGACCTCTACCGCCTTGAGACCGCCGCCCAGTTGCACACACTGGGGCTCGAGGAGGCGCTGGAGCGCGGCGGGATTATCGCCGTCGAGTGGGCGGAGCGGCTGGAGCAGGGCGGCGCGCGCCCGCCTGTAAGCCATCTCTACGAAGTTCGCCTCACAGCCGCGGCCGACTCTCTGCGGCGGATTCGTATTGTCCCCCTGCAAAAATCGCCTGCCGCCGCCGATAGTACCCCCTGATGGCGCAGGTACGCAACCGCTGGGATGCAGGCAAGGCTCTGGAAGACGCCTTCACGGGCGCGGCGACTCCCGACCCCGAACGCGATGTGCTGACGCAGCACCTCTGGGAAGCGATCCCGCCAGAGACGCTGCGCAGCCTCACGCCAGAGCAGTATGATTCCCTCAAACAGGCGTTCCAGACCGCGCCCCGCAAGCACGCGCTCGACCTGCGCGGCGTCATTCCGCTCTACTTCACGCAGTTCTACTTTGTGTTCCTGTTTGGCGTCGACCGTCGGCGCGAGACGCGCGAGGTGCTGTACGACCGCCGTCAAGCCGTGCGCGAGGGCACAGCCCGACTTATCGGCGGCGTTGCGCTTGGGGTGTTTCTGACGGTACTGGGACTGAGCGCGTTTGCGCTCTGGTATCTGCTGAAGTGTCTCGTGGGGGCGGACATTCTGCCGGGCGTCAGCCTGAGCCGATATTTGCGTCAGATATTTTAGAACCTCAGAAAACTCTAATGCCCCGCAAAATTACGGGAATTTCGCGAAATTCGCCTTAATCTCCCCTTAACCCCTTGACAAATTGGGCGGCGATGTGCTATAATATCTATGCTGTTGGGGAGACCCGACGGCGTAGCCCGAGTGCAGAGGGAATGCCCCTGCCGCTGGGAGCCTCGCGGAGTCTGAATGCGTCGTTTGCGCAAGCGGCGGCGAGAGACGCGCGAGGAGTTATGCGAGAGCCTGCGCCCCAGCAAAGGCAATCGCAAGCAGCGGATAGGAACGCTCGGAACCAGAGCGCTTACTCGAGGAGTGATAGGACGCCTTCGGATCGGCGGCAACGTCGGTTAAGGCTCTGAAGCTTCGAAGCGACGCTCTGTGGGAAGGCGGCTCCGAAACGGACTTTCCCCAAGCGCTCGGGCGTTTTGTTTTTCTCGCCCTGCGAAAATCCCTCCCTGATATGGAATAACCCCCCTTGACGATGGGGCACGGAGGCGCAACGGGCTTCGTGGGAATCGCCGACCTGTTCCTGCAGATGGGGCTTATCACCGAGCAGCAGCTCCATGACGCGCTCCAGAAACAGCAGGAAGGCGTGCCGCTGCCGCTGGAACACTTGCTGGTGCAGCTCGGACACATCACCGAGAAAGATCGCGTGCGCGTGATGGGGCAGCACTGGGGGGTGCCGTTTGTGGACCTGGTGGACACGCCGCCCGACCCGCAGCTCGCCCCGATGCTCACCCCCGAAATGGCGAAACGCCATCGCGCCGTGCCCGTCGCCAGAGAGAACGGACGCCTGTTGGTGGCGATGGCAGACCCGCTGGACATCTTTGCCATCGATGAAATCCGCCAGCACACCAAACACGAAATCGAAGCCGCCATCGCCACCGAAGAGGACATCCAAAACGCCCTCAAACGCCTGTACCGCACCGACAGCGCCGTCTCGGACACCGTTAAGGAACTGATGCGCGATCTCGGCGAGAGCGAGATGCTCCTGCACGAGAACGCGGAGGAGGAGCTTTCGGCGGAGGAGCTGCGCGAAATCGCCGACGATGCGCCCGTGGTGCGCCTGGCGAACATGATTATCACGCAGGCAATCACCGACGGCGCGAGCGACATCCATATCGAACCAACGCGCGAGTGCGTCAAGGTGCGCTACCGCATCGATGGCGTGATGATCGATTCGATGGTGCTGCCCAAGCGGGTGCAGGCGTCGCTCACCTCGCGCTTCAAAATCCTCGCCGATATGGACATCGCCGAGAAGCGCGTTCCCCAGGACAACCGCATCAGCGCGACCATCGATGGGCGCGAGTACGACTTCCGGGTCTCTACCCTGCCATGCATCTATGGCGAGAAGATAGTGATGCGCGTGCTGGACAAGTCCAGCGTGCGGGTCGGTCTTGACAAGCTCGGCTTCCTGCCCGATACGCTCGCCCTGCTGGAAGAGGTCATCAGCCGCTCGTATGGGATTATCCTCGTGACGGGACCCACAGGGTCGGGCAAGTCCACTACGCTCTACTCCATCCTCTCGAAGCTGAACACGGGCTTGGTCAACATCATCACGGCGGAAGACCCCGTGGAGTACGAGCTGCCGGGCATCAATCAGGTGCAGGTAAACCCGAAGGCGGGGCTGACTTTCGCCAGCGCGTTGCGGTCGATGCTGCGTCAGGACCCCGATATTATCATGGTGGGCGAGATGCGCGATCGTGAGACGGCGACAATCGCGATTGAAGCCGCGCTCACGGGGCACCTGGTGCTGTCGACTCTGCACACGAACGACTCCTCGAGTGCGCCGCCCCGCCTGACCGAGATGGGCGTCGAGCCGTTTATGATTGCCTCGTCGCTGATTGCGGTGCTGGCGCAGCGGCTCGTGCGCACGCTCTGCCCCCGTTGCAAGGAGCCGTACCAGCCCACCGAGTCGGAGTTCAGTCGCTACGGGTTCACGCCGCCGTCGAACCTGCACGAGATGACCATCTATCGCGCAAAAGGCTGTGAAAACTGCAAAAACACGGGCTATAAAGGGCGCACGGGCATCCACGAGCTGCTGGTGATGTCGGACCCCGTGCGCGATTTAATTCTCAAGCACGCGGCGGCGTATGCCATCCAGAAGGTCGCCGTCGAGCATGGCTTGCGCCTGCTCAAAGAGGACGCCCTGCAGAAAGTGCTGCTGGGGCGCACGAGCCTCGAAGAGATTGTGCGCGTCATCTACAGCGGATAGGAGGCTACTATGCTTACGCAAACGCAATCAGCGAATCAGATTCTACAGAAGGTGAAAGACCTCGCCGTATTGCCGCAGGTGGTGCATCAGATTATCCACCTCACCAGCAACCCGAACGCGAATGTCCGGGATCTGGAGCGGCTGATTAGCATCGATCAGGGGATGTCCACGCGCGTGCTGAACACGGTCAACTCGGCGTACTACGGCTTCTCGCGCAAGATTGCCTCCATCAAAGACGCGGTGGTGCTGCTGGGGTTCAAGGCGGTGCGCAATCTGGCGATGACTGTGAGCGTGTTTGACCTGTTCGTGGGCAAGACCGATCGGCAGAACCTGCGTCGGGGCAAGTGGTGGCGCCACTCGATAGACACGGCGCTCTGCGCGCGATTGATTGCCTCGCAGGTATCGGGCGTCTCGCCGGACGAGGCGTACACCGCGGGGCTTTTGCACGACATTGGCAAGCCACTGCTCGATCGCTATGGCGACGCGCCCTATGAGCAGGTGGAGGAGTCGCTCGCGCATGGCGTGCCCGAACTGGCGGCGGAGCGGCAGGTGTACGGGTGCGACCACGCTGAAGTGGGACGCGCCGTGAGCCAGCACTGGGGCTTCCCCGAAAAGCTCGTGGAAGCCATCGGCTGCCATCACGCCGAGTCGCCTGTCGGACTGCAGGACGCGCCGCTCACCGCCGTCGTTGTGCTGGCGAACCATGTCGCGCACCTGCTGCGCCAGCCCGACACGCCCGACGACTGGTGGTTCGACCTGCCCGCGTGGATTGTGGAGACGCTTCACCTCACGCCGCAACAGTTGCAGTCGCTCTATCTGGGATGCGAGGTGGAGATTCAGTCCTCGCCGATGGCGGCGCTGGGGCGGTAGCATATATGCGGGAAGCAGGTATACTCTCTGTGGGTGAAAACCACGCGCTACTTCGTGGAACAGGTGCTTCGCAAGCGTCCCTATATCCTGCCTGAGTGGTGTGAACAAATCATTCAGCAACCGCTCAAAAAAGAGGTGCAACCCGATGGCAGGATACGCTACTGGGGGTATGTGCCTGAACTGGGGCGATACTTGCGCGTGGTCACTTTAGAAGACGGGTAAACCGTACACAATGCGTTTCCCGACCGTAATTTCAAGCCGGAGGCAAGCTGATGCGACTCTCTTACTACCCGGAGACGGACAGTCTGTATATTGAGTTGCGGGAGGCGGCGAGCGTCGATTCGGTAGAGATTGCGCCTGGCGTTGTGGTCGATCTTGGCGCCGATGGGGGCGTAATCGGTATTGATATCGACCACGCACGGGAACGCCTCTCGCTGGAGCGGCTGGAGATACACAACCTGCCCCTCCGCGCGCTGGCAGCGCAATCGGGCTAATACCAACTGCGCGGTCAGAGTTCATAATTGCCGTGCATCTACAGCCAGAGCCACGCGCGTTTTGCCCTCACCCCCAGCCCCTCTCCCGCGCCTGGTAAGGGTACATCACTTGAGTTCACTTGGGGGAAGGCACACCCCATTTTTGGAATGCCTTCCCCAATCAACCCCACAAACGCCCCCTATCCCCCGACACGCACACCCAGCAACTACCACAACAC
>JBBIQK010000011.1:0-53909 GCA_037442365.1 Armatimonadota bacterium | reverse complement strand
CGCGAGTGTGTCGGCTTCGGTGTCCAAGAGTCGTCGCAGGATGTTCTCCAGCTGTTCAGTAGATGTCAGTTGCCGTTGTGCATGCTAAGATTATAGCCCAAAAGGGCTTAAATTGATGCCAATGACCCCCGACTGGCTCGCCCAGCGCCTGCTCACCCAGATGGACAACGCGCTCTTTGATCCCCACACGCCCGAACCGAAACTACGCCAGAAACTGTTCGAAACGCGCTGGCTGGACCCCGCCTGCGGCTCTGGAACCTTCCTCGTGCTGCTGATTGCCCGCATGCAAGCGCTCGGACGCCAGCTGATGCTGCCCGAAACCGACCTGCTCGAAGCCATCCTGCACAATGTGGTCGGATTCGACATCAACCCGCTCGCGGTGCTGACCGCCCGCGTGAACTATCTGCTGGCGATTGCCGACCTGCTCGAACACCGACGCGGGGACATCTCCATCCCCGTCTACCTCGCCGACTCGGTGCTGATGCCCGCGATAGGCAGAGACCTCTTCGTGCAGAACTGCTACCTGTTCCCCACCGCCGTCGGCGTGCTGATGGTGCCCCGCGCGCTCTGCACGCCCCAGCACTTCGACCGCTTCTGCGACCTGCTGGAAGCTGGCTTGCGTAGCGAGATGGACCCCGACGCCTTTCTGCACCACGCCTCGAACCTGGGCGTCGCGCTCACCGAAGACGACCGCAAGCAACTGCGCCGACTCTATGAGCAACTGCTGGAGCTGCACCGCAGGGGGTTGAACGGCTTGTGGGCGCGCCTGCTCAAAAACAACTTCGCCCCCCTCACCGTCGGCATGTTCGATTACATCGTCGGCAATCCCCCATGGGTCAACTGGGAACACCTGCCCGATCGCTACCGCGACAACACGAAAGACCTCTGGAGCCACTATCAGCTCGCGGGGCAATTCAAGGGCGGACGCCCCCGACTGGGCGCGGTGAAAGTCGACCTCTCCGCACTGATGACCTGCGTGGTGATGGACAAACTGCTCAAACGCGACGGCAAGCTGGGGTTTGTGATTACCCAGAGCCTGCTGAAGACCGCCGCAGGCGCAGGCTTCCGCCGATTCAAACTGCCCGACCACACGCCCCTCAAGGTGATTCTGGTGGACGACATGGTCGCGCTGAACCCATTCGAGGGCGCCAGCAACCGCACCGCCGTAATCATCCTTCAGAAAGGGCGCGAAACCCGCTATCCCATCCCCTACACGCTCTGGCGCAAAATCAGGGGCGAAAAGTTCACCTACGAAAGCACGCTGGACGAAGTGAAGGCTGCCACCCGCCGCCTGAGCCTGCATGCCGAACCCGTAGACCCGCATGACCCCACCTCCCAGTGGCTCACCGCGCGCCCGAAGGCAATCTACGCCCTGCGCAAGGTGCTGGGCAACGCCGCCTATAAGGCGCGTGAAGGAGCGAACACTGGCGGCGCGAACGGGGTCTACTGGGTGGAGCAAGCCATGACGCGCCCCGACGGGCTGGTGGTCGTGCGCAACCTCACCGAAGGCGCGAAACGCAAGGTGGACGAGGTAACCGAAGCCGTTGAACCCGACCTGCTGTACCCCCTGTTGCGCGGGCGCGATGTGCAACGCTGGCGCGCCACACCCTCCGCATGGATTATCGTGCCCCGAACGCCCCAGAATCCCGAACAAGTGATGCCGTTCTCAGAGATGCAGCAACGCTATCCCAAAACCTACGGCTACCTGAAACGCTTCGAGAAGATTCTGCGCGAGCGTGCCGACGCGATGGTCAAAGGCGCCCTGCAGCGAGGTGAACCGTTTTATTTCTATGGAGCAGTGGGAAACTACACCTTCGCCGAGTGGAAGGTGGTGTGGACACGAATTGCCCAAATAGAGGCAGCTGTGGTGGGGTTTTACGAAGGGAAACCTGCTGTGCCGCAAGAGACGATAACGCTCGTGAATTGTAATTCTGAGCAGGAGGCGCACTATATCGCCGCGCTGGTCAACTCCTCGCCCTTCCAGTTCGGGGTTTCATCTTATAGCCAGGAAGGAGGCAAAAGCATGGGGTCTATGCATGTGCTGGAGCATATTCGCATCCCCCGTTTTGACCCTCGCAACCCCGTTCACCAGCGACTGGCGGAGCTGTCGGCGCGGGCGCACGCGATTGCCTGTCAGTGGGATCCCGAAAGCCTGCTCGCGGAACCGGACAAGGGGCACACCATCGAGCTAACCGACGAGGTTCTGTCCCGATTGCCCCCAGAAGCGGCAGCGCAGGTGCTTCAGGCGGCGCAGGCGTTCCAGCAGGCGCAGGAGGAGCTGAAGGCGATTGAGCAGGCGATTGACGCCGCGGCGGCGCAGGTGTGGGGGCTGACCGACGCCGAGCTGCGCGAAATTCAACAGAGCCTGCAGGAGCTGGGTGCGTCGCCGAGCGACGCGGAGGGAGATGCGGCATGAGCGCGTTGCAGGCGTTGCGCGGCGTCTTGCGCACGGTCGCCCAGCAGGTGGAGGTGCTGCCTGCGGTGGGCGGCGCGCAGGAAGACCTCGAGCGCCCCGACGCCGAAGAGCGCGAGGACCAGCGCCTCAACTATCAGGAGCGCGTGTTCGAGAGCATCTTCGAACGCGACGAATCGGGGCGCTACCCTGCCCTCTATCGCCCCACGCCCCCTGTCGGGCGACGCGCGATGCACCTTTACCGCTACTTTCTGGACGGCTCCTTCCGCTCCTACTTTCTGGGCACGGTGCTGGAGCATGACCGCGAGTCGCCCGTGCATTTCGCGCAAGTGGGCGCGTGCGCCCTGCGACGCGAGCCAGACGGCTCCGTGCGCCGCGAGCAGCTGCAGATTCTCAATATCCTGCTGGCGGGCAAAGAGCGGCTTTCGGAAGACCTCTGGGCGTCGCTCGAATCGCTGGCGCACGGAGCGGGCATTCACCTGCTGAACATCGCCGAGCGAGAGATTGACGAACGGGTGGCGTCCGATATGGACCTGCGCAGTCGGGCGGCGGGCAAGGTGCGCTTCGAAACACGCAAACTGGAGGCGGCGCTGATTGAGCAGATTCTGCCCGCGCTCAACGAGGACACATGGCTGATTACCGACGGCTCGCTGATGTTCCAGCCCATTCTGAACCTGTTGACGAAGGAGGAGCAGATTTACCCGGTGATAGGCGTCTCCAAGAATTTCCGCAAGGACCCGCAGTTCGTGTACGGGCGCGGACCGCGTGCGGAGCGGTTTTCCATCTATCGCCTGCTGAAAGAGTTGCAGGCTGCCCATCGCACGGCGGTCTTCAGCGCGCGCGAGGGGAAAGTGGTCTTCTGGTATGTGCGCCTGCGGGAGCAGCGCCAGATGGACTACCCGCTGATGGGCGTGGTGAAAGTGGAGCTGGCGAACCCGACGCAAGAGCCTGTCCCGTCGGCTCTGATTGACCGCCTCTCGTCGGCGCTGGTGGCGGAGCGTCGGGTAACCCCGCATGGGCGCGACCGTCGCTGGCACGCGCATCTATATCCTATTCACCTTGCCGAGCGCGCTGTGCGCGAGGCGTTGCTCTCGCGCGAAGCCGTGCAGCAATTCCTCAAATGGAGGTAATCCGATGAGCAACACACAACCGGTGATTGGACTCTCGTCAGCGACGGCGAACCAGCCGAACACCTCCGACTCGTTCCACTTCTGGCTGGCGCCCGATGTGATTGTGAACCCTTTCGATATTGTGGAGGCGGAGCAGGTCGCCCCGAACGGGGGCGTCAGCCGCACCTTCGGGATTGTCACGAGCCTGAATCACAGCACCGACGCCCCCGCGCATCTGTCTAACTTCATCTCCAACGACTTCGGTCAGGTGGACGCCGAGCCGAACACAGTGCGGCAGGGGGCGACGGTAGCGCATGCCGCCGTGCTGTCCAACGATCAGGACATCTACATGCCCGTGCCCAACGATCGTCCCATCCGCTTTGCCGATGAGTCGGGCATTCACGACGCGCTGGGCATCACCCAGATGCCCGAACGCTACCGCGTACCTGCGGGGCTTATCGAGATGTCCAACGGCGCCCGCGCAGTGGTCTATCTGGACAGCCGCTACATCCTGGGTCCCGAAGGCGCGCATGTGAATATCAGTGGCATCTCCGGGCTGGCGACCAAAACTTCCTATGCCATCTTTCTCATGCAGTCGCTTCTGCAGAGCGTGGAAAATCGCGAACGAATCGGGGTGATTATTCTGAATGTCAAGCACGGCGACCTGCTCAGCATTGACCAGCCGCCTGCGCACGGGCTTTCCCCTGAAGAGCATGCGCTCTGGGAGGCGCTGGGGCTGACCCCACAGCCCTTCGAGAATGTTCGCTACCTCCTGCCTTACGGCAAAGATACCCTCACCACAGGTCGCCCGAACAGCTTCCGAATCCCCGAGCGCAACTGGTTCCTGTACGCCTATTCGCTGCAGGACACTTATGACAAGCTGGACCTGCTGCTCTCCAACATTCCCGACCCGTGGGACACCGTGGGGGCGCTGATTGGCGAAATTACGCAGGGACTATCCGACCCGCGCACGGGCGGGTGGGGACCGCGAGGTAAGTGGGCATCCGTATCAGACTGGGACAGCCTGCTGAACGGCGAACCGCTTGTTAAGGAGGGGCAAGCCCAGAATGTGGGCGATGTGCGCGCGGTTTCTGTCGCGCGGTTCCGACGCCTGCTCCGCCGAATCGTACAGACGCGCCAGTCGGGCATTTTCGTGAGCCAGCGCCGGCGCGATGTGAAAAACCTGAGCGAGGAGATTGCCCGAATTCGCGGCGGCGAGGTGGTCGTGGTGGACATCGCCAAACTCACCGACGATGAGCAGACCCTCGTGTTCGGCGACATCCTGCGCACCATCTATAAACTCTACTCGGAAGATAACGATGAGTGGGGCAACCTGCCCGAAAAAGTGTTGATTTTCGTGGACGAGCTGAACAAGTATGCTCCTCAGCGCGAAACGGGGTCGCCGATTATCGACCAGGTGCTGGACATCGCGGAGCGCGGGCGCTCGCTGGGCGTGGTGCTGTTCGGCGCGGAGCAGTTTATGAGCGCGGTGCATGAGCGCGTTGCGGGCAACTGCTCCACGATGGTGGTGGGGCGCACGGGTTCAGCAGAGCTTTCCGCCCCCGCTTACCGATTCCTCGACCCCGCGGTTAAGGCGAACATCACCCGTCTGCAGAAGGGCGAGCTGATTATCAGCCACGCCATCTTCCGCCAGCCCGTGAAGATACTCTTCCCCCGACCTGCCTACCTGCAGGAGGGTCATCAGTAGCTCTGGGGCGGCTGAACGCGCTGAGGGAAAGGCAGCGAAGGCGCGCCTCCCCCTCTCAAAACGGCTTGCGCCATTCCAGCACGAGGCGTTGCTGGTCGCGCGGGATGCTCGCGTCAGGGCGACGCTCGTAATGCGTCCACTGGAAGCCGAACATCAGGAAGTTCTCCGAGTCCAGCTTGCGCTCGGTGGAGAGGAAGAAGGTGTGCGCAATCGCGTTGCGCGTCCCAAACCGCTCGGAGTCGACGCGGTAGCCGAAATTGTATTGTAGCCCGTCGCTCTGGTTCGCGCTGAGGGTCAGCCCGCCGCGCCGCGTGCGACGGTTCTGCTGGTCGTTCCACTCGATTCGGTAGTCGCCGCGCAGCATGATTCGGGGCGTCCAGCGCCACTCCAGCCCCCACGCCGAGAAGCCCGTCGGCTGCAGCACGGAGCCCAGCACCACCTGCGCGTTCGCCTGCTCGGGGTGGGTCTGGAACTCGTGCGTGAGCGTCAGCCGCCCGTCCAGCTTGTAGGCGAAGTTGTAATGGCGCACCAGGAACAGCCTGCCGTCCTGGTAGGTGCGCGTCTTATACAGCAGGCGGTAGGTGAGCAGCGGATGGGGCGGCGATTCGAGCTGGTAGTAGCGATCCACAGCGCGCCCCTGCCCCGGCACATACAGCCCGACATAGCCGCCGGCGAGCTTGTGGCGCAGCGCGACGGCTTGTGCAGTGAAGTGCTTGTTCTCCTGATGCCACATGCCGCGATCCGCCAGCGCGCCATAGCGGAAGTCGAACTGGAACTCCTGCAGCCCCAGAAAACTGAACGGCTTTGCGCTCTGGATGACCACCTGGCTCTGGGCGCGGGTGTTGGTGCGGTCGATGCGCTGTTCCTGATACGCGCCGCCGATGCTCAAGACGCCGAAGGCGGTCTGGGTCAGCCCCGCCGACAGCACGCGGTTGCCGTTCGCGCCCTCTTTCGCCTGACGGGTCTCGGAGAAGGTGAGCTTCGCACCGGGCTTGAGTTCGTACTCCAGCCCGATTTGCTGCGCGCTTTCGTCGGGCGCGCCCTCGCGGTTGGCTTCCATATGCGCCAGCTGTAGTTTCGTGCGCGGGTTGAGCGTGTAGGCGGTTTGATAGTGTCGAAATCGCTCGCTGGGCGCGCCCGTCGCCGTCGTGCGCCGCTCCTCCAGCGCGAGGTTCAGGTTGCGCACCGCGCTCGATTGAAAGCGCCAGAACTCAGAGTCCTGATAGAGAGGATTCGCCAGCGTGCCGCCGATGCGCCGACGCTCCTGATAAGCGTTCAGCTGCCCCCAGCCCAGCTGGTACTGCAGGTCGCTACGGTCGTACTCGTCCTGATAAAGGCGCTCCACTATCTTGTCCGATTCGTAGGCGTCCTGATGGCGTCCGAAGGTGAGATTTTTGAAGGGCTGCCACACGACGCGGTAGCGCTGGCGGCGGTTGGCGATGCTTTCCAGCGGGTTGCTCGCCTGAAAACCGAACAGCTCCAGCTGCAGGTTCTGGGCGGGGCGCAGTTTGGCGGTCCAGTCGTGCTGGCGGTATCCGCGCAGCTGGGCGAAGAAATCGCGCTCCGGGTCGGCGAGGTCGTGCGCTCGCGCGAAGTCGGCGTCCACCTGCCGCTGGTGATAGTGCAGCTCCACGAGGGGATGAATCAGGCGCGCGCTCAGCCGATGCAAGCCAGCGCCAATCTCACGCACACGCATCTGCGAGACCGCCAGCCCGAACTGTCGGGTGGTGATGGCGGCGTCCCAGTCGAAGCGGTGGATGCCCTGCTCGTTGTGGAACAGCGCCTGCTCGATGCGGGTCAGGTCGCGCAGGCGATTGAAAGTCGGCGCTACGGTGCGTTCGTGCATGCGCAGTTGCAGGGTCGGCGTGCGCAGCTGCCACTGAACGCCTTTCAGGTCGCCTTCGCCCGCGCGGTTCGCCGTCTCATAGCGGCGCATCTGCAGCGAGAGGTCTTTCGCGGGTTTGACCTCTACGCGCTGGAGGGTGCGCTCAAGCCCCTGCTCACGCATCAGCAGCGGCAGGTCATGGTTGGGGTCAAATGGAACCACGTTCGCCGTGTCGTGGAACTGGCGCACCTCCTCCACCATTTGCTGATGCTCCTGCGGGGCGAGATTGGGCAACCTGCCAAACTCAGGCGAGACGGCGCGGTGCGTATGCTCCACCACCACATGCTCGGTCTCTATCTTGAGGCTCTCCCGCTCCAGCGCGCCTGTGGGCGAGCGTACTTCCTGCTCGGCGGCGGCGAGTTTGAAATTCGGCTGCGTGATTTCCAGCTGGGTCTGGTCGCGTTGCATGCCCACTTCGCGCGCGAGCTGTCCTTTGTCGCCCTCCGCGAGGTCGCCAAAGCGGGTGAAGCCCTCGCCGACCCGCTGCTGCATGCGCGACGCCTTCAGCCAGGGCAGCTCCAGCGCGTAGATATCGCGCTCGATTCGCGCTTCCCCCTGCTTAAGCAGCAGCTGGTCATATTTGAGCGTGCTGTTCGACGCGAATTGCAGGCTGGAGGCGAGTTGTTCGCGCACGAGTCCGCGCTCACGCTGCCATTCGCCCTTCTGCGCGTCGCCAAGGTCTTTGTAGCGCTGGAACTCGGGGGCGGATTCGCGGCGCGTCCAGTTGAGGTTCAGCCAGTTGCTTGCAAACTGCCAGCCCTGTTGTTCAATTGCGCCCTTGTCGTCCTGAATGCGCAGCTGGGTCTGCTGGAGCGACGCGCCGCCGAGCTTCAGCCCAATCGCGTAGTCGTAGCGCGTGATGCCTCGCTCGCGCTCCCACGCCGCCAGCTGGTTCGCGTCCAGCCCGCTCTGCATGCCGAGCATCTTCTGCGCGGAGAATCCCTTGCCGATATCCTGATAGTTGGCGCGGATTTGCAGCGCCCCTGTGTCCATCTGCAGTTGTTGCACGATGAACTGCGCGGTTTCGGAGGGCGCGAAGTTGGGTTTCTGCGGGTCGCGCGTGTTGGGCGCGGCGTAGGCGTTGATGGTTTCGCGCGAGCCGATAAAAAAGTACCCCTGCAGACTGCCGCCGCCAAAGCGCAGCGCGTTCTGCATGCCATACGCGCTCAGGCGATAGGCGGTTCCGTCGCGCGCGGTCTCCGTGACCCCGGGCATGTAAAGTGCGTTCAAACTGCCGCCCTGCCCGAACGAAAGCGAGAGGATGGGCAACGCGCCCACCACGCTCTCGCGTTTGCCCTTGGGGTCATAGCGGTAGTAGACCTGCACGGTAGAGACGCGGCGCACAGGCTGCGCGAAGGCAATCGCCCCCGATGTGTAGTCGATCCAGTAGTCCAGGTCGCGCTGGAGCCGCTTGCCGTCCACATAGACCGATTCGGAATAGGGGATAATCGGCGCGTAGCGGGTGGTGTAGCTGCCGCGCGCGCCGTTGCCGGGAATGACATCGGCGGTCGATTCCCCAATCACGCCAGAGGCAGCGGGCGTAGACGGCTTCGCCGCGCCGTTCAAATCCAGCAGCGGCGTAGCGTTCTCCTGCGCTGAGGCGTTCAGCGCAAGCCCTATCAGCCCGATTAGCGCGATCCGTCTCACAGTGCGCTCCGCAGCGGCTGGCGCGTTCTCGTCGGCTTCGACGGCGCGACGCCATGCCGCTTACTTCAGGTCTACACTCACAATCGGCACGAAAAAGCCGCCTCGGTTGGGTTCGCGCTTCGCTGCGCCAGAGATGCGCTGTCGGTCTTCCTCACGGAGCTGCTGGTTCAGGCGTACCAGCCAGTCGGTCAGGTCGCGGGTGGCGGCGGTAGTTGTTGGTTCGCTCGATCCGGGGTTCGCCAGCGAGGCGACAGGAATCGGCACATTCGATGAGTCCTCCACCGGCTCGGCGACTTCCGTGATTATCGTCGGGCGTGTTGTGCCTGTCGGCGTGAAGCGCGGGGCAGAGTCGTTCCACACGATGACGGGCGGCGCGCTCTCCTGCGGGTTGGGCGCGGGGCTGAGGCGCGTGGTGGGCGTCCAGCGCGGCGCAGGCGAGGCGGTGCGGAACGCGGACGACGACTGCAGCACAATCACCAGTGGCGTCTGAGGCGAGGACGCCTCCTTTTCATTGCTCACAGGCGCGGACGCCATCGGAAGGGTCGTCTCCACGCGCGGCAGCGGGACGGTCGCGACGGTCGGCGTTGGGGCGTTCACAGGGCGCGGAAGCGTCCACCACGCCAGCCCTACCGCAAGCCCCAGCGCCGGCGCCAGCGTGCGCCAGCCGAAAACCCAGCGACGCGCTCTCGACCGACGGCGCGTTGTAGACGCCAGTATCGCCTCGCGCAGGTCGGGCGGCGGCAACTCACGCGGCAACCGACGCACCGACTGACCCACCGCGCGCCACAGCTCAACCGTCGCACGACACGCGCCACAGCGGGCAATATGCGCCTGCACCGCGTTCTCATCGAACGGGTTCAATAACCCATCGACATAAAGGCTTAACTTCTCCTCCCATTCGGGACAATGTAATTTCGGTTCCATCATCGCGCCTTCATGCTCTTAGACGACGCACGCCTTCAATTGTACCGAACGAATCGCAACTCTGTGCGCCTAAGCTGCCTGTTGGCGCGATTCGGCGACGGGAATCCGTAATACAAATGCCGCCCCGCGCTCCGTCTCGCTCAGCAGGAGGAAGCCGTTGTGTTTTTGCGCTATCTCCAGCGAGATGGCAAGCCCCAGCCCGGTACCCTTGTTGGGGTCTTTCGTGGTGAAGAACGGGTCAAAAATCTGCTGACGGATTTCGTCGGGGACGCCCGGTCCGTTGTCGCGCACCCACAGCTCAGCGTAGACGCGCTTGCCGTCGTCGTGCGTGCGCGTCTCTACCGCAATTTGCCCGTCGGGCAGGTTCTCCAGCGCGTCGCGCGCGTTCGTGAGCAGGTTAATCACAATCTGCTCCAGCGAGTTCGCCTCGCCCAGCACAGGGGGGAGGTTCGGCGTGTATTCCTCAACAAGGGTAATCCCGCGCTGACGGAGCTGCTCACGCAGCAATATCAGCGCGTTCTGTGCGACCTCATTCAGATTGACTAGATCAAACTCCTCGCGCGGCTTGCGTGAGAAGGCGCGCAGGTGCTGAATAATCTGGCTCATGCGCACCGTCTGACGATGGATAATCTGCAGGTCTTCGCGCAAAGCAGTAATCAGTTGCGGCGTCGGAATGCTGTCAAGCGTTTCGAGGTTCTGCTGGGCGATTGCGCGGATAATCGCCAGCGGCTGGTTCAGCTCGTGCGCCACGCCCGACGCCAGCGTGCCCAGCGAGGCAAGCTTGCTGGACTGGATTAGCTGCGCCTCCGTCCGTTTAAGCTCTTCCTGGCTCGCCTGCACGGCATCCACCATGTGGTTGAACGAGTCCGCAAGGTCGTCTAAGTCGGGGCAACCGCGGCGCGGCAGCACCACCCGCTTGCTCAGGTCTCCAGAAGCGATTTCATGCGTGACGCGCACCAGCACGCGCAGCGGACGCACCAGGGAGCGGTGCAGAAAAACTGTTCCGAATAACAGAAACATCAACACCGAGAGTAAGGCGACCACAAACGCATCGCGCAGGCGGGAGCCAATACTCCAGCGCAGGTCTTCCGCGCTGGCGCGTAGCTGCGCGCTGGTCTCTTCAAATACCCGATTCAGCTGAAATGTGAGATTGTTCTCGAGATTCATCTGCACCGCGCGGAGCGACACGACGATTGCGCCGACAAGGGTCTGTTGCTGGGCGTCGGAGAGGCGCGAGAGCATCTGCGCCGACTGTTGGGTCGCCCGCGCCTCCGCCACGCGAATCTGCTGGCGTGTGCGCTGTTGCTCCGCTTGCACCTGCGCAGTGATACGCGCCTGCGCTTGGTCACGGGTGCGGCGCAGGGCGCGCGCGGTCGCCTCACGCTGCCGCGCAAAGTTCTGCTGCACCGTCGCTTGCAGCTCGGTCGCCAGTTGGAAGGCTTCCTCCGTCGGCTGAACCACCAGTAGCCACGCTCGCAGACGACGTACGGGCGCCGCCGCTACGAGCAGGTCGCCCTCAGAGGCAGGATAGACAGCGAACTGCGCCTGCAACGGCGCATTCTCAATCAGACGCGCGTAAGGCGTCTCTGCGCCGATTTTCCTGCTGTCCGGGTGCGCCATAACAACGCCCTTCCGCTGTTCCACCAGCATCGCGATCCCGCGCTCGCCCACCCGGAAGGCGCGCGTGAGCACGCTTACCTCGTCCAGGCTGACCCACGCAAGGATAGCGCCCCGAAACTGCTGCCCCATCTGGCTCACGGGCGCCATCATCGGCACGAGCGATTGACTCTTGCCCTCCACTTTGTAGATTCCCGGCTCACCCAGCACAATCTCACGGTTCTGCTCCACCTGTGTCCACAGCATGCGAATGGCTTGTTGCGCCTGCATCGCATCCTCAGGCGCCTCGCCCGATTCCACCACAGACGCGCCCGTATTATCCAGCAACGCCAAGTACTGGTACGCAGGCTCGCGATCCTGCAACGCTTGAAGTATCCAGCGGCTCTCCTGCGCACTTCCCTGCTGAACGGCAGGCTGCTGGGCAATCAGGTTCAGCTGCGCCGTGTAGTTGCGCAGGAGGCTTTCCACCTGACGCGAGACCTGCGCGCTCAGTTGAGTCAGGTGGCTGGCGACCAACCGCTGAAGCACCTCGCGGGCAGCAGTCGCTGTGGTCTCCTGTAGCGAGGCGAGCGACTGCTCCTGAATGGATTGCACTTGCCGATCGACCTGATTGAGCGTGTGATTCAGATTCTGGATAGTGTTGCGCTCTGTCTGCTGCAACGCGCTCTCAGTCGTTTGCTGGAGCGTGCCGACGGTATCCTGAAGCAGGCGTTTTTGCTGCTGGAGCATCTGTGTGCGTGAGGCGTCCATGTGCTGCGTGATTTGTGTCTGCACCTGCTGCTGCGAACGGCGCAGTGTCTCGCTCACGCCTGCACGGATTGCGTGCTGCGAGCGTTTCAAGTCGCTCTGCGCCCCCTGCTGGAACGCCTGCGCCGACGCGCCGACCTGACGATTCAGATAAAAGTAGAGGAGCATCCCCGAGAGCGCGACGGGCGTCAACGCCATCAGCGCGTAAAACAACAGTAGCCGTTCGCGAAGCCCCAGGTGTTTCATGGCTCATACACCTTTGCCGCAAGGTTCAACAGCATGCTCGGGATGGTGATATTGAGCGCGCGCGCCGTCTTGAGATTGTAGAAGGTCAGGGTGCGTCTTGGGGTCAGCAACGGCAGCGATTCGGGCGACTCGCCTTCCAGAATGCGGATGACCTGTTCCGCCGCGAGGGCGCCTTGCTCCGCCATGTCAACCCCTGTTGCGACCAGCGCGCCACGCTGCACGAACGCCCCAGCAAACGCCAGTATAGGCAGCTTGTGCCGCTCCGCGAACTCCAGCACGCGCTGGGACGGCTCAGGCGCGGCGCACACAGGGTCGGGGATGAGCCACAGGGCATCCACCTTACCCTCCAGCGATTTCAGGGCGTCGCCGATCTGCGACGCTTGCTCAAGGGGCGCCTCCTGCAGCGTGATGTCCAGCTTGGTCGCGTCCTCTCGTGCCTGTTCCATCAAGCGTTGTGAAACGCTGTCTTTGGGGTTGTAAATAACCCCCACCCGCTTCGTTTCGGGCATAATATCGAGCAGGGTATTCAACTGCCGCTGGGGGCGCACCGTCAGCGCGACGCCTGCAAACCGTGTGTCGCTGCGCTCCACACTTTTGATTAACCCCTCGCCAATCGGGTCAATCACCTGCAGAAATACGACGGGTACCTGTTGCTGTGGGGGAACCTTTTCGTAATGAGCGCGAATCGCTTTGACGGCGTTCGTACCGACTGCCAGAATAATCTTGGGACGCTTTTCGAGTATTCGGCGGGGCAAATCCCGATCGGAGCGGTCGCCCTTGAGAGCGAAGGTGAGGGTCTGGAGGGTGTAGCCCTGCTGTTCGAGCGTCGCGTGGAATCGCTGCACGGCTTCCGCATAGAAGCCGCCTTCGCCGCTCTGCAGAATGGCGATATCGACGCCCTGCCCATACAGCAGCGCGCACACGACTCCCCAAACCCCGATGACCGTTCCTATCCTGCACACGCTCTCACCAGTCGCGTTGATAGGTGAACCATACACTACGCCGCCCGTCTGGCACCCTATGCGCCATCTCTGTGCGCACATTGAACAGGTTGTCGACGCGTAGGTTCCAGCGGTTGCGCTCGTCTACACGATAAATGAGGTTCAGGTAAGTGTTCCATGCATAAGCGTTGGTGCGTCCCTGACCAACGGCGGGGTAGCTGAAGGTGAGCTGCCCACTCAGTCCCCGCTCGCGCCAGTGCGCCAGTCGGATGACCACCCGATCCCGCGCGGGCTTATAATCGTCCCCAACGCCGCCCGTGTAGCTAACATACATATAGCTGGCGCTCAGCGTCCAGCTGGGCGCAAGTTTGACAGTCGCGTCGCCTGTCCAGCCCCAGACGCGAAAGCTGTAAAGGTTGTTATACTGGCGGCGCAGCGGCTGGTTTGGGTCTACCACGAACACGGAGACAACATCATCTAACATGGATGTGAAGTACGATACATCCAGCTGCCAGCGCGAGTGCAGGTAGCGGTAGCCTAGCTCGGTGCTGACCGTGACTTCGGGGTGCAGATCCGCCTTGCCCTCGATGCTCAGCGGTACGGGATTGCCGCCTACAGGCATCCATACATAGTAGTTCTGCAGGAACATTTCGACGAAACTGGGAGCGCGGAACGCGCGCCCGACGGAGGCGCGGAAATGGTTCTGAGAATCGGCGATGTAGGTAAACCCTGCGCGGGGGCTGAACTGGCTGCCATAAATCGAGTGGTCGTCGTAGCGCGCGCCCAGAATCGGGCGAAAGCGTCCCAGCTGCCACTCCGCCTGAGCATAGAGCGCGAAGTTCTGCGCGTGATGGGTACCGCCCAGATGGTTCTGGCTGCTCACGCGCATCGCTCGGTAGTCGGCGCCCGCCAGCAGCTGGGTGTTGGGCAGCTCCCACTGCCAGTAGGTCTCGGCGGCGAGCATGTTCTGCGAGAAGGGCATGCGCGTGCGCGGCTCGTTGCCCGTCAGCGGCGGCACAGACTGTACTTTGTTGAACTCGAGTCTACCGTTTAGCCCATACACCCGCGCGGTCTGTGTCGTTTTGCCAAGCTGTCGCTGATACTCCAGCTGCCAGTAGTGCGTGCGCCAGTGGCTTCGGTCGGTCGGCGTCGGGTAAGTAGAGTAACGCATACCGACCTGACCGCGCTCCAAATCCGAGTAGAGATAGTTGAACCGCCACTGCCCGCGTTCTGGACTGCCGCCAAAAGCGAACAAGCGCGCCGTGCGCACATTCGTGTCGTTGTTCCACGCCCGATCGCTGCCAGGGTCGCGCCAGAAGGAGCTTTGCAGGCTGATGCGCGTGGGGCTGGTCGGCTCGGTCGTCCAGCGCAGGGAGGCGTTGTACCCCCCGCGCCCCGTGTAGCCGTTCCAGAGCGAGGGACGCGCCGTCGAGTCCTGCTGCGTGATGATATTCACCACGCCTGCAAACGCATTCGGCCCGTACATCGCGGAGCCTGGTCCGAACGCCACCTCCACACGCTCTACATCGTGCGTGCTGAGGCTCATCGCGGGGAAGTTGCCCAGAATCGGGTCGTTCAGCGGTTGCCCATCCAGCAAAAAGAGCATGCGCTCGTTAAACTCGGACGCGCTGTACGCTCCGCGCATGCTCAAAAAGCGGTGCTGGGACGACTCCTGCCCTTCAAAATCGGCGACCATGCGCTCCAGCAGTTCCTGAATGGTCTGCGCGCCGCTGAGCTCAATCTCCTTGCGAGTCAACACACGCACAGTGGTGAACGACTCCGCTATCGGGCGTTCCGTGCGCGTGGCGGTCTTGACCACCTCCTGCGGGTCGGCAAACAGCCACTCGCCCGTCTCCGAAGTGCGCTGCGTCCAGCCCAGCCCAACACCAATCGCTATGCCTGCCAGAATCCAAACGATTCGCATACGAATCACCTCACACTGGTTGTAGTTGCAGTTCACGGAGAACGCGGCGTACCTCACTGAGGTCAAAGGGCTTCGCGAGCAGGGCGAACGCCTCCGCGCCGACTTCGCTCTCCGAGAACAGCTCGGGATAGCTGTCCATCACAATCAGCGGCGCGCGTATCCCAAGGCGACGCATGGCGCGCACCAAGTCGATTCCGCTCATGCGTGGCATATGTACATCGCTGATGAGCAGGTCGTATTCGCGCTGCTTGAGGTGTTCCAGCGCGTCAATGCCGTCGACTGCCTCATCCACGGCGTGCCCTTCCTCTTCCAGGAAGCGCGTGAGCAGGAACCGCACCATCGGTTCGTCATCCACCACCAGGATACGCATTCCACAGGGATTTTCGGCACGGGTAGGTGGATTTTACAGGGCGCGCCTACTCGCCGCTCAACCCCAGCAGCGTCCATCCTGCGATGGGGTCTGTTACAACGAACTGAACGGCTCGGATGGGCTTGTCGGGGTGGGGATTGCGCCACTCCAGCAGGCGCGCCGTCGCCAGATTGCCCTGCGCGTCGCGCGCGCGCCAGAGGGGTAGCCCTTCCAGTGCATAGAGTCGATCGTTCCACGCCCGCAGGTGTACGCCGTATAGGATTGGTTGCTCTTCCCGTGCGCCGTCGGCGTACTCGATACGGATGCGCCCGACCTCTCTGCCCTGCTCGGTCTGCCAGCCTGCCGTGTGCAGCAGGTAGAGCGTGCGCACGGGACGCTCCAGAGTCAGGCGCACCTCGCGCGGCAGCGGCTCTGGCGCGAGGTAGCTGGCGAGCATCAGCCCCCGCGCCCCGCCCAGCGCAAACCGATGCCCACCCAGACGCGCCGCGCCTGCTGGCAGTTCGCTAAACAGCGGGCTGAGCGTCGTCAGATCGCAGTTGTAGGCAGCCGACAGGTCGACGACAAAGCCCCCACGCGCCTGCAACGAGACGGCTTCGCGCCGATAGCGTTCGATAAACAGCCGCTCGAAGTCGTGGGGCAACTCTTCGGGCATTGGCAGGTCGGTGTCCCACGCATACGCGCCCGCCAGCAGGTAGGCGACAAACTGACGCAGCTCAATTGTCTGAAGCGTGCGCTCGTTGAGGCTGTAGCCCGCCCATGTGCTTTGCAGCAGCCCTGCAATCCGTCGCTGGCGCGCCGCCTTCGCGAAGGTCGCGATATTGCGCGGGTTGTACCATGTGGTGGCGATAATCTCGCGGAACCCCGCGCGCTGCAACACATCGAGGCTGATGTAGCGTTCAGGTTCAGCGGGCGTGTAGTGCCAGTCGCAAACTGCCACATCCTGCAGCTTGCTCAGTCGCTCGCGGGTGAATCGCGCGGCGTCGGGGCTCTCGGCGTGCGCGCCGCCGTCGTTCGCCTCGCCCGGCGCCAGCAGTACATCGCCCCACATCAGCACTTTCTCGACGCCGCGCCGCTTCATCTCGCCATGAACCCACTCGGCATGCTCCGTAAACAGCTCCGCCACCAACGCGCCTTTGCTCTCCGGGCGATTGGGGAACCGCCCGCGCAGGGTCACCTCGTCCATACCGATATGAAAATGACGCGGCTGGAACACCTCGAACACCTCGTCGTACAGTCGCTGCAGAAACGGGCGCGTCTCTGAACCCCGCGGCGCGATTGCCCACGGGGTTTCGGGGTCTTCCGCAAGGTGCTTATTCGCGTCGTTGCGGAACACCCAGTACATATGCCCCAGCGATTGAATGAGCGGGATCGGTTCGAGCAGATTTTGGCGCGAAACCTGTACCGCCTCGCGCAACAAACCCTTGGGCGCGGAGATGTCCACCCACGCCTCACGGATGGCATCCCACTGCCCGTAGCCGCACTCAATAATCAGATGATTGAATTTCGCATGGGCAATTACATTCTCGATCAGGCGCGGCAGGAAGGCCGCCTGCGTGCTGCCGAACAGATGCACGCCGCGCCATTTAAGGTGGGGGTAATCGATGATGCGCACAGGCTGGGCTTCCAGCGCGCCCACTGTCGGCTGGAGCCACTGCATCAGCGTCTGCACGCCGTAGAACGCGCCCTCAGACAGGCGACCGATGATGCGCACGCCCTCCCGCGACGCCTGCAGGTAGTATGCGCCCTGCTGGTCAGGCACGGGGTACTGGCGCTGGAGCGCAGGGCTGCCGCCGATGAACACACTGCCCTGCGCGTGTTCGCCGACGCGCACCTCCGTGCGGATACTGTAGCGTTGCAGTTCGCGGCGGAGCGCGTCTGCAGCGGGGCGATAGGCGTCCGATTCAATGACAATCTGCACTGTCTGCTCGGCGGGCAATCGGAACGGCTCGCCTGCGTCGCGCCAGAGGATTTTGGGCGGCGGGATGAGTTCAGGTTCGCGCGGCTGCGGCTGCCAGCGGTCGGGTACGCTCTGCACACGGGCTTGAATTGACAGAGGCACGCTCGGCGCAGGCAGGGGCTTGGGCTGGAGGCGCAGGCGCATCTCCAGCGCGACGCGTTCGCCCTGTCTTAACTCGCGGCGCAACACGCCCGCCCAGAGGGTTGGTGTTTCCAGCGACCACCACCGCCCGCTGCCCCGTCCATCCAGAACATGCAGGTTTTCACTGGAAATTTCTACATCTGCGATTCGCGCTTCCACCTTAATCTGGCGTCCTGCGAAGAGAGTGTCATTTTCAACGGCGCGCGCCTCACGGGTGAGCGTCGGCGTCGCCAGCGCGCCTTCGCCTGTGAGCGTCGCGCCCAGCAGGTAGTCGGCGTTCCACAGTCCGATGCACCACTCCACAATCGCGGGCTTCTCGCTGCGCCACTCTACCTCCAGCCGCCACTGCAGCGCGTCGGGCGCAACTTTGCGTAAGGTTTCAGTCATCGCGCCGAGTTCGGGATTCACCGCGTGCCGCAGGGTCAGCGTCTCGCCGTCCAGCTGGGGGGTGGGCGGCGTGCCCTGCGAGCTATAGTAGCCTGCGCTCCAGTCGGGCGCGGCGAGTTGCGCCCACGAGCCACGACTGAGCAGCACCCCGCTCACCCGCAGTTGTACGCCGTCGCCCCCACGCGGACGCGCCTCCCACCCCTCACCTGTGAGCGCTGGGGGTTGGGCGGATAGGGGAACAACGCCGAACCAGAGAAAACCGAACATGGCAGCTACCAATCGCATCACCGCCATGTTCGGCAAAAAGAGCGCCGCTCCTGTCAGCCAGATTCTGCAAACGCCTAAAAGTACGGCGCGAACGCGAACGCCTTGCCCTGCTGGATATACTCTTTTGCACGGCAGGCATAGCGACGCACCCACTCGTCGGAGTCCTGAGTGTACGGCTCAATAAACGGCAGCGCCTGCTCGCCCGCGAGCGTCACCAGCACCTCCATCAGCGCGGTGAGCCCCATACCAGTTCCCTCGATTTTGTCTCGGTTGCGAAACGCCCACTGGAGTTTTTCCTGAATAATCGGCACAACAGACGCGCCGAAATCCATCAACACCTGGCTCAGGCACTCCTCCCGAATGCTTAGCACTTTCCACCGCATCGCGTCGTCCACAATCCACTGAGCAACCTGCTCGCGTGGTTTCTGGGCGAGTTCCACATAAGTCGCCCACTGCTGCTTGGCGACGCCCTCCGGGTTGGGATTGAAACGGATAATCTCATAAGCAGGCTTTACATCCACGCCATTCCACGCTGCTTGCAGCAGCATCCGACCGTAATGACGCAGAACAAGCTCGTGGATTCCCAAGCCCGAAGGTATCCTTCTTGAATTGATGCTCACCTCTTTCTCCAACTCGGTTAGCCACGATTGGATGGAGCCTTCATAGCCGATATAAACAAGCATACGCTCCAACCGTCGCACAAGGTCGCCTGCCGTCCTGACTTGGGGAACATCCCGAACCGCTTTGAGGCGAGCAAGCGCCGCACGGACAATCCGCAGGTCGGGCACAACCTGGGTGCGTTCGTGCGGAGACTTTTGCGATTCCTTTTCCCATTCGGCTAACCTTCGTTCAAGCAACGGGATGGAGTTCACATCCTCCAGACGTGCTAAGGTACCGATGGAGTCTTCCAGCAGAATCCCATAGGCGTGCGATAGATTGGGCTTGTCTGGGTCAGTATGTATAGAGACAGCGTATACAGTCTCGACTTGGCGTCGTGCGAAAGCCAGCCGTTGCTCTTGTGGTACATCCTGCGAGCGCAACGCGACGAGAAGCTTCACCCAGTCGTTCGGATTTGCAGGGGCGAGTTTGTTGATGTCGATACGCTGAATGTGAGGGAGCGCGGATGCATTTTCCTGCGGTTGCGCCCCAGAAACAATCATCGTCCCAACCACAGCCACCAGCCAGCTGATGGCAATCAGATTGATTGTTCGCATCGTGAATGCCTCCTTCTGTGGATCCCTGCCTGTTAGTATGCCAATAAAACGGAGTAGTTCCCGACAGAGTTAACGGGCACAGTACCCCGTCGCCCCCGCGCGGACGCGCCTCCCACCCCTCACCTGTGAGCGCTGGGGGTTGGGCGGATAGGGGAACAACGCCGAACCAGAGAAAACCGAACATGGCAGCTACCAATCGCATCACCGCCATGTTCGGCAAAAAGAGCGCCGCTCCTGTCAGCCAGATTCTGCAAACGCCTAAAAGTACGGCGCGAACGCGAACGCCTTGCCCTGCTGGATATACTCTTTTGCACGGCAGGCATAGCGACGCACCCACTCGTCGGAGTCCTGAGTGTACGGCTCAATAAACGGCAGCGCCTGCTCGCCCGCGAGCGTCACCAGCACCTCCATCAGCGCGGTGAGCCCCATACCAGTTCCCTCGATTTTGTCTCGGTTGCGAAACGCCCACTGGAGTTTTTCCTGAATAATCGGTACGACGGACACGCCGAGATCCGCCAGCACTTGCGCCTTAATACTCTCTCCTTGCGCAAACACTTGCCAGCGGAGAGAATCCTCGACAATCCACCGTCCCAACTCTGCAGGAGGCACTCTCGCCAGCTGAACGACAGCTTCAAGCTGACTTGCGACACAGGGTATTTTTGCCAGTCAAGCTGAATGACTTTCGCCGCCGCGTCGATATCAACGCCTTGCCATCCCGCTTCCAGCAAAAACCCCATATAAGCCCGCAGAGTCCACTCGTGAAGACCTGTGCCCAGATCTGCAGAATTCTCTTTTCGGTTCAACTCTTTTGAAAGCGCCTGTAGCCACTCATCGATTGTGCCGTTGAAGCCGAGATGATGCAGCATTCGTCTGAGACGCCGTATCAGATCATCGGAAGTCTTGACTTCGGGAACATCGCGTACCGCCTTCAGTCGCGCCAAGGAGACGCGCACAGCATCAAGTCTGGGAACTGGTGTGTAGACTCCCGCAGGACTGATTGAACCGCGTTGGCGAGTTGCTTGCCAATCTTCGAGTTTCTCTTCTATCAGGGGAATCGAGTCTATATCGTTCAGTCGCGCTAATGTCAAAACAGCGCATGTGATGACCCATGCGTAGAGCTGTTTATCAGAATGCTCCGCGAAAGTGGGGTTGCTGTCTCCGCGTATGTAGCGACGGGCGTATTCAATACGCTGGGCAACGGGGATGTCTTGGGAGCGCAGTAGGGCGATTATCTTGGGGTAGTCAGCGTGGTTGGAAGGGTCAAGCCGTTCTATATCGATTGTCAGCAGTCGGGACGGACGATTGGGCGATTTGCTTTCAGGCTGGCTTTTCGCCTGACCTGAAGCCGTGCAACTTGCGTGCATCAACCAAATACCTGCTATCAGCCACAGCATGAGTGTTCGCATCGTGAGTGCCTCCTTCTGTGGATCCCTGCCTGTTAGTATGCCAATAAAACGGAGTAGTTCCCGACAGAGTTAACGGGCACAGGTCCCCGTCGCCCCCACGCGGACGCGCCTCCCACGCCTCGCCCATCAGTGCAGGCGGTTGGGCGGACAGGGGAACAACGCCGAGCCAGAGAAAACCGAACATGGCAGCTACCAATCGCATCACCGCCATGTTCGGCAAAAAGAGCGCCGCTCCTGTCAGCCAGATCCTGCAAACGCCTAAGTATCTTTGCGCTGCGTCTGCAACATGTGCGCGGAGCGCCGTCTGTATGGAGTGCGGAAGCGGAGCTTCCGCATGCTGAAGCTCCCGCTTCAGCACTCCAAAGAACCTGTCTGTGCGTGTGCACGAGTAGAGGGACTGCTGAAAAATTACTGCAACGACACTTAAAAGTACGGCGCGAACGCGAACGCCTTGCCCTGCTGGATATACTCTTTTGCACGGCAGGCATAGCGACGCACCCACTCGTCGGAGTCCTGAGTGTACGGCTCAATAAACGGCAGCGCCTGCTCGCCTGCGAGCGTCACCAGCACCTCCATCAGCGCAGTAAATTCCATAACCCTTATTAATATTTTACTATACATTTAATGCTTTTGGGATCTATTTTTGCATGTCTGACTACTTCTATACTGTGCTGTATTAGTCGGATCGCATTCGCGTTTACCTCGATGTACCACTTAGCATCCAAAGAAGCAGGTCTAGTGAATCGAGAAGGATCTGTATCTATTTTGGGAGATTCCATCGGAAGTAGCCCTCTCTGTAATAAAGTGGGTAGTGCGTATTTAGCAACAACAGTCAAGACTTCATACCAGTGCCTAATTGCGACAGTCGTACCATTCGGTAGCTCTATTGATGAGGGAGGCGACGCTTTGGGTGACCAATAGCTGCTTAGCTGATCCAAAGTCAATTCACGCTGGCTTTGACTGTCTGGCTGGGGGGGCTGAGGTTCTTGGGATGTATTCTGGGTATTCGGGTTAGAGATAGGCGCAGATTGATTGTCAATAATCGCATCTCGCCACATCACAACAAGTACTCGAACTATCTCAGAAAGCGAGGTCTGATTGATTTGCACCCTTGCAACCAGCTTGTCGGGTAGAGGTACGGGTTTATGTGACTCGTATATCTCCCATATATTTCCATCAGTACAAACGAAATAATGCGCTCCCAATTGGACGGCACCATTGACACCCTGACTCAAGGCAGGCTGTAGATTCGCATTCAGTGCTTTGACTTCAACCACAATGTATGGGCGACCATTCTTTAGGAGAGCGTAATCGAATCGATTAGCGCCTGTAGAGAACTCTGGTATCAGTTGCTCAGGGTCCTCTGTATCCCAGCCCAGCGCGCGCAACACGGGATCTACCAGTACATATCGGGTGAGCCATTCACTGCTGGATAGATCTGAGCAGTGGCTGTGTATCCGTTGCCTAACGCGCATAATGACTTCTGCGAAAGCCTGCATACACATTTCCCCTTCTACGCTTTGTTATTATACCCCTATACCCACGATCGATTACAAGTCTTCTTTGCGTTGTTCAAACATGGTACACTCCTCCCCAGCGCGGGCGGGTGGGAAACCCCCATGCGCCTCGCGCGTCTAAGGATGGGAATGATGAAGGCAGGGATGATGCGCCTCCTTGCGGCGCTGGCGACGCTGGGACTGCTGTACGGGCTACACGCGCAGGTCTATCGCAACATCGTTAACCGCCCCTTCGAAACGGTCAGCAACGGTCCCCAGCATGTGATTGCGGTGGACATCGACCGTGTGGGGCGCTCGCCCGAAGCGGTGGATCGGCTGATACGGGCGCATGTGGAGCGGGCAACGCGGGCGCAGATTCAGGGCGCGCGCGCCCAGATCCGCCTCTACAAACAGCTCGGTCTGCTCCCCGAAGACTACCGCCTGCCCATCCTGCACACGGTCGTGCTGCGTCGGAACGGGGAGCTGATTCTGCCCGCGCGCACGCGCTCGGACGGGCTGGGCAACGGTGCGCTGAGCTTCCAGATTGTGGACGGCGACGACCCCTTCCCGCCCGCCTACAAAGCGCTGCTGCAGACGATTCTGGACGCCGCGCCCGCGCTGGTGGAAGCCGAGTACGGCAAGCCCGCGCGCACGCTCACCATCCAGGTGGTGAACTACGACGACGCCATTGGCGACCGTGACGCGGTGGTGGGCGGGATTTACGATGTGAGCAACAACCGATTCCTGTTCCCCATCTACAACTCGCGCGAGGCGGCGGCGGTGAACCTGCTTAATTTGATTGTGCAGGCGTTCCATGCGGATGTCGCGCCGTTTTATGATGTGTGGGAGGCGGGCTTCGCGCGGGCGGTCACGGCGCGAATCGCGCGCGGAAGCGCGTTCCGCAGCCTCGCGGGTTTGAACGGCGACTTCATCGACCAGACGCTGGACAACACCTATGACGCGCGCCCGTACTATGATGCGTGGAACCAGCCGACGCTGGGCAGCTCCAGTTTCATCGCGCCGTCGCTGCGCCAGCCCCCGATTGCGGGCGGCACGACGGGCGGGCTGTGGCTCGTGCGCTATCTGATGGCAGGCTCCGTGTGGCTCAAGCTGGCGACCGAGTATCCCAGCTTCTTCCGCGAGTTCAACCAGCGATACTATCAGAACTACACCCCCGCCCTGCGCGGCGACACGACGCAACTGCTGAACCTCGCACGACAAACGCTCGCGGCGATTTCGGGCAACCCGAACCCGACGGTGGAAGGCGTTTCCTTCGAGCAGTGGGTGCGCCGTCAGTATATTCTGGACACGAGCGTGACCTACGGGCGCAAACTGCACGCGCAGATGTTCCCGTATGCGTCGGGACTGCAACCCGACGAGCAGGCGGTGTTCACCGTGTTCCTGACCTATTTTCAGACAACGCGCGTGGGCAACGGCTGGGACGAGGCGCTGCTGAACGGAACCAGCTACCCCATCTACTGGGACTTCGCCTACAACCGCCTCACGCTCTCGCCCCAGTACGAGCGGGTAGATATTCGCGTCGGCACGGGCGCAGTGGTGCCCAGTTTCGTCGGCGCGGAGACCGCCAACCAGCGACTGACGGTGGACTTCAGCGTCGGCACGGAGAATGCGAAGGTCTATTACCCCAGCAGCAAGGTGCAGGGCGTCACCTTCCGCAACAACTTTTTCGGCGTGGTGTTCGGGCTGGACGAGGGCACGGTCGAGATACAGATTGGCACAGAGACGCGCAGCGCGCCCGTCAACAAAGGCGCGTTCGGCATGCAGTTCAGCGAGGAGACTCTCGCTCGCGAGCGCACGGCGACGCTCACCTTTTTTAACAGTCAAGGCGCACAGGTGGGCACATGGCGCACGAACACGGGCGTCGGCTTCCATTATGTGCAGGCGACGCTGCTGACGCCAGCGGGCGTCTTCACGCTCAATCGCAGCGCGGGATTGCATATGGTGAGTCTGCCCCTGCGCCCCTCCGAGACCGACATGGCGAAGCTGCTCAACATCCCCGCCAGCCAGCTGCGCCTCGCGCAGTGGCGTCAGGAGATCTTCGGCTACGCCTACTACCCCGCGACTCCGCCCCCTGCACCCGGCGTAGGCTACTTCCTGCAGTTGAGCAGTCCCATCAACATCATAATTTCTGGCGAGCCGCCCGCCGCCGACCGCCCCTTCGCGATTGCGCTTCAGCCCGGCTGGAATCTGGTGGGGATGCCCTTCAACCAGCCTGTGCCCATCAACAGCCTGCAGGTGGTGCATCAGTTCAGTGCGCCCGTTTCGTGGGAGACGGCGACCGAGTCGCTGGGCGGCGAACCGCCGCTGGTGGGCAGTCGCGTGTGGACGCTGGGCAGCGCAGGCGTCTATGTGCAGGCGACGCAGCTGGAGCCTGGACGCGCCTACTGGGTGCGCGTGCTGCGCCCCGAAGGCGTAACGCTGCTTATCCCGCCGCCAGTCGGCGGCACGGGACGCGCCGCACGCGCAACGCTGGAGCCTGCGTGGACGATGGAGCTGATGCTGCAGTCGCCCGTGGGCGGCGGCGCAGCGACGCTGGGAGTCGATAACGCCGTGCGCACGCGCAGCCATCTCTACAATCACGACGCGCCCCCTGCCCTGCCCGGTGTGAGCGCGTTCGGCGTGCTGGACGACGCTGGGCAGCGACTGGCGCAGTCGGTCAAGCCCGTCGCCAGCCGACAGGAGTGGACGCTGCAGGTCGCGCCCGCCGAGCCGAACCGCGAGCATACACTCACCTGGCGCATTCCCGACACGACGCCCCGACGCTGGCGCATCACGCTGGAAAATCCGCTCACGGGCGAGCGCGTCGACATGCGCCAGCGTGAGTTCTACCGCTTCACGCCCGCCGAGGCGCAGACCCTGCGCGTGATAGTGGAGCCGACCGCCGCCGCGCCTGTGCGCATCACGAACCTGTCGGCGACCGTCTCGCGCGGCGGGCAAACGACGCTGCAGTTCCAGCTCACAGGCGAGGCGACCCTCCGCGCTGAGATACGCTCCGCGCGCGGCGAGACGCTGCGCGTGCTGACGCCCAGTCGGGCGGCGGGCGCGGGCATGCAGAGCCTCACCTGGAACGGGCGCGACTCCAGCGAACGCGCGCTCCCACCGGGAACCTACTTGGCGCACATCGAAGCTATCGATAGCGACGGGCGCGTCGCGCGCGCAACTGTGCCCATCCTCCTCACACGGTGAACACGATGAACAGGCGAACTGGTCTCTGGGGATTGCTGCTAAGCGTCTTCGCCCTGATGGGCGCGCTGCTTGCAGGCTGCGGGGGCGGCGGAGGCGGCTTCGGACCCTCGACGCTGCTGCAGGGGCGCGTGGTGCTGGTCGGCACGGGTCAGCCGCCGAACCCTGCCGCGACGGTCATCGTCGGCGGGCAGAGCGTGCGCACCAGCACCCAGGAGGGCGCGTTCCAGCTGCGCGTGCCGCCGACCGCTACGCAACTGCTCGTGCGCACGCCCGGCTTGCCCGATTTCACCTTCACCCTGCCGCCCCTGCAAGCGGGACAGACGGTAGACCTGGGCGACCTGTATGTGGGCGCGCAGACCATCTCCGTGCAGGGGCGCATCGTGGACGCGCTTACGCAGCAACCCGTCGGCGAGGCGACCATCGTGCTGCTGGGACAGCGCGCTCAGAGCAACCCTACGACGGGACGCTTCACCCTCAACAGCGTCGCCTACGACCCCGAAGGCGTACTGGACCCCGAAGGTGAAGTGCAGAAAACGGGCTACATCCCACGCCGTTTCCTCGCCGACCAGCCCGTGATTGACGGCGTGATGGAGGTGGGCGACCTGCTGCTGCTGCGCGAAACGGACGACAACCCACCCGGACAGCCAGGCAATGTGCGCGGCGTGGTACAGGTGCCGCTCAGCGACGCCGTCGGCGTGCGTATCGACATCTACACCCCGCCCGACGCGCTGATTGCCAGCGAGTCGGTGATCCTGTCGCAGCCGAACGGCGCGTTCCAACTCTGGCTGCTGCCCGGCGAGTACCGACTCGTGTTCACAAAAGAGTCGCGTACGGCGACGCGCACGCTCACCGTCAACAGCCTCACCCAGCAGATAGACCTGGGCACGGTCGCGCTGCAGTAGGAGTCGCGCGGGCGTAGGCGAACCTGTGCGTCTGTGCGTGTCATCATGCTTTCGTGGGAGTACCCTCCGCGCATTGTCGGGGGGATTGCCCGCCATGTGCAGGAGTTGTCGGAGGCGCTGGCGGCGCAAGGCGTGCAGGTGCATGTAATCACCGCTACCCATCCTGACGCACCCGACGAATCGGTGGAGAACGGGGTGCATCTCCATCGGGTGGGCGCGCCGCCCTCCCCTCACGGCGACTTTCTGCAGGGGGTGTGGACGATGAACGCCGCGTTCGAGGCGCGCGCGGACGCCCTGCTGGCGGAGCTGCTGCGCGGCAAACCTGCCCGCGCCCAGCGCGAGCCTGTCCTGCTGCACGCGCACGACTGGCTGGCGCACCCCGCCGCGAAATCGCTCAAGCACCGCCACAAACTGCCCTTGATTGCCACCATCCACGCCACCGAACACGGCAGGCACGGCGGTATACACTCTGATCTCTCCCGCGCCATCCATCAGATGGAGTGGGAACTCAGCTACGAGGCGTGGCGCGTGATTGTGTGCAGCGAATTCATGCGCGGCGAGGTGACGCATGCGCTCAACATACCCTACGACAAGCTGGATGTAATTCCTAACGGCATCCGCGCCGAGAAGTTCCAGTTCGACTTTCCCGAAACCGAACGACATGCGTTCCGCGCGCGCTTCGCCAAGCCAGATCAGCCGCTGATCTTCTTCGTGGGGCGCATGGTGCGCGAAAAGGGCGTGCAGGTGCTGTTGCAGGCGTTGCCGATAGTACGCGTGGAGTTTCCCCAAGCGAAGCTGGTGGTGGTCGGCGGCGGCTACCGGGCGCATCTGGAAGAGTTTGTGCGATTCTGCCATCTGGAAGACGCCGTGCAGTTCACGGGCTTCATCCCCGACAGCGACCTGCTACGCCTGTACCGCATGATTGATGTCGCCGTCTACCCCAGTCTGTACGAGCCGTTCGGGATTGTCGCGCTGGAGGCGATGGCGGCGGGCGCGCCCGTGGTGGTCTCCGACGCAGGCGGTCTGAAAGAAGTCGTGCGCCATGAAGAGACGGGCATCCTCACCTGGGCGGGCAACCCAGAGAGCCTCGCATGGGGTATCCTGCGCGTGCTGAGCGACCCCGTTGCGGCGCGCCGTCGCGCCCAGAACGCACAGAAAACCGTTCAGCGTGAATTCAACTGGCGACGAATCGCTCAGCTAACTCAGCAGGTCTACATGCGCGTCTGGAGCGAGTACCAGCGCGCCCACTGGGAATAGGGACGCACTTTTCGCCGAGCATTTAGGCTATAATATAGGCGGCGGTGTGGAATAACGCCTTCGGTGGTGACTATGCGAGTAAGTATCTTTGGATTAGGTTATGTCGGAGTAGTGTCGGCGGCGTGCCTCGCGAAAGAGGGACACACGGTGGTCGGCGTCGATGTGGACCCTTACAAGTTAGACCTCATTCGTCAGGGCAAAGCGCCCATCGTGGAGGCGAACCTGGAGCCGTACCTCCAACAGGCAGTCGAATCGGGCAGGCTCACCGTCACCGATGACGCCACCGAAGCCGTTCATAGCACTGAGATTTCCCTGCTCTGTGTCGGCACGCCCAGCAAAGAGAACGGCGACCTGCGCACGGATTACCTGGAGCGCGTTGCACGGCAGATTGGCGAGGCGCTCATCACAAAGCCAGACTACCATATCGTGGTAATTCGAAGCACGATACTGCCCGGCACGGCGGAAGAGGTTGTGCTGCCGATTCTGGAGGAGGCGTCGGGCAAGCGCGTCAACGAACACTTCGGGCTGGCGGTGAACCCCGAATTCCTGCGCGAGGGCACGGCAATCGCTGACTACTATGACCCACCCTTCACGGTGGTCGGCGCGTTGCAGGAGACAGACGCCGAGAAAGTTGCCGCCCTCTACGAATCGGTCAAAGCGCAGCTGTTCCTCGTTTCTATCCGCACGGCGGAGACAATCAAGTACGCTTGCAACGCCTTTCACGCGCTCAAGATTACCTTCGCCAACGAGCTGGGCATGCTCTGCAAGGCGGAGGGCGTGGATAGCCACGAGGTGATGCGCGTCTTCTGCGCCGATACGAAACTTAACATCTCGCCCAAGTACCTGACGCCCGGATTTGCGTTCGGCGGCTCGTGCCTGCCCAAAGACCTGCGCGCGCTCACCTACCGCGCCCGCTCGAATGACCTCGAGCTGCCGATGCTGGAAGGAATTATGCCCAGCAACCGCCGTCAGATTGAAGAGGTTGTCAAAAGCATCGTGCGCCTGCGCAAGCGCAAAGTGGGGCTGTTCGGATTGTCGTTCAAGCCCGGCACCGACGACCTGCGCGAAAGCCCGCTGGTCGAACTCGCCGAACAGCTCATCGGCAAGGGCTACCGCCTGCTCATTCACGACCCGAATGTCTCTTACGCGGCGCTGTACGGCTCTAATAAAGCGTTTATCGAGCGCGAAATTCCGCACATCCGTGAAATCCTGCGCGAAGACGCACGGGAAGTCATTCAACACGCCGAAGTGCTTGTGATTGGGCACCTTGACCCGGCAACGCGCGAGGTCATTCTCGCGGAGAATCGCGAGACGCAGGTCGTGGTAGACCTTGCCCGCGCGTTGACCCCTGAAGCACTGAGAGGGCGCTATGTCGGATTGTACTGGTAAACCGAAAGGACGAGTCTTGATTCTGGTAGAGAACCTGCCCGTGCCGATGGACAGGCGCGTGTGGCAGGAATCGCTCGCGCTCACAGAGGCGGGCTACGAGGTGTCGGTCATCTCGCCACGTCCGCCTGACGAGCCAGAATATATGGAGCTAAACGGCGTGCATCTCTACCGATACCCAATGCCGCCGCCCACCAAAAGCGTCGTGAGCTTCCTGTACGAGTTCAGCTACTGCTGGCTGCAGACATGGCGGCTGGCGCGGCGCGTCTGGAAAGAGCGCGGCTTCGATGTGATTCAAACCTGCAACCCACCCGACACCTTCTGGCTCATTGGGCGATGGTACAAGCGCAAGGGCGTCAAGTTCGTGTTCGACCAGCACGACCTGTGCCCGGAGCTGTACGAGTCGCGCTTCCAGCGGCGCGACCTGTTCTACAAAGGCTTGCAGTGGCTGGAGAAACAAACCTATCGCACGGCGGACGCCGTGATTGCCACCAACGAGTCGTATCGGCGCGTGGCGATGGAGCGCGGCGGCGTGCCGCCCGATCGGGTCGTGGTGGTGCGCAGCGGCCCCCTGGCAAGCCGATTCCAGCGCGTGGAGCCCGACCCCGCACTCAAGCGCGGACGCCCCTATCTGGGCGTCTACCTCGGCGTGATGGGCGCGCAGGACGGCGTGGACTACCTGCTGCGCGCGATTGCCCATGTAGTGCATACCTTCAACTACCATCACTGCCACTTTGCACTGATTGGCGGCGGCGATATGTACCCCGACCTGGTGAACCTGTCGAAGGAGCTGAACCTTACAGACTTCGTGGAGTTCACCGGGCGCATCCCTGACGACGACCTGTTGCGCTACTTCAGCACTGCGGATATCGCCCTCGCGCCCGACCCGCTCAACCCGCTCAACGATGTCTCTACCATGAACAAAATCATCGAGTACATGGCGGTCGGACTACCGATAGTTTCGTTTGACCTCAAAGAGTCGCGTTATTCGGCGCAGGAAGCGGCAGTCTACATCCCGGATAACGACGAGAAAGCCTTCGCACAGGCAATCATCGATCTGCTCGGCGATTCGGAGCGACGCGCGCACATGAGCGCGTTCGGGCGCAAGCGGTTTCTGGAGTGCCTGAGCTGGGAACACAGCCGTGAGAAACTGGTGGAGTTTTACGATCGCCTGATGGAACTGCCCTGCAGGTGTGGACGAACCGCTGGCAAATAGACGACGATGCGCAAACTGATTGTGGCATACGCGGGAGACTTTGTGGAGTATCCGATGGGCGGTGTACTGGAGTATACGAAAAACTTCGCTCGGTACGCCCCTGTCGAACTCTACTGCGTCGGGATTACCACCGATCCCGACCTGCCCCTGCGCCAGTGGACAACGGTGCGCCTCAAAGATGTGGAGCGCCCCTTCCTGCCCCTGCTCTATGTGGACGATGAGAAACAGCGTCGCTCAAAAATTCCGCTGAATTTCAAGTTTCTGAACGCGCTCAAGCAGCAGAAAGCGGAGTTCCTGCGCATGGGCACGGCGGTCTACATTCACCGCGCCGAACACGGCTTGGCGTTTCTGCACGACGCCATCCCGCTCTATTTCAACACACATGGGCAGTCGGCGTTTTTCGAGAAGTGGGTCTCGCATCCGCTGTTCCGCTGGCGCGCCTTTCGGGCGTGGTTCCAGCGCATGGAGGCGCGCGTGATTGCCCGCGCGCAGGGCGTATTCACCATCAGCCCCGCCGACTACGACTACTATGTCGGCAAGTTCCCTCAGCACGCACACAAGATACACTACACGCCGCTGGGCATCGAGATTGATGAATACACGCCGCCCGCAACCCGTCCCGACGGCGCGCCCCGTATCCTGTTCGTGGGCAGGCTGGACGCATCCAAGGGGCTGGATTTGTTGATTGCAGGCTTCGCGCGGTTCCGCGAGTGCTATCCCGACGCGACCCTTACGATTGTCGGCGGCTCGCACGATTACAACCCCGTCGAGACCGAAGTGCGCAACGCCATCGCGCAGCACGGAGTCTCTAACTCTGTGGTGATGACGGGCTTGCTGCCGCGCGAGGCGATTCTATCGTATTATCATCAGGCGGATGTGTTCGTGATGACCTCGCTGTGGGAAGGGCTGCCGACCGCCCTGCTGGAGGCGCTGGCGTGCGGCGTGCCCGCGGTCGTCACGAATGTCGGCGGCATGCCTGCCGTGGTCAGAGACGGCGAGAACGGCTATGTGCTGACCGAGCGCGACCCTGAACTGCTTGCCGCGCTGATGGAACGCGCTTATCTCCATCGCGAAACGCTGCGCCACACGGCGCGGCGCACTGCCGAGCAGTATTCAATCAAAGCACATGCAGAAAAAGTCTGTGAGCTGATGGGACTGACGCTCTTCCCGCAACCAATCGCGCAGGAGCTTGTATGCTAAAAGAGCCTGAGAACGGGCAGCTGCCCGAGGAACATCCGAGGAAGGTTCTGCTGGTACTGGAGAACCTGCCTGTGCCGCACGACCGCCGCATGTGGCAGGTCGCGACCTCGTTGCGTCGCGCGGGCTACCATGTGTCGGTGATTTCGCCGCGCCCGCCCGAAGACCCCGACTACTGTGTGCTGGAGGGCATCCATCTCTACCGCTACCCCATGCTGCCGCCGACCCACAGTGTCGGCAACTTCGTCAAGGAGGCGCTCTACTGCCTGTGGCACACCCTCCGCCTGAGCAAGCGCGTGGAGCGCGAGCAGGGCTTCGATGTGTTCCATGTCGGCAACCCGCTGGACATCTTCTGGGCGATCGGGCTTTACTACAAGGCGCGCGGCAAAAAGTTCGTGTACGAACATCGCGACCTGTGCCCGGAACTGTATGAGGTACGCTTCAAAAAGCGCGGGCTGTTCTACCACCTGCAGGTGCTGTTCGAACGCTGGTCGTACCATCTGGCGGACATGATTATCGAGATGAACGAGTCCTACCGCCAGAACGCGCTGGAGCGCGGCAAGGCAGACCCAGAGAAGATTGTGATTGTGCGCAGTGGTCCACGCGCCGCTGAGTTCGCTCCTGTCGAGCCTGACCTCTCCGTCAAGCGTGGCAAAAAGCACCTTGTGTGCTATCTGGGCATCATGGGACCGCAGGACGGCACGGACATCTTTGTCAAAGCGGCGCACCATATCGTCCACACCCGCGGCTACCGCGATGTGCATTTCCTGGCAATCGGGTCAGGCGACTGCCTCGAAGAGGTGAAGCAACTCGCGCAGACGCTGAACCTGCAGGACTACATCACTTTCACAGGCTTCGTGCGGGAACGCGACCTGCTGCTGCGCTACCTCAGTGCGGCGGATGTGGGCGTCGCCAGCGACCCCGACAATACCTACACGGCGCGCTCCACGATGAACAAAATCATCGAGTTTATGGCGGTGGGCGTGCCGATCGTCGCCACGCGCTGCATCGAGAACAAGTGGTCGGCGCAGGAGGCGCTCATCTCCCCACCCGACGACCGCCCCGAATCGTTCGGCGACACGATTCTCGACCTGCTGAGGGATGAGGAGCGTCGGCGATTCATGAGCCAATATGGGCGCCAGCGGTTCCTGGACTGCCTGAGCTGGGAGCGCAGCGAGCAGGCGTTGCTGACCGCCTATGACAGGTTGTTCAGTGGACTGCCGCCTTGCACGCCTTGTAGCAAGTAAAAAAACGCGCGGCACCCTGCAGGCAACCGCGCTGTGTGAGCGTGAATTCGCGAAACTCAGGATGCGCCAACCTCCAGACGCACGAACCGCACGACCTTCAGGTCGCCGCCCGCGGCCTTGAGCATGTCGCCGATGGTCTTCGACTCATCCTTGTAGAACGGTTGCTCCAGCAGGGCGACCTTCTGCACAAAGCCCTTGTTCACGCGCCCGCGCGCGATGTTCTCCGCGACATTTTCGGGCTTGCCCTCGTTAATCGCGCGCTGTTTCTCGATCTCCAGCTCCTGCTGAAGCATCTCGGCAGGAATGTCGTCTTTTGACAGGTATTGCGGCGCGCTCCAGGCAATCTGGATGGCGATTTCGTGGGCGAGATTCTGCATAGCGTCCCTGTCCGCGCTGCCCGTCAACACGACCATCACGCCGACGAGCTTGTTGTGGTGGATGTAGATGTCCACGACGCCGTTTTCGCCGTCGGGCACGCGCGCCAGCGCATAGTTCTGGAACGCGATGCGCTCGCCCGTCTTGCCAATCGCGATTTCTATTTGCTTCTCAACGGTCAGACTACTGTCCGAAAGCGACGGTCGCTGCAGGATGGCGTCCAATTGCCCCTCCTGACCGACCGCCAGCACATGCTGGAGCAGTTCGTCGGCGAGTGTGAGGAACTCTTCGTTGCGCGCCACGAAGTCGGTCTCACAGCGCAGGTCGATAAGCGCGCCGGAGCGTCCGTCGCTGCTCAGTGCGCCCGCAATCACGCCCTGATTGACCTCTTTGCTGGCGCGTTTGCTGGCGATGATGGCGCCCTTTTCACGCAGGATGAGGCGCGCTTTCTCCACATCGCCGCCCGCCTGCTCCAGCGCGTTTTTGCAGTCCATAAATCCTGCGCCCGTTTCGTCGCGCAGCGTCTTGATCAGCTGTGGGCTTATACTCATCGATAGTCCTCCTCTAAGTCTTCCAATCGGTGTCGCTTCATCAGTTCCCACTCTTTGCCCATAATCTCCTCGTCCGACGGCGGGCGACTCTCGGTGGGGATTTCTTCCCCGAACATCTTGCCGTACTCTGCCACCTGTTCGGGCGGGAGCGGGGCTTCTTCCTCTACTACCGGGATTTGGTCATCGGGTACGACCGCCGCGCCCTGCCACTCAAGCTGCTTCTCCTCGATGATGGCGTCGGCAATGCGCCCCGCGATGAGTCGAATGGCGCGGATCGCGTCGTCGTTGCCGGGAATGGGATAGTCCACTTCATCGGGGTCGCAGTTGGTGTCCACAATTGCGATGGTGGGAATCCCCAGTCGCCGCGCTTCGGCGACGGCGGTGTGTTCCTCCTTCAGGTCAACGATGAACAGCGCGGCGGGCAGTCCGGGCATCTCCTTGATACCGCCCAGATTGCGTTCCAGTTTCTCGTGTTCCTTGCGCAGGCGCGACGCCTCCTTTTTGGGGATGCGCTCCAGCTCGCCCTCCTGAATCATGCGATCCAGCTCCTTGAGGCGTTTCACGCGCGACTGGATGGTACGGAAGTTGGTCAGTGTGCCGCCCAGCCAGCGGTAGGTGATATGGTACTGTCGGCTGCGCATCGCAGCTTCCTTGATGGCGTCGCGCGCCTGCTTTTTCGTGCCGACGAACAACACATGCCCGCCGCTGTTGACAATCTCTTTGACGGCGCGCTGCGCCTTGTCGAACATCTCTACGGTCTTGTGAAGGTCGATGATATGGATTCCGCTGCGTGCGCCATAGATGTAGCGGCGCATGCTGGGGTGCCACTTGCGGGTCGGATGCCCGAAATGCACGCCCGCTTCCAGCAATTCACGCATACCAAGTTCTGCCATAGGTTTCCTCCGGGTTGGTTCCTCCTGCGTCGTCATCCGCGCTTACAATCTCCCGTTGGAGACACCCGCGCGCGTCGGACGCAGTATGTGATGACTGAAAGTATACCCTGCCCTATTCCTGAGTCGATGCGCCCTGCTGCTGCGCCAGTCGCTTGTTGAGCGCAATCATCAGGCGCGACTTCTTGCGGTTGCCTGTGTTCTTGTGCAGGATGCCGCGCTTGACCGCCTTATCGATGAGGCTAATCGCACGGCGCAGACTCGCGACGCTGCCTTCGGAGTCGCCTTTCTCCGCCAGCTCCTTCACGCGCCGTGAGTAGGTCTTAATCGCCGATTTGGTCGAGCGGTTGCGCAGATACCGCTCGCGCGATTTCAATAACGCCTTCTTCGCTGATTTGATGTTCGGCATCGGTTGGTACCTCCAGAGCGCAAAGTATACCCAATCCGGCGCGTCGCCGAGATGCGTACGGGGTATAATTGGGCATATCCATGCCAGAGCGAAAAAACATTCCGCAGGAAGCCGTCGGCGCGCCAACGCCGGCGCAACAGCAGAGTTTTGCGGACGACCTGAACGCGATGCTGGAAGTTCTGCCCCCTGCCATCCGACAGTGGCTGGAGGAGCAGTCGGACCTGAGCCAATTGCTGGAGGTGGTTCTCGACCTTGGACGCCTGCCCGAAGCGCGTTTCATGCAGCGCACGATCCGACTTGAGGGCGTACAGGTAGAAGAGTATGACCTGCAGTATGTCGCCGATCGCATCGGGCAGTTCGGCAAAGACAATCGCGCCGGTATCCCGCGCACGCTGCACCGCATCTCCGCGATGCGCAACCGTCAGGGCAAGGTGGTGGGGCTGACCTGTCGCGTCGGGCGCGCCATCTACGGCACGATTGACATCATTCACGACATTATCGCCTCCGGCAAGAGCGTGCTGATGCTGGGCAGACCGGGCGTGGGTAAAACCACACGCCTGCGCGAGGTCGCCCGTGTGCTTGCCGACGAGTACGACAAGCGCGTGATCGTGGTAGACACCTCCAACGAAATCGCAGGCGACGGCGACATCCCCCATTCGGGCATCGGGTTCGCCCGACGCATGCAGGTTCCTGAACCGAGCTTGCAGCACGCCGTGATGATAGAGGCGGTGGAGAACCACATGCCCGAAGTGATTATCATCGACGAAATCGGCACCGAGCTGGAGGCGTACGCCGCGCGCACGATTGCTGAACGCGGCGTGCAACTGATTGGCACGGCGCACGGCACAACGCTGGAGAACCTGCTGATGAACCCGACGCTGTCCGACCTTGTGGGCGGTATCCAGACCGTGACGCTGTCGGACGAGGAGGCGCGTCGGCGCGGGACGCAAAAGACCGTGCTGGAGCGCAAAGCCCCGCCCACCTTCGATGTGCTGATCGAGATTCTGGATTATCATCGCTTAGCCATCCATCACGATGTGGCGCAGACGGTGGATCGGATGCTGCGCGGCAATCCGCCCCGCCCTGAAATCCGCGTGCAGACCGACAGCGGCGGCTTCGAGGTGGTGCAGCGGAGCGACCTGTTGCCCCGCGCGCCGCAGGTGGAGTTGCCTCTGCACGAATCGGAGTACGAGTCGCCGCCTGCCCGCGCGACCGCCATCGTCAGCGGCGACAGCCGTCGCAGTGCGCCCTCCCGTGTGTTCCCTTATGGCGTCAGCCGCAGCCGTCTGGAGAAGGCGCTGCGCGACCTGCACCTGCCTGCCTATGTCGCCCGCGATGTGTCGGACGCCGACGCCGTGGTGGTGCTCCACTCTACCTACCAGCGCCGCCCGCCCAAAGTGCGCGAGGCGCTGCAGCGCAATCTGCCCGTCGCTGTCGTGCGCAGCAATACTTACGCCCAGCTGGTGAGCGCCCTGCGCGACCTGTTCCACAAGCCCCAGAACGGCGAATCGGCGGAAGAACGCGCCCTGCGCGAAGCGGAAGAGGGCGTCGAGCATGTGTTGGCGACGGCGGAACCTTACGAACTCACGCCCCAGAATAGCTACCTGCGCCGCCTGCAGCATCAGCTTGTCGAAAAGTATCGCCTGCTGTCCGAGAGCGTGGGCGAAGAGCCGAACCGCCGCGTGCGTATCCTGCCGATTTATACGGACACCGAACGGGAGGACTGATGCCCCGCGCGCCGTTCATCACCTTCGAGGGCGTCGAAGGCGCAGGCAAGACCACCCTGACGCAACGCCTTGCGCACTGGCTTCAGGCGCAGGGCATCCCCGTATTGTTGACGCGTGAGCCGGGCGGGAGCGCGCTTGGCAAGCAACTGCGCCCAATCCTGCTGCACGAGCCGCTGGACGCATGGGCGGAGCTGTTTCTGTTCCTCGCCGACCGTCGCCAGCACACCCTGCAGGTCATCCTACCTGCGCTGGAACAGGGGACATGGGCGCTGTGCGACCGCTACGCCGACTCTACGCTGGTCTATCAGGGCTATGGGCGCGGGCTGGACATCGCCCTGGTCCAGCGACTGAACGCGCTTGCGACTGCCGACCTCACGCCTGACCTGACCGTGCTGATTGACCTGCCTGTGCAGGACGCCCTCGCGCGTGCGAACGCGCCCAACCGTTTCGAGGCGGAGACGCTCGCCTTCCACACGCGCATCCGCGAGGGCTACCTGCAAATTGCGCACGCCGAGCCGAGCCGATTCCTCGTGCTGGACGGACGCCTCCCCGTGCAGACACTCCAGGCGGCTCTGGAGCAGGAAATGCGTGCGCGGTTTCTGAAGGTGGGAGGTAGTTGATTGTACCCCGCGCGCTCACTGCCGCCGCTGTTTTTTGCGTTCCAGCAGGCGGCTGGTGGTATCGGCAGGGGTGGTTTTCGCTGTGGGCGCTGATGAGGGCGCGCTGGCAGGCGGCGGCGCGTCGTTTGGGGCAGCCTGAGACACAACGGGCGCGGCGGCGGGCGTCGGCGCGGGCGTTGCGCCGTCAGGTTCGGCGCGGCGGGTTCCCGCGCGCGCTTTCACGCCCAGCAGGCGCGCCGTCGCCTGAGTCTGCGGCGCAGGACGCCGCGCTCTGCCCTGTCCCAGCAGCCGTCCCCACGCGCCCCGAAACACAGCCACCCACTCGGCAAGCGGAATCACTACACGGCGTATCGTGATGTCCATCAGCAGCAACGCCAGCGCCAGCCACAAAAAGCTCCGCCACAAATCGCGCACCGATTGCCCCTGCCGTGCGACGGGGCGGAATGCCTCTGCAGGCGCGGGGTTCACCCTGCCCCCAGTAAGATCCGCCAGGCGCGTGAGCAGCGGCAGGTTCGCCCGCGTGAAGCGGTACTCGCTGGGGTACGGAATGGCGAAGCCCGTCGTGCTGACGCGCGTTGTTCCGTCGGGGTCTTTCTCAATCACACTCAGCGTGTAGTCGCCGACGCCGCGTGCAGGAAACCGCCCTACATAGCGCCCCGGCGCCTCCTGCGCCAGCGTGAGGGTCAGCCCATCGCCCGTCGGCAAGCCCACACGCACTTCAGGCTGCAGGAAGTTAATCGGCTCGCCCTGCGGGGTGAACGCCTGCATCTCCACAATCGCCTCGCCGCCTTCCAGACGCACGGCGGTCTCGTAGCGCTGCTTGCCTCCCTTGCGCAGGACGCCGCGCGTGAGCTGCGTCCAGAACGGCGCGAACTCGCTCCAGCCTATCCAGCGTTGCGCCCATTTCGGCTTCGCGTCGGAGGTGAACGCCAGCGACTGCCCCAAGCCGTACTGCCAAACCGCCAGCAGCGGGTCGTCCTTGTGCGTACGCATGAGCGTGCGCGCCAGCGGGCGGTCGGAAGTCAAATCATACGCCAGCAGCGGCGGCGTGCTACGCCAGTCGATGCCCTGCAGCATCTCATCGCCCGCGCTTACTTTCGGCGTGAACGCGCCCTCCTCGATGGCGGCGCGGGTCATCAGCGCGACATCGGCGGTGAACAGGCGAGGCAAATCGCGCGCCCGCTCCGTCAGGTAGAAATTGCCGCCCGCCACACGCGCCAGCTGCTGCAGAAACTGCACATCCTTGCCCCGCCCCAGCGACACGACCGACATCGTGATGCCCATCGCCCGCATGCGCTGCGCAATCTGGAAACAGCCCTCCTGCTCGTCGCAGTCGTCGCCGTCCGCCAGCAGAATCACATGGCGCGTGGTCGTCTGGATGGGCGTGAGCGCATTCTCAGCGAACAGCAGCGACGGGCGTACATAAATACCTCCGCCCCCAGCATACGCCCGCGACACCTGCGCAATCACTGACTCGCGATTCGCCGCCTTCTGAATAGGCGCGAGCCAGTCCACCCCTGTGCCGCTCACAATCACGCCAAACTGATCCTGCGGGCGCAACAGTTTGAGCGTCTCGATGGCTGCCCGCGCTGCCAGCTGAATCTTGGGAATGCCGTCTTCGGGCACAGCCATACTGCCCGAAATATCCACAATAATCACCACTGTCGCGGGCGGGAAGACCTTGCGCTGGCGCACATCCAGATCGACGGGCAACATCTCGGCGATGGGCGTTTCGTAGTAGCCGCCGGGCAGGAAGGAGTTCTCGCCGCCAATCATCGCGAAGCCGATTCCCGTGTCGCGCACCGCGCTCTGCAGGGCAAGCATCATTTGAGGCGAGAGGGCGGTCGCAGGGAAATCGTGCAGCAGGATGGCATCGTAGTTCTGCAGGTCTTCCGCGCGGCTGGGGAAGGTCGCGGGCGACACGCGCGTGGTCTCAAGATTGTTAGCGCGGAGGGCTTTCTCCAGCGCGCGGGTCGGGTCGGGCGCGCCGCCCTCCGCCAGCAGCACGCGCGGCTTGCCCTGCACCCGCACGAAGAAGCGTCCCAGATTGTTGCGCGGGTCGCCGTCGGGACTCGCCTCCAGCGACACGCGGTAGCGATGGAACCCCTCGCGGTCGGTACGGATGGGTACCACAACGGCGTTTTTGCCCGGCGACAGTTGCACGGACACGCGTTTGACTGGCTCGCCGTCGCGGTCGATAATCAGCGTCCCCGAAGCCGCCTTGCGCGACTCAATCACCACGCGCAGGTTGAACGGTTCGCCGATTTTGACTTCGCTGGGCGCCTGAGTCTCCAGCACCAGCGTCTCGGATTCGGGCGCGGCGGTCTGCAACGGCACGACATCAATTTCGATGTTCTCCGTCGCGGCGACCAGCGCGGCGTCCTGCGCGTTGCCTTCGGTCTCGTTGCCGTCCGACAACAGCACGATGCGCCGATTCTTGCCGTCGGGGAACATCGCGCTGGCGAGGCGCAGGGCGGCGGCGATGTTCGTGCCGTCCGCGGCGGGCTTGGAGTAAATCGTCGGCAACTCGCGCACTTCGGCGGGCAGAAGGTCCACCACCGCGTCGCGCCCGAACACCACCAGCCCCACCACATCCTGCTCGCCACGGTTTTTGACGGCTTGCTGCAGGTAGCGTCGGGCGGCTTGCCTGCCCGCGTCGGAGATACTGTCGGAGGCGTCCAGCACGAACAGCACGCAGGCTCCACGATTGGGACGCACGGCTTGCGGCGCCGCCAGCGCGAGAATCAGCAGCGCGAACACCAGCATCCGCAGCGCCAGTACGAACCGCTTGCGTCCGCGACTCATCCCCAGCAGTCGCCGCCCGCTCCACCAGACCCCCAGCAGCGCGATTGGCAGCAGCGCCAGATACCCCGGCTCCAGCAACCGCATAGACGGCTTATTGTACCCCGCGCGTCGCTGCTGTTATTGGGTTCAGCTGCTCTGTTGCAAAGAACGGGAGAGCCGAACAACAGGACGCGGGAGCCGCGTCCGTACAGGCATGAGTAGGGGCGCGGCGACCGCGCCCTGTGGGGCGAAGTGGGCTGTGCCGAAGGCGGAACAAGTATCCTTGCAACAGAGCAGCTTCAGCAGTGCCAGTCGATGTCGGTGGTTTCTTTTGCGTGTTCCTCGATGAAGCGGCGACGCGGCTCCACCTTGTCGCCCATCAGTACGCTGAAGATACGCTCCGCCTCCATCGCGTCGTCCAACTGCACCTGCAGAATAACGCGCCGTTCGGGGTTCATGGTCGTATCGGCGAGGTCCTCGGCGTTCATCTCGCCCAGCCCCTTAAAGCGCGTGACCTGCACATTCTTCTTGCGGATTTTCTTCAGAATCTCGTCCAGCTCCTGTTCGTCTTTGGCGTAGTATTGCTCGTCTTTGCCCGCGCGCACGCGGAACAGGGGCGGTTGCGCAATATACACATGCCCGTTCTCAATTAGCGGGCGCATGTAGCGGAAGAAAAAGGTCAGCAGCAGCGTGCGGATATGCTCGCCGTCCACATCCGCATCGCACATAATCACGATGCGGTGATAGCGCAGCTTGGAGATATCGAATCGGCTGTCCGACTCGCCGCTGTTGGCGCTGCCATTGGCGTCGATGCTGATGCCTGTGCCGAGCGCGGTAATCAGCGAGCGGATTTCCTCGTTCTCCAGCGCCTTGTCGAGTCGCGCCTTTTCGACATTCAGGATTTTGCCCCGCAGGGGCAGCACGGCTTGGAAGCGGCGATCGCGTCCCATTTTCGCCGAGCCGCCCGCCGAGTCGCCCTCCACGAGAAACAGCTCGCACTTGCTGGGGTCGCGCTCGGTGCAGTCGGCGAGTTTGCCAGGCAGCGAGCCGCTGTCGAGGGCGCTCTGGCGTTTGACCAGCTCGGCGGCGCGTCGGGCGGCTTCGCGGGCGCGCTGGGCGGTGAGCGCCTTCTCGATGATTTTGCGCGCCACCGACGGGTTGCGCTCCAGATACTCGCTAAACGCCTCACCCACGATGGAGTTCACCAGCCCCTGCACCTCCAGATTGCCCAGCTTGGTCTTGGTCTGCCCCTCGAACTGCGGGTGTAGCAGTTTGACAGCCACCACGGCGGTCAAGCCCTCCAGCACATCGTCGCCCGTGAAGTTCTGGTCTTTGTCCTTCAGCAGCCCTGCCTTGCGAGCGTACTGATTAATCACGCGCGTCAGGGCGGTTTTGAAGCCCGACAGGTGCGTGCCGCCCTCCACCGTATGGATGTTGTTCGCGTAGGAGAGCAGGGTTTCCTGATAGCCCGTGTGGTACTGCAGGGCGACCTCCACTTCGGTCTCGTCGCGGGCGTTGCGGAAGTAGACAACCTTGTGGATGGGGTCTTTGTTCTCGTTGAGCGCGTCCACCAGCTGCGCGATGCCCTTGCTGAACTTGAAGGTCTGTTTCGGCTTGCCGTTCAGCTCGTCGGTAAAAGTGAAGGTCACATTCGGGTTAAGGTATGCCAGCTCGCGCAGTCGTTTGATGAAGATATTGGGGTCGTAGCGGTAGTCGCCGAAGATGTCGCGATCGGCGAGGAATCGCACGGTCGTACCGCGTTTGGGGGTTGGCTTGAGCCGTTTGAGCGGAGCGACCGGCGCGCCGCGCTCGTATTTCTGATAATGCAGATAGCCCTCGCGCGCGACGGTGACCTCCAACCACTCCGAGAGCGCGTTCACCACCGACACGCCGACGCCGTGCAGTCCGCCCGACACGCGATAGCCCCCGCCGCCGAACTTGCCGCCTGCGTGCAGCGTGGTCATCACCACCTCGACGCCAGGACGCTGCTCTTCGGGGTGGATGTCCACGGGAATGCCGCGCCCGTTGTCGATAACCGACACGCTCTGGTCGGCGTGCAAAATCACATCGATCTGGTCGCAGTGCCCCGCCAGCGCCTCATCGACGGAGTTGTCCAGCACCTCGACGAACAGGTGGTGTAGCCCGCGCACGCCTGTGTCGCCGATATACATCGCAGGGCGGCGGCGCACCGCCTCCAGTCCCTTCAACACCGTGAGCTGCTCGGCGGTATAATCGCCTTCCACGGCGCTGCTCAGTCCGTTGGTCGCCTCGCCAATCACCTCTACGCCCTGCGTTTCGATGGGTTCGCTAACGGGCGTAGGCGCTTCCGACTTACCTGATTTCCGCTTGACCGCCATAGATTTCGTATGCCTCCCTGCCAATCACCCGGCTGGATACACTATAAGTATACCTGATAGGGTACTATGCGGCGTATGGGGCGAATGCTGGCGATTGAGTCGACGGGCGCGCTGTGCGGCGTTGCGCTGGCGCAGGAGGGCGCGTTGCTGGGTGCGGCGCGGTTGGCGCATGGGATGAACCTGTCGGGGAGCCTGCTGCGGGCGGCGGAGTGGCTACTTGCCCGGCACGGGCTGACACTATCGCAGGTGGACGCTTTTGCGGTTGATGTTGGACCGGGCGCGTTCACGGGGCTGAAGATAGGCGTGATGCTGGCTAAGAGCTGGGCGCACGCGCTGGGCAAGCCGCTGGTCGCGGTGAACGCGTTCGAGGCGTGCGCGTTGCAGATGCCTGAAGGGGTTCCGACACTGGTTGCGCTGCCCGCCCGCCGCGATGCGCTCTACCTGCAGTGGCTATTGCCCCAAAACGACGGCTTATCCCAGCCGCTGAGTGAACCTGCGTGTGTTGTACGCGACGCGCTGGGCGACTGGCTGGCGCAAACCGCCCCTGCGGGTGAAAAGATACAAGCCATCGGCGCGGCGCACGCGCGCGAGTGGCTTGCGCCCCACCTGCCCTATCTGCACTGGCGGATTGTCGACACCCCATCTGCGGAGGGCGTTGTGCAGGCTGGCTGGCAACGCCTTCAGGCGCGTGAATGGGTGCATCCGTTCGCGCTCACACCCCGCTACATCCAGCCGCCATCGATACATATTAAGCAATAGCATGCACTGAGGACTTGCGGAAATGCGTGCGTGTGGGGTTGCTAGGGACGGCGACCTGTAGCGTGCTATATGCGCAAGGGGTACAGCAGGTTGTGTCAAGTGCCCAGGGCGGGATTCGAACCCGCACGGGTTGTCCCAGAGGATTTTAAGTCCCCCGCGTCTACCGTTCCGCCACCTGGGCAATCACGCTCAATTATACCCTTGCAAAAGCACACCGCGCGGGGTATAATACGCTCGGAGGTAATCTCATGAGAAACTTCGGATTAGCCGTAGCTGTGTTTGCGATGAGCTTTGCACTCAGCGCCATCGCATTTGTGCAGACGAATAAGTCCAGCAATCAGAAGCAGTCCCCTCAGAAGACACAGGCGTCCAAACAAACTGCGTCCAAGCAGGAGGTACGCTGCCCCGTCTCGGGCAAGGTCATCACGGATACCAAAAAGGCGCCCAAGTACGCCTATCGCGGCAAGACCTACTACTTCAACTGCCAGAGCTGCCTTGCCGAGTTCAAAAAGAACCCCGACAAGTATGTGAAGCAGGCGGCTGCTGTGCGCACGGTGAGCAACGCGCCTGCGAAGAAGGAAGGCGAATCGTGCTGCAACAGCGCTGAGAAAGCCGCCGGAGCATCCTGCTGCAGCGGCGGCGAGAAGGCAACCGCAAGCGCGTCGTGCTGCAGCGATAAGAAGGATGCACAGACCACCCAGACCGCTGCCGCTGCGCCTGCGAACAAGCTCATCTGCCCTGTGTCTGGCGAGGAGATTACCGAAGCCGACGCTGTGCGCTTCACCCACAACGGCAAGGTCTACTACACCTGCTGCAACGGCTGCAAGGGCAAGTTCCTCAAGGACCCTGAGACCTACGCGAAGAAAGCTGAACAACTCTCCGCGCTTCAGGGCAAACCAGAGAAGGCGGATACGAACTAATTCCCCTGCAGGTACGGGCGCGAGATCCGCGCCCGTACTTTCACTTGGAAGCTTCTCCCCCTCACACCTTCAGCGGCTCGCCTTCCGTGCGGCTGACATGGCTCCAGATGGCATCCAGCACCTGGTCGGGCGTGACGCCGTCCGCTTCCGCCTCGAAGTTCAGCAGCACGCGATGGCGCAGGGCAGGCTTGAGCGCGCGCTGCACATCCTCACGCGCCACATTGTAGCGCCCATCCAGCAAACCGAACACCTTGCTCGCCAGAATCAGCGTCTGCGCCCCGCGCGGGCTAGAGCCGTAGCGCACATATTTGTTCACCTCTGGGGGCGCGTACTCTGAGCCGGGATGCGTCGCCACAATGAGCTTGAGCGCGAACTCCTGCACGGGGCGGGCAATCGGCACTTCACGCACCAGTCGCTGCATGCGCAGGAGCGTCTCTTTGTCTGCCACGACCTCAGGCTGCGGCGTCTCCACCCCCGTCGTGCGATCCACTATCTCACGCAACTCGTCAAGCGTCGGGTAGCCCACCAGAATCTTGAAGAAGAAGCGGTCTAACTGCGCTTCAGGGAGCGGGTAAGTGCCCTCCTGCTCGATGGGGTTCTGCGTCGCCAGCACCCAGAAGGGCGGCTCGATGGGATATCGCTTGCCCGCGACCGTGACCGCCTGCTCCTGCATCGCTTCCAGCAGCGCGGACTGGGTTTTGGGCGTGGCGCGGTTAATCTCGTCCGCCAGCAAGATGTTGGTGAACACGGGACCAGGGCGGAAGGCGAATGTGCGCGCGCCTGTCTCGCTCTCCACGAGGATGTTCGTGCCCGTGATGTCGGCGGGCATCAGGTCGGGCGTGAACTGAATCCGCGCGAACTCCAGATGCAACGCCTGCGCAATCGTGCGCACCAGCAGCGTCTTGCCCAGTCCGGGCACACCCTCCAGCAGCGCGTGCCCACCGGCGCACACCGCGACCAGTGCGTTCTCGACGACCTCCTCCTGACCGACCACCACGCGCCCAACCTGCATTTTGAGCGCACCATAGGTCTGGCGGAACCACTCCGCCGCTTGCTTGCCGTTCTCCATCAGTATCCCCCTGATGGCAGGAGTGATTCAGCGTCGAGAGCAACATTCCTGCTGCTGCAGGTGTGGGCGGTATAATCGAAGCGATGAGTACTATCGCAGAGCGTGTACGCGAGATGGTCGAGCGTCTGCCAGAGCCGCTGCAGCAGCAGGTACTGGAATACGCCCAGCGGCTGTCCCAGAATGTCCCCCTGCGGGGGATTCCACTTGCAGAATTTGAGAAACATGCAGGGTTGCTCAGTGCAGAAGATGCCGATGCAATTCTGCAGGCTATCGAGGCAGGGTGTGAACAGGTAGACCCCGATGAATGGTAAGTATCTGGCGGATACGAGCGTGCTTGTGGAGTTGATACGAGGCTCTCTGCAGCTTGCGTTTCCCCCAGAAACCGAACTGATTGTCAGCGTGATTGCAGTAGGAGAGCTGTACTACGGTGCGCTAATATCAGGGCGTCCTGAACACAATCTGCAGCAGTTGAAGCAGTTCCTGTCGGGTTATCCCATCTTACATACCGATGAATCTGTAGCAACAGTGTATGCAGAACTGAAGCGCGCGCTCAAGCAGGGCGGTACGCCTATACCAGAAAATGATTTGTGGATGGCGGCTTTTGCAGCAACCCATCAGTTGCCGTTGCTGACGCGCGACTCACACTTCCAACATGTTGCAAAGCTTGGGGTTCAGGTGATTTTTATATAAAACGGTTTGCAATCAGTTAACAGCCTTAGATTCCCAGCAGGCGCAGGATTTGCTCCAGATAGCGCACGGAGAGGTCGGTCATGCGTGCGCTGACGCCGACCAGCGCAGGCAGGCTCGCCCCCAGCGCGACAATCCCGACGGCGATTTTGGCGGGCATCCCAATCAGCCATATGGGAATCTGCGGCACGGCGCGCGAGACCGCCGCCATCGCCGCATCGACCACCAGCAACACCCCACCCGCAGGCGCGGCAATCTGCACACAGAGCATCATCACCTCGCCGCCCAGCTGAGTCGCCGTCGCGAGGCTCGCCTCTGACCACACCCTCAGGCTGCCCAGCCCCGCGTGCGTCTCAAAACTCCGCGCCAGCGCGTGCAGCAGCCAGTAGTGCCCGTTCACCAGCGCGAACAGCGTCATCGCCAGCAGGTAATGGAACTGCGCCAGCAGCGTGGTCGGGAAGGTGGACACAGGGTTCAGCACCTGCATCAGGTTGAAGCCCATCATCGTGTCCAGCACCTCGCCCGCCATCACCGCCGCGCCGATAATCAGGCTCACCCCATAGCCCAATGCCACCCCAACAATCGCCTCGCCTGCAATCCGCAGGATAAGCGGAACCCAGTCTGTGGGCGGCGCGCCTGTGTACGGCTGAATCAGCGGCGCGAGCGCGAACGCCAGCACCGCCGACAGCCCCACCCGTATCGGCGCGGGCACGAGCCGACTGCCAAACACAGGCGCGACCAGCGCCAGCCCCGACGCCCGCACAAACGCCACCAGAAACGCCCAGAACCACTCCGTATCCAGACTCATCGCGGCGGTAAGTTCGTGAATACGCGCACGGTGAACTCCACCATTTGGGTCAGCATCCAGCCGCCTGCAAACAGCGCGACCAGACCGACAGCTATCATCTTCGGAATAAACTGCAGAGTCATCTCCTGAATCTGCGTGACGGCTTGAAACACGCTCACAATCAGCCCCACCACCAGCGCGGCGAGCAATACGGGCATCGTCACCTGCAAGCCGACCAGCATCGCCTGGCGCGCCGCCTCCAGCACTTCGCCCTGACTCATACTGGTAATTCTGGCGTGCAGCGGGCTATTTCTTCAGAGCAGGAGTTTCGCGCGCGGGCGCGAATTGGGCGGACGCAATGGTAAAAGTTGGAATTGTTGGCTTGGGCACGATGGGACGGCAACACATGGACGCCTACCGCCAGATGCCCGATGTGGCAATCGCAGCGGTGTACGACCACCACACGGATCGCGCCGCTGCCTTCGCGCAGGAGTATGGCGTACCCGTCGCAGACGATTACGACGCGCTGCTGAAGGCGTGCGACATTATCGACATCTGTACACCCACCTATCGGCACGCAGAGTACGCGCTCCCTGCGATCGAGGCAGGCAGGGCGGTCGTGTGCGAGAAGCCGCTCGCGCGCACCCTGGAAGACTGCGAGCGGATTGTGCAGGCGGTCAAGCAACACAACACGCCGTTTATGCCCGCGCATGTGCTGCGCTTTTTCCCAGAGTACCGCACGGCGCATCGGCTGGTGAAAAGCGGCGCGCTGGGCGCTATCGCGGCGGTGCGCATGCGGCGCGGCGGCGACTTCCCGCGCACCAAAAGCGACTGGTACGCCGACTTCGAGAAAAGCGGCGGCGTCATCCTGGACCTGATTATCCACGATTTCGACTGGATGCTCTGGACGCTGGGGGCGGTCGAGCGCGTCCACGCGAAAGCGCTCACCTTCCGCAACCTGCGCCATCTGGACTACACGCTCGTGACGCTGAAGTTCAAAAACGGCGCAGTGGGGCATATCGAGGGTACTTGGTGCGATCCCAGCGGCTTCAAGGTGAACTTCGAGGTGTGCGGCGATTCGGGCATGCTGGAGTACGACTCGACGCGCCAGGTCGCCCTGCAGATTGCCACACGCGCGGAGAACGGCGCGGGCGGCGGTGTGCAGGTTCCCGAAAGCCCCGCCGTGCAGAACCCCTACTATCTGGAGCTGCGCCACTTTGTGGACTGCGTACAGTCGGGGCAGACGCCCGAAATCACGGTTGAGGACGGCTACAACGCCGTGCGGCTCGCGCTCGCCGCTATCGAATCGGCGCAAACAGGGAGGGTTGTTCGACTATGAAGGTCAAAGTGGGCATCATGAGTTTCGCGCACCTGCACGCCGATAGCTACGCGCACTGCCTCAAAACGCATCCCGGCGCGGAGCTGGTCGGTATCGCCGACCACGATAAGGGGCGCGCGCACGCAAAGGCGCTCCAGTGGGAGACGCAGGCGTTCGACAGCTACGAGGCGTTGCTGGCGTCCGATGTACAGGCGGTGATTATCTGCTCGGAGAATGTGCGCCACGCGCCGCTGGCGCAGATGGCGGCGGCGGTAGGCAAGCATATCCTGTGTGAGAAGCCGCTGATGACCCGCGAGGAGGACGGCAAGGCGATGCTCGCCGCCGCACAGGGCGCAGGCGTCCACCTGTTCACCGCCTTCCCCTGCCGATTCAGTCCCGCCTTCCAGCAGATGCGCCAGCTCTACGAATCGGGCGCCATCGGCGAGCTGCTCGCGCTGCGCGGCACGAACCGCGGTTCGAACCCCGGCGGCTGGTTCAACGACCCTGCACAATCGGGCGGCGGCGCGCTGATTGACCACACGGTGCATGTTGCCGACCTGATACGCCTGCTCACGGGGCAGGAGATTGCCGAAGTATACGCCGAAACGGGCAACAACATGTTTCACGGCGCATACGACGACACAGCAATGCTCACCATGACCCTGCGGAACGGCGTGTTCGCGACGCTGGACGCCAGCTGGTCGCGCCCGAAGACCTTCCCCACCTGGGGCGATGTAACCCTCGCCGCTGTTGGCGCGCGCGGGATTATCGAGATGGACATGTTCGCGCAGCACCTCGTTCACTACGACGACCGCGCCGAGCGTATCCGACAGGCGTTCTGGGGCGACAACATCGACTACCTGATGGTGGACGAGTTCGTGCGGGTAGTTGCGGGCGAGCCGCGCCAGACGCTGGCGACAGGCGAGGACGGCTACCGCGCCGCCGCCGTCGCCTTAGCCGCCTACCGCGCCGCCGAGTACGGCATGCCTCTGCCCGTGCGTGAATAGTCGGCTACATCCGAAACACGCCGAAGCGAGTTTCGGGGATGGGCGCGTTGTAGGCGGCGGCAAGCGCCAGCGCCAGCACCGTGCGCGTGTCCGCAGGGTCGATAATCCCATCGTCCCACAGGCGCGCCGTGCTGTAGAATGTGCTGCCTTAGTGCAGCCACGCCCAGACCGCCCCAGCGCGAGGGCACAAAGGCATGACCGCCAGCGCCCTGAACCGCCCTACCGCGAAAGTGAGAGATTACTCCGTGTATCGCAAGTCGCCAATCCCATAGGGCTGGATTAGATCTTGCGACACCAACCGCTTTTCCTTACCCGCCTTCAGATAGCTCAGCACCTCATCGGAAAACTCACGAACTTGGTAAACCGCTACCGACACTCTTTCCCCTTCGTGAACCTGACCTATGGTGACGCCTGAATGACGGTTGGACAGGAGAAACTCGCGTCCGTCCTCGCTGACCAGCACGAAATACCTTCCTGTCAGGGAGCGCAGGGAGCATCCCCTGACAATCTCGTATCGCTCCCAAGGGTCTGTAATGACGAGCTCGTATCCACACATAACGCATCACCTGAGCCAAACTTCTCGTAGTATTCGCACGATGACCTCTTCTTCGCTCCAGTATTCTACACCACCTCCTGGCTGCCCAAAAGCAGGATCTACACGCTTTGGACCGAAAATCTGCGGGGTGTTTAGAATTTCAAAGTCTACGCGAACATCGGGCATCGTAGGTAGTGACAGGTATCGCTGAGCGGAACGCTTCGTACGATACCTATTCGTGGTGAAGTAGGTTTTTCCAGGATTGCCCCCGCGCAGCTTGCCTGTTTCACGCACGACTTTGAGTTCCGCCTCTGACATGTAGCGACTGAATCGCTTGGGAGCTGCCCCATAGCCTTCCTGTGCCAGTTCTTTGCTTGCCTGCCCCGCCAGCCTGAGCCCGCCGCCCGCGAGGTCGTCGGCAGTATTGAGTATACCCACGCCCAGCCCGCCCAGCGCCGAGGGCAAAGAAGCATAGCCCCCAACCTCCAGCCCAATCTGGGCAACGCCGGCGCTAGCCTCTAGGGCTTTCAGGAAGGCTAAGCCTTCAGCGGCGGAAGGGTCAGCTGAGAGGTGGCACACTTCTGGAGTAGATTGGGTTGCCTCGCAAAGGCAACCCGAAAAACCAGCAACTCTCTACCTCAAAATAGAACCAACCCCAAAATGCGGAGACACATAGCGTGCTATTGTCCTGTCCAACTCGAATCGCTTCACTACTCGCTTTTCGGGAATGTGAAATAGAAAGAATTGAGTATCCACCACATTTCCCAGATTTTCATCGTACCTTTGTACTTTAACAATCGCCCAGCGTCCATCGTCGGAAATATCACAAGGACGCACGCCAACCCCCTCTTGTCGGTTCTGCCACAAACGCACGCGCTTCCCATCGCGCCATTCCACCCACACCGTCTGCGAACGCCACTCTCTCAGTTCTGGACGATCGTAACGCCGCGCCCACCAGCACGGAAAGGCGCCCAGACGCACCCGCCCATTCCGTGAGTAGGCATAGTACCTATCATAAGGCTCCAGCAGTGGGTCTGCCAGATACTGCTCCACATACCGCAAGCGCGGATTGAGCAAGTCCCAATCACGGTGGAGCGCAGACACCTCCGCACGGCTCAGCTCACGCGCCTGCCACCGCTCCACATCCAGCTGAAACCAGCGCTTCCAATCCCCAAACCAGAGCCGACGCCCGTCGGGATACCAGCCAATAAAATATGCATGCGGTGAATAGAACACACGCCTTCGCCCCGAGGGCATCTCAAAAACCGAGACATTCTTCTCATCAGCAAGTATTGCCATCGAGGTGCCTGCCAGATAGCGCGAATCAGGCGAGAAGACACACCTGTACCGTTCCCAATCTTCGGTCAGGGGACGGTATTTCTTCTCCCCGATGATGGCGTAGTAAAGCCTGTGGGCGCTGTGCCACCAGTAGCGGTAGTTGGGAGAAACGCCACTCAGGTGGTCAAACATATTGCCGATGTAAAAGAGCAGCTCGTGATGCCACTCGCCGTTGGTATACCAGTAGTTGCGAATGGTGCTCCAGACACGCCCGTCACGTTTCACAAAGCTCTGTCCTGTAGGGGTTCCGTTTTTGTCCACAGGGGGTCCGACGCCGATCAACTGGATAGTCGGAATACGCATAGGCTCACCTCCGTAAGTTAATGCGAACAACCTCTCTATGATAGGGTTCAATAGTTGTCGCACTCACTACGCCTCCTGCTGAGGGGAAGTTTGTTGGCGGATCACTGATGCTATCTGTCCAAAGCTCATAGTATGGTGGACAATATGCATATGCTGAGAACGGAAGATCACCTATACTGAATAGTGGTTGATAACCAACGCCTACAGATTCAAAGAACGAGCCTGTGCGCTGATAACCATTCGAACCTGGATTCTTCTGAGCAATCGAAATCACACGGCGAACTTTTACCCTTGCAGAGCGATCAGGCGGCTTGACATCGGCAAACCCATAAAAATCATAAATAAGAGGTGTATCGAAACTCGGATCTTCGAATTCTGCAGCCCATACCTTCACTTTGAACTCTACGCCTTTTGCACGGCGAACATCGGGAACTAATCGTAATCTCACAATCAACCCATAGGGAGCATTGTCATAACGAATGTGGTTCCCTGCACTACCCACTTCTTCGAAGCCAATTGGAAACGGGCGATTACCCGCTGCTACCTTCAAATAAGGCTGCCAGCGATTATAGTTCGGAGCAGGTATTCCTCTCGCATAATCAGACCACTCCTGACCCTCTCTTCTAATTCCCCTTCCTGCAGGATGAAAACCAAGCCCACCTTCCATATCAGTTTCCATATCAGTGGGACCATACCGGATACCTAAGTAGACATAGGGAGTATCTCGCGTACTATCATCCCTATTATAGGTGCTTGTAGGGATGTTGATATATTGTGAGTACGCATATGAAGGTGGTGGTACATAAAACATTACCACTGCACCACTGCATCCTAAATCGCTACGGGTGCTAACACGACGGTAGGGACCCGTGCTTGATTCAGCATCGTCACCAGTTCGCTGAAGTGGCGCAACTATGTTTCCATCACGATCTTGAATCTGTATAGTATCAGGGCTATACTGGTAGGGAGCAGGTTTGACCCGACGAATCCCATACTCATCTTCGATATACAACAAGCCTTCTGGCGAGAGCGCCACCAAATATCCGTAAGGAGGTTCCGTCAAATTGCGAATCGCAGGAATAATCTGGTTCGGGTCCTGGGTATCCCACGGTATTGCCCCCATATGCGGCACGGCACTATCTTCCTCCGAAGGCGGACCCCCAACTCCATTCCACTCCGCCTCCACCACAAAGTAATACTCCCGCTCACTCACCAACCCCGACACCGTGTACTGCCGCGCCGAACCCGACAACACCTCACTCGCGCTGGGATAACTCCCGCTCACCGTCCCCCAGCGCACTCGATAGCCCGTCGCACCCGGTACCTCGTCCCAATAAACCGTCACCTTGTTCGCCCCCGTCGGCGCCGCAAAGATCCACGGCACCTCCGTCACTATTTTACCCTCCGTCCGCAGCCAGCGTGTGCCGCTCTCCTCCCGCGCCCGCACTGTGTAAACCCCTGCGGGCAGGTTGGTCAACTGCACCTCCGTCTCGGTACCCCCCACCGTAAAAGTCCACTCGTATATCGGCACATTCGGGTCATTCTCCGCACCCACAGGCTTGAGCTGCACCTTCACCGACTGCGCACTCCCAACCCAGTCGCCCAGTTGTAGCTGAATCGTGCGCCCAAACGCCCCTGATGGCGACTGCACCGTGCCCGCAAACGCCGACGCCCCCTGCGCCCCCTGATTGAAAAGCACAAGCAGCATATCTGCGTCGTCCACCACGCCATCCCCGTTCAAATCCTCTGGGCAACCACTCGGACACGATTGCCCCATCGCGAACAACACCGCAAGCAAATCGGCGTCATCCACCACATTATCGCCGTTCGCGTCGCCGTTGGTCAGCACCAGCGTCTGCGCCGCGCCACCCAGCAGCAGCGCACTTATCAGCCCGATAATCCAGATTGCTCGCATCGCCCTCAGACCTCCTGTGTGCGAAATCCGTCTTTATACCAACTCGCGCATCAGACTTCGTAATTGCCGTGTGCCTGCAGCCAGGACCGCGCGCTTTTTTGCCCTCACCCCCAGCCCCTCTCCTTAAAGGGGTAGGTTTTTTTGAGGCGCGCGCCGAGTGAGGGCGTTTCTGCACGTTGCTGCACGACGGCTAAAGCCGTTCCTACCACACGAAGCCAGCCTCCGCTGGCTATTGCCTCCTGTTTACGGGAGGTTGGGGGGCTATAGCCGACGCAGGTCGGCTTTGTGTGATAGGAACGGCTTCAGCCGTCTCCCCCAGCGGGCAGGTTGCGAAAAAAAACTACCCCTATGAGCAGCCCCTCTCCCGCAGGCGGGCGAGGGGAGCCGTGTGTGCGGCGCGCGGCGCGCTATCCCCCTCTCCCAACGGGTTGGGAGAGGGGGACACAGGGGGTGAGGGCAACAGGCGTCAGCGATTCGCGAACTTTGACTGTGCATTTGGTATAATACGCCCTCAACGCCTCCAAATCCTGCCAGTGTGCGCGAGATTTGCCGATTTCGGGTTCACAGGCGCAGCGGCGCGGGCGCGTTAGCCAGGCTACATCCGAAACACGCCGAAGCGGGTTTCGGGGATGGGCGCGTTGTAGGCGGCGGCAAGCGCCAGCGCCAGCACCGTGCGCGTGTCCGCAGGGTCGATAATCCCATCGTCCCACAGGCGCGCCGTGCTGTAGAATGCGCTGCTCTCTTCGG
>JBBIQK010000010.1:0-58518 GCA_037442365.1 Armatimonadota bacterium | reverse complement strand
GGGGGAACCGAGTCCTGGTTCCCCTCGCTTGCGGGGGGAACCTTACGGCTTATGAGGGTAGGTTTTTTTGAGGTGCGCGCTGCTTGCGGGCGCACCCAGAATATGGAGAAGCGCGTGTTCACACGACGGCTGAAGCCGTTCCTATCAAACGAAGCCGACCTTCGTCGGCTATAGCCAGCGTAGGCTGGCTTTGTGTTGTAGGAACGGCTTCAGCCGTCTTCTCTTCAAGCAGGACGCGAAAAAAACCTACCCCTTTAAGGAACCTTACGGAGGGGGTATTCACGAACTCTGGCCGCGCAGTTGGTATTAAGTGTCTTTGCGCGAGAATTGCGACATGCGCGTACAGCGCCGTCTCTATGGAGTGCGGAAGCGGAGCTTCCGCGAGGCTGAAGCTCCCGCTTCAGCACTCCAAATTACGCGCATGCGCGGACAGGAGAGTCGCTGACAATTCACTGCAAAGACACTTAGAAGAGGCGGCTGGAGATTAGATACCTATCCCCGATTCAGCAGTCTGTCGTACAGTCGCTCGTACCCCTGCACAGTGAGGCGAATGTCGAAATGCTCTATCGCGTGCTGGCGCGCCGCCGCGCCCATCGCCTGCCGACGCGCCGGGTCGTCGATCAGCGCCTGCAACGCCCCCGCCAGCGCGTCCCTGTCTTCGGACGGAACCAGCAAGCCCGTCTCACCGTGCCGCACCAGCTCAGGCACGCCTCCAACCGCTGTGCTGACCACAGGTAGCCCCGCCGCCATCGCCTCCATCACCGACAGCGGGTTGCCCTCCACACGCGAGGACAGCACAAACATATCCGAAGCGTTCAGGATGTCCGCCACATCCGCGCGCACGCCCAGAAAGTGTATTCGCTCCTGAAGGTTCAACCGTGCGACCTGTTCGCGGGCGGCGCCCTCCAGCTCGCCCCCGCCGACCAGCAGCAGGTACAGCGGCGCGTCGGCATGCACCTGCGCAAACGCCTCAATCAGCAGCGCATGGTTTTTCGGCGGCGCGAAGCGTCCGACATGGGTCAGCACGATAGCGTGCGGCTCAATCCCGTGCGCCGTGCGCCAGTGGAGGCGTCTGTCGGGGTCGGGCGCGTACTCGTCAGTCGGGACGCCGTTGGGAATCAGCGGCGGGTCGGGGTAGCCGTAGAGAGTCTGAATGCTTGCCCGCACCTCCGCCGCAACCGCCACAGGCGCGACTCCGCCAATGCGATACCGAAACGCCAGCGTGCGCACCCACGCGCCCATCCGCACGCCCCGCTCGCGCAACGCGAGGCTGTGAATCGTATGCACCCGCGCAGGCGTGCGATAGCGTAGCATCAGCGGGTAGGCGTAGTTCAAGCCGATGATGTGCGTGTGTACCACCGCCGGGCGGTATTGGCGAAAGAGCGCGTCCAGTCGCCCAAACACGCTCCCGCTCGCCCCTGCGCCCTTGCCCAGAAAATAGAGCGGCACGCCCCGCGCCTGCACCCGCGCCTCGTAGTGCGTGCCCAGCGGCGACTCCAGACAGATGCACACCGGCGCAAACCGCGCCCGATCCAGACGCTCCAGCAAATGCACCACCAGCCGCTCCGCGCCCCCCACCATCAGCGACGGGACAATCTGAAAGACCACTTTCAGGTCGGACATCGCGTTCTAATTTTCGGCGGTTGGCGCATACTCCTACCCACCCCGCCGCGCCTGCGCCAGCATCCCCAGAATCTCGCGCATCTGTCGGAGGCTGGTCGGTAACAGCAGCACCCCCAGACCAAGCAGCGCAGGATAGCCCATCAGGGGAGTCAGGAGCGCCAGTCCGAGACCAACTGCCCAGAGCAGGTTGATACCGTACTCGACATTTCCGAGATACTGTTTCGCATCGTACGAGAAAAGAGGGTTTTAATTATTATTTTTAATAAGTTTGTATATTTTATGGAGGCGTTTTATGCTCATAGGGAATAACATTACAATGATAACGATAACATAAGTCCACCAGCTTAGTAGAGGGGCTGATATAGCAAGAGTGGCTGCTGCAAACCAGAGGAGTATTAGTACCCAGTCGAGACGTCTCATGTTGTTTTTTGTTTCTCCAAAGAAAAGATAGATTTTTGCAGGCATATGCGATAATAAATCTACTAAGCTAAACAAATAAAGCGATCGTATATCTTGAGTGTATATCGTAGAAACATAACCGAGCAGGAAAAATAACGAGGTCTGTATGATACTAGACTTAATTATTGCTAAGTTTTTGTTTATTATTTGGAACGAGATATAAGTTATAGATATTATAGATGCGATTAACACTCTCACGGAAAGAATACAATATATCACCATGACTATTTCTATATTCCATTTGTCACCAACGATGTACGATAATGCAAAGTGTACAAATAATGAGAATATAGATAGTGTTGTTCCAACAAGCAATATCTGGATAGATAATACCGTGGAGACAGAATCGGTGAACTTCCTAATGTCATTCTGTTGCCTCGCAAATAGGGGTATACAAAGTCTCTCAATTGTGGCTTTCACAAAACTAAAGACATTCAATAATCTGTTTACTAAAGCCCAGTAACCAGCTGAGGCTGCACCAAGCGTTGGCAGCAATAATACGGAAGGTGCCAAGAGCCTAAGATTATATACCCAGCCAGAGGCTGCCTGAGAAAGAGAGTATGTGATAGCAGGGGAGAGTTGTGTTTTTAGCTGGTGCAGTGTCACCGTTTTAGGTATATACTTTGTTGTTAAGAACGATAAGGCGAAAAAAGATATTTGGTTTACTATGAAACCCATAAGAAGTGCCCATATGCCCCACCCAAGCCAGGCAAGTGGTATTGCAATTACATAATAGCTGCACTGAGATACTGTCTCAATCAATGCTACCTTCTTATAGTTCAGTTGCCGCTCCAAAGTACTTATGGGTACATAGCTAACAGCACTAACCGGAATACAAATAGATAATACTATAATAGCCATAGAAAAGTATTGGTTTTTAGACCAGTAAATGCCTGCATAATAGAATAAAATTGAAAATAATATTGCGAATAAGAATCCTATACATAACAACCACCAAAATATAGTATCTAACAACTCTTTGGAAACAGTTTCTATTTTTACCAAATAGACATGCATTCCCATTAATACTACAGGCACAAGAAAGCTAAATACTCCATAGGCAGCATTGTAAACTCCGTAAATCTCTGGACCTATTATTCTGGTTATCAATAAGGCACCCAAGAAGCTCAGCACTAACGAGATAATACGGCGGGTTGTCAGATGGATAGCTCCACGAACCACTAACTTGCCCAGTGAGGATTCAGGCGCTGCGTCAGTGTCAGGCATATTGCGCGGCATTTTCTTTATGCCTCGACCAATGAATTACAAGTTCAATAACGCACCACAAAGCAATCACTGGAAGCGCCGGATCGCGTGGCAACAGCGTGTGAAGCATGTCAAAGGATAACACCCCGACTGTTGCTCCCACTATTCCTAAAATAATCCCCCTGAGCAAGGGATCAGAAGTAGCCAAGAACGCTTGCACGGAACGTATGAAGAAGATAACGAAACATAAAGCCAGGAGAAGAGTTCCTATAACTCCTATCTGGAGCAAACGACCTAACCAGGCAAAATGGATATGAGTTTTTTCATAGTAGAGCTGACTGAAACGTTTGCCAGTGTATCCTGCATCACTTAGCGATACATAGAAACCGTACTGTGCTTCCAATCCCGCGCCAAAAAGCTTCTGTGTCGGAGTCAGCTTAGAGTACGCAACTTCCCAAGCTTCTCTCTCACGAACCCTGAATTGGTATGACCCATCGTTGCGTGGATCTCCACCGAATCGGAAGTTACGTTCCCATCTCTCTACAGTTTCTTCGTATATTTGACGGAAAGACTGTGAAGCAGAAGGATGCAACAAAACCGCTGAAAAAATCAGAGCAGCTATACATCCTATGACCAGCTGTCTCCACAGCGCTGTTGGTGGCTTCAAAAATACTGCAAGAGGAAGGATCAACAACACTCCTGCCCACAAAATGCGGTTCTTCGTAATCAAAATTCCGAATGTGGCTAAGAATATATACAATATTAAAAATGCATTTATTTTACCACGAGCATGTCCAATCAGGAAAATCGCTGTGAAGTAGCCAACCAAAAAGAGATAAAGCGAGGCGGGATTACGAACTCTGTATCCTTCCAGTGTTTCTCCTGCTGCTTGCAGTTGAAAAACGACCTTCCAAAATTGAGGTAGGGGCGCAAAGTACTCCCAAACCAGTGTTAGGACACCAAGCAGCATGACTACTCCTAACCCTATTAGAACTCGCTTGAAGCGAAGGTAGTCACGCAGGAGTATCATAAGAACTGGAACAGATATCCAGAATGCTTGGAAATCATGGTAGCGAAAGATTTTGCTCTTTTCGTATCCAAGTACTTGCTCTGCGGTATTTATTGGTTCCTGTTCGAAACGGAAAATGTAAATGTACGCTATATGCATCATGTAATAAATCCAGAATAACATTATCGAAATGATTATTGGACGAGACAACGGTATCCGTTCGCTCGCAGGAGTACGAACATATTCGTAAATCGCTCGCGTTGATAGCGCCAGAAACAACGCTAAGGTAATGAGACGTCCCCCTGTGGCAGTGCCCTGTCCGATAGCGTAATACATGGTGTGTACGAACAGACCAGCACCCGCTCCCAGAAATATAACTATACCGACTTCCACATACAAAAACACCACGAGTGCCGCAAAAAGCAAAACTACAAACGCAATCGCGCGATTGTCCTGACCCTGCAGGAAAAAGTAGAGAATGACCAGGTTCGCCAGCGTTAGCGCCAGCAGGGTCAGCACAAGCGTCCACCGCTCCTGATTAAACCACTCCAGCAGGCGCAGCGACTTTCCATGCGCCCATTCAACGGGGCGCATCAGCGTTGCCCCCAGCGGCGCGCGCGGCTCGCGAATCGGTCGGATTGCCATCGAGGTTAATTATGGCACATCGTGAGCGATTTTGCAACCGTCGGGGGCGCGCATTCGGTATACTACTGGCGCTTTTACCGGGCTGTTTTGAGCCGCCGATGGAATATACAGAACGGAGGGATGACGATGCGCACACTGGCTTTGCTTCTGGCGTCTCTGGGATTGACAGCTGGGTTCGCCCAATCGTGGGTGGGATTGAATTACGCCGCTGGAACTGGGGAATGTGAGCTGGACGCTTCTCCGCGCGACGGTATCGTCGACGGCTGGAGCGCATTCTGGTCTGGACAGGCGGGGGAGACGTGGTCAGTAGAAGGCATCCAGTGGAGCGTCTCATCCAGCAGGCGCTTCCGTGGCGATTTCGCTCAACAGATTGCAATCAATCGGAACCGTGAAAACCCCGTGCGTTTTGTGTATCGTCTCCCCACGATTGAGCCCAACCGCCCGCCGTTTATTGTTCCCCCCGAAGGCGCTCCTTTGCTGGTGCGCGCGCGCTACTGGGCAGAGAATGCCGCCAATGTGCAGATACAGATGTATGTGCGCTCGGGGGAGGTGCGCCGATTGGTTGCCGAACTCACTCCCCATCTGGGGTGGCAGACGCTTTCGACGATTATGCCCTTCTCTAACAACAGTCAGGGGCAGCCCCAGTTTTTTGTGGAGTTCGAATTCGCGCTCGGCGCGGGCGTCAGTCGCGCACAGGTCGCTATCGATTCTGTGGAAGTCCTCTGGACAGGGTATCCACAACCGCAGCGCGCGCGCCCCAACCCGCTGAAGATTCTCCATGTGAACAACCCGCAAACACATCATCAGGTGCTTCTTGACCCTCCTGCGGACTTTATCATCACAGACTTCTCGCAAATTGTCGCCTTGCGTGAATACTATCCCACGATTCCACTGGGGGTGTATGTGAATGTGGCGCAGACGACTGATCGTACTCCCACGCCGTGGAGTGATCTGTATGGTGGATATGAATTCGTGTACCAGAATCATCCCAACTGGTTCCTGCGTAACGATCAGGGGAACATCTTCGCCAATCCGGGATATCCCGATTTGTACCCACTGGATATCGGTTTAGCGGCAGTGCGTCAGCGGGCAATCCAGTCGTTCAGTCAAATGACGAATGACTACCCCATTCCGGAGTGGTTTTTCTGCGACAACGCTGGGTCATGGTGGCAATCCCAGCAATACCCCACACGAACCAGTATCCTGCCGCGCTGGACAGAATACTTTGCGCAGGTGTTCTCCCATGTGCGCAACACCCTGAATCGGAAGGTTGCGGTGAATGTAGGGAGTCACTTTGGAGCGTTTCTGGACAATAACGAGGGCACACGCTGGATTCAGCATGTGGACGCTGTGCTGCTGGAGCATGTGATTACCTTCTGGGGGAGTTCGGGAGGCTATCAGTATCGCGACTACCGCCTCAACCGTTCGACGGCGGTGCATACGGAGTCTACCTGGTGGGCGACTTTGCGCGCTGTGAACGCCTACCCCGAGAAAAAGTGGCTGCTGATGTGCATGGCAGATCCGAGCAATACCGACATGGTGCGCTACATTCTCGCCAGCTATTTTGTTATCATGCACGACAATACCTATCTTATGATTGATCCACGAGGGTCCTCGGAGTCGAATCTGTATCTACGATGGACTGCTCTTCCTGAGGTATGGGTTCCGATTGGGCGTCCTGTGGGCAGCTGGCGCGTCCAGGCGGGAACTGCTGCGGATCACACGGGCGCACTGTTTGCACGAGATTTCGAGAACGGAGTCGTGCTGGTCAATCCGACGGCAGATCGGTCGTACACCTACACCCTGCCGCGTAGCTACAAGAACTGGGATGGGCAGGTGCTGGCGCAGGGTACCGTGCTGACGATTGGACCGCGCACAGGCATGGTCCTGTACGCCGCGCCCGAAGTGCGGCTCAGCATCCAGAACGATAAGAGCACCGCGCTCCCCGACGAGACCGTGACCATCACGGTGTCATTCGAAAACGCGGGACTTGCCGACGCGACGAATGTTAAAATCAGTGTACCTTTGCCCGAAGGGATGAATTTTGTATCGGGCAGTGCAGGGGCGCTGGTAGAGGGACGCACCGTGAGCTGGATTGTCTCGCGACTGCGTCCGGGCGAGCGTGGGACCCGAACGCTTCAGGTGCAGGTACAATAACCGTGATGGAACCCGTGCGCGTCTGGTTTTTGAATTCCGATCTCTGGTCGCGCGGCGGCGCAGAGCGCGTGCTGTATCATACCATTACAGGGCTTCCGCCCGATCGATTTGCGGTGCGCCTGGTTACCCTGTACGACGAGGGCGACCTGTTTTGCGCCGTTCGCGAGCGTGGGCTGCCCGCGACCTGCCTGCACGGGCGCGGACGCGCCGATGTCCGCGCGCCTCTGCGCCTCCTCCGCCAGGCGCGCCGCGAGCGTCCAGAGGTGATGTTGACCACGGGCAATCTCATCTCCTTCTTCTGGGGCACAGTGCTGCGACAGCTGGGATGGGTCCGGCGGTTGGTCGTCGCCTTCCACACCACACGCTTCCTGAGTGGTCGGACGCGCCCCATCCTGCACTGGCGTAAACCGTGGGTGGATCAATTCGTCGCACTTGCCCCCACCCAGATGCACTTCTGGCAGAAGCAACTCAGCATCCCTTCAGAGCGATTCACCGTTATCCCCAACGGAATTGACACAACTCGTTTTGTGCCTGCAGAAGATAAACGCGCCCTGCGTCGAGCGTTGCACCTCCCGGAAGATGCTGTGATTGTGAGCAACATCGCCTTTTTCAAGCCAGTTAAGAATCTGTCGCTTTTCGTGGAAGTTGCCGCAGACATCCATCAACAGATTCCGAACACTCATTTTGTGCTGGTGGGCGAGGGCGACGAACGCCCAAGAATTGAGGAAACGATTCGTCGCCTGGGGCTAACACAGGCGTTTACTTTACCAGGTCGCCAGAGCAACCCGGTCGGTTGGTATCAAGCCAGTGATATTCTCCTGATGACTTCGCACTCCGAAGCCTTCCCCCTGACGATTGTGGAGGCTGCCGCCTGTGGGGCGCCGGCGGTCTCAACCGCTGTTGGCGGAGTGCCCGACATCATTCGCGACGGAGAAACGGGTTTTCTCGCGCCGCCTGAAGACAAAGCGACCCTGACGCAACGACTTTTGCAACTATGCACAGACGAGTCGCTCCGCGTGCAGATGGGGCTTCAGGCGCGTCAGCGGGTTCTCAGCGAGTTCTCCATGGAGCGCATGATACAGGGATACGCCCAGCTCTTCTGGAGCTTAGCACAGCGACCGATGGCGTTGCTCTCAGGTTCAAGCCATACGCGCTGCGAGGTCTGAACTCCTATGCGGATCGCGGTTCTGCACAATCTCTATCGCGAGACAGGCGGGGAAGACACTGTCTTCCATTCGGAAGTCGCGCTTTTGCAGTCGAGAAATCACGAGGTACTGACCTATACAGTATCCAACGAGAGCCTCGAGGGGTTATCACGCTGGCGGCAGGCGCGCGCAACAATCTGGAATGCCGACACCTATCGCGACCTGCTACGATGGTTCAAGGAGAATACGCCCGATGTCGCGCATTTTCACAACATCTGGTATGTGCTTTCGCCTGCCGCCTATCAAGCCGCCTATGACGCAGGTATCCCGGTGGTGCAGACCTTGCACAACTACCGATTGATTTGTCCCGGAGGACAATTGCTGCGCAACGGGAAGCCCTGTGAGTTATGTGTGGGGAAACGCTTTCCCATCTATGGAGTCCGTTACGGCTGCTATCGAAACAATCGCTTTGCGACTTTAGTGCGTTCGTTGCAGGTGCTTCAGCAGCGTCGCTCAGGACACTGGGAGCGCGCCGTTCAGCGATTCATCGTCCTCACAGAGTTCGCGAAGAGAAAGTTCATTCAGGGGGGATTGCCCGCTGACAAGCTGGTGGTGAAACCAAACTTTGTCGCGCCTGACCCTGGTGAAGGTTCTCATCAAGAGGACTACGCTCTTTTCGCAGGGCGTCTCTCTGAAGAGAAGGGAGTGCGCGTGCTCCTCGAGGCGTGGAAGCGCTTGCCGCCTGAGTGTCGGCTGGTGATTGCAGGCGACGGACCGCTCGCTGAGTGGGTGCAAGAGACATCTGCTCAGTATCCGAATATCACATGGCTGGGACGCCAGTCGCGCTCTGAAACCCTTCAGCTGATGAAGGACGCCCGCCTGCTGGTGTTCCCCTCCATCTGTTATGAGGGACTGAGCATGACCCTGATAGAATCGTTTGCGACAGGGTTGCCTGTGATTGCCTCCAATCTGGGCTCCATGAGCGCTGTGGTGGAACATCAGAAAACAGGCTGGCTATTTACCCCAGGCGACCCGCAGGCACTGTGCGACTCTGTCAGAGAGGTGTTCTGTGACCATCAGCGGCTGCGCGAAATGGGCGCCAACGCACGACAGACTTACCTGCAGCATTATACCGCCGAGCGGAACTACGAAATGCTGATGACCATCTACCAGCAAGCGATTCAGTGCAGGAGCCATTCATGATGAGAGTATTGATTCAGCAGCCGCGTGTGCCACACTATCGAATGCCGCTCTTCAAAAAAATTGTGGAGATGCACGGGTGGGAGGTCACAGTGGTTTACACCCCGTCGGACGCCTCAGGCGAATCGGGGCTGGAGATTACCACAGATGGCGAATCCACTGGCAAGCTATGTCTTTATCCTGTCAAGAGTCAGAAGATTCGCAGCGGCGCGTTTGGTTTTCGCTATCAGCGCGGATTGTTCCAGAAACTGCGCGCCGAGCGTTGGGATGCCGTGTTTATTGAGGGCGCGCAGAGCAATCTTTCGGGTTGGCTTGCCGCGCTCTGGTGTCGTCGGCGTCGCATTCCATGCGTCTGCTGGATTAAGGGCTACTTCACCCCCCAGAGTGGGTTGCAACGGCGACTCCATCGTATCCAGCTGCGATTGCCGCACAGTTTTCTGCCCTACGGCGACACGACTCATGCCTTTCTCCAGCAGTATGGGGTCAAGCCGTCCCAGATAGTCCAAGCCTACAACACAGTGGATGTCGAGTCGATTGCCCAATCGGCGTCGGAGCTGACACAACAGGGACGCGATTTTCTAACGCAAATTGGCTGGAATGAGCGCAGACCGTTAGTGGTAAGCGTGGGCAGACTCATACCCACCAAGCGCGTCGACGACCTGTGTCAGGCGGTGGCGTGTCTCACACGGCAGGGTCAAACGCTCTTCCTGCTGGTGGTCGGCGATGGTCCCGAGCGTTCACGGCTGGAGACGCTGGTTCAAACGCTGGCGATTGAAGACAGGGTGCATTTCACAGGGCGCGTGGCTCTGAATATGGACTCGGCGTTGCTGTCTGTTGCCGATGTAGCCGTGTTTTGTGGCGCGCTGGGGCTGGCAATCAATCAGGCGATGGCGCTTGGAACCCCTGTTATCGCCGCCGATTTGCCCGGACCCGACGGGGAGATGGTACGCCATCACGAAACGGGCTGGCGCTACCGCTATGGCGATGTTGCGCACTTGAGCGAAACTATTGGGGAAGCCCTCTGTTCAGAACGGCGTCCTGATATGATTCAAAATGCCCGTTTTGAGATTTTGATGCGTCGCTCCCTGCAAAGATATGCGGAATCTTTCGCATCTGCCTTACGGACGGCGCAATCCGCAATCAACTGATTGGTACGCGCGCCGCTCTTCTCACGACGCTTCTTGCAGCGTGAAGAAAGTACGCACCGCCGCCGGGTAATAGAGCGGGCTTCGACGCACCAGCCACTCGCCGAGAATCTGCGTTTTAAGCCAATCACTCAGCCGTCGGTTCCAGTGTCGCATAAGCAACCGCCTCCAGCGTGACGCGCGTATTCGCAATCGCCCAGTCCAGCGGGATGGGCATTTCGCGCCCCGCCTTGACCGCTTCGACAAACGCCCTGAGTTCGTTGCGGTGTCCCTTGTCCTGTCCAGCGGCTTTGTGGGTGGTGTGCTTGCCGCCCGCGACCAGCTCCAGTTCGCGGAAGTCGCGCAGGATGGCGCTGCGCCCTATTCCGTGTACCTCCAGGTACTCCTTGGGCACGGTCGGGTCGCCTGTGGTGAGGTAATACAGCACGCCGATAGAACCATCCTCAAACTCAATCACGAGCTGGGCGGTGTCGGGTTCGTGGCTGCGCAGATGGGCGGCGCACACGCGCTTCGGCAGGCTGTTGGCAAGGAACATCATCACATCCACAAAATGGCAGCCTTCGCTGACCACACGCGAGCCGCCTTCGGCGGTCGCCCGCATCCAGTGTCCCTGCTCCAGCGGACCGGCGTTCACCCGATAGAGCATGCTCAGTGGCTCGGAGCGGTTTTTGAAATGCTCGGCAATCTTCTGCACGAACGGCGAGAAGCGTCGGTTGTAGCCGACCAGCACGCGCCCGCCTGTCTCCTGCCACACGCGCTCCACCTCCTGCAGCTGTTCCATCGTGATAGCAAGCGGTTTCTCCAGGAATGCGGGTTTTCCTGTCTGCATCGCGCGGATGGCGTAGGCGGCGTGCGTGTCGTGGCGTGTGGCAATCAGTACCGCGTTGATGTCGGGGTTCTCGAAGATTCCAGCGGGGTCGCTGGTCGCAAACTGAAAGCTGAACTTGTCGGCGACGCCCTTGGCGGTGTAGCCGCGCGAAGTGCAGACGCCGATGAATTCCACATCCGCAATCTCCTTGAGGATGGGGAGGAGCGTGCCTGTGGCGAAGTTGCCCGCGCCGATTACGCCCAGCTTGACTTTCGCCTGCGGTTTGGCAGGGGCTGGACGCACGCGCACCGTGCGCTGCGGGGCGGTCTGCTGGGGATACTCGATTAGCGCGCCAATCACCGAGCCGCCTTCGGGGCTGGCAAGCAGGTTGTAGGCGTCGGCGGCGCGTTCTATCGGAAACCGATGCGTGATGAGTGGCTCCACCTGAACCGCGCCGCTGGCGACGAGGCGCAAAAATTCGCGCATGTTCTCGCGCTCCGTCCAGCGCACATACCCGATGGGGTAGTCGATGCCCATCTCCTCGTACACGGGGTCGTAGCGCCCTGGTCCGTAGGAGCGCGAGAGCAGCACCGTCAGCTCTTTCTCGTAGTAGAGCCGTTGCGGGATGTCCATCTTGAGCAGCCCCACGATGACCACGCGCCCGCGGTCGCGCGCCAGCTCGCCTGCCAGCTCAATGGGGTCGTTGGTGGCGCCTCCAGCCGTGAGCATCACCACATCCGCGCCGTAGCCGTGCGTGAAGCTTTCGACAACGCCTTCCACATCGTCCGAGCGCAGGATTGCCATGTCCGCGCCCAGCTGGCGCGCCAGTTCGCAACGCGCAGGGTTCACATCGATGCCCAGCACGCGCGCGCCCGACGCCTTGAGCAGCTGCACGGTCAGCAGCCCCACCAGCCCCAGCCCAATCACCACCACATTGTCGCCCAGCTGCACCTGCGCCTGGCGCACGCCATGCATGGCGATGGCGCCGACCGTCGTGAACGCCGCCTGCTCAAAAGAGACCTCTGGAGGGATGGGTACAACCAGATTGAGGGGCACACAGACGATCTCTGCGTGATGGGCATGTTCCGCGCCTGCGCATGCCACGCGGTCGCCTACCTGAAAGCCGTCCACCTCCGCGCCAACCGCAATCACCTCGCCCGCGCAGCTGTAGCCCAGCGGCGAGGGCGACTCCAGGCGCGCCATCACCTTTCGGTAGGTCGCGCCGAAACCTTCGGTACGGAGCGTGTTGAGCACCTTCTTGACGAGGTCGGGGCGTGCGCGCGCCTTGCCCAGCAGACTTTTTTTGCCCGTTTCCACCTTCATGCGCTCTGTGCCTGCGCTAATCAGCGAGCAACGGTTCGCCACCAGCACCGCCCCACTCCGCACCGCCGGCGCAGGCACATCGTCTACCCGCACCTCTCCTGTACGATAGTTCTGCAGAACCTGTCGCATCAGGGAGATTGTACCATGTTTGTCTCCAGCGATTCACGCGGAATCGCAAGCCAGCAGTTGCCATGGTTCTGCAAATTCGTCCCGTCGATAGAGGCGCGGTCTGCAGCATAGATAGCATAGCCTCTCTCATTGAGAAAGTTGTAGACGGCGCGCCAGTTGCGCTCGCGGTCTTCAGGGGAACTGGAATGCAGTTCTACGAATATCATCGGGCGCGCCTTCTCTACTGTTTCACGGGCGCCAAGCAGCATCGGGTACTCGTAGCCCTCTATATCGATCTTCACGAAGTCCGGGATGGGCAGCGATTCTCGCATAATCAGGGTATCCAGCGGCATCACTTCTATCTGAAACTCGTGCGCCTGATACTGCCTGCGATATCTTTGGTTGAGATCCTCGCGGAGCGTTGCAATCCCCACAGCCTCTGGATAATGTACGATGGTTGCGGTTGAAGCGACTTCACCCAGCGCCACTCGATAGAGCCGAACATTATTGAACTGGTTCAGGCGCACATTTTCCACCAGTCGGTCTGCGTTTGGCGGCGTCGGTTCAAAGGCTATCACCGTTCCACGCTCGCCGACACTGCGCGCCAGAAAGAGGGTCGTCAGCCCGATATTCGCGCCGACATCGTAGGCGACTCTTCCCTCCAGATAGCGCGCTACGTGCAACAACAAAGGCATCTCTTTGGGAGGCACCTTAGGGAGAAACAGGAAGCCACCACGCACGCGCATACCCGCTGCGGGTCCCGTGCGCGCAGTATAGACCCAGCGGCTGGAGAGTGGGTGTATCAGACGCTTCAGAAACTTTTTCATGGTATTTGGTGTCTTCCAATAGACACTTAGTGTAGATTCTGGGCAGGGCACACTTTTTCCTGCATGTCAGGTTCTCTACGCTGGAAACTGCGCCGATTGCGGGCGATGGGCGCGTCGGAGGTGGCGACGCGGGCGATCCGCATGGCGCAGGAACGGTTCGCGCCGCGGCTCAAGGACTCAAACGCATCGTCGATGGACAATACACCACTGATGCGCTGATGCACCTTTGCAGCGGTGTTGCGCGACACAGCCTCTGTTTACCAATTCTGCCGCGCCGATGGGTCTACCTGTTTTTATGAGACACGCTGTCGTGTTTCAGGACGAACCAGCTCAGGGCGGCGCCGAGGGTGAGCATCAGCGCGCAGCCGATGAACGGCGTGCGGTGCGCGGGGATGGTCATATCGCCCAGCGTGAGCGGCACATGCTCGTACAGAAAGCCGCCCAGTAGCGCGCCCAGAATGCTCCCGACGCCCTGCGCCGTGCCCGCCGCGCCGAGCATGACCCCGCGCCGCTCCGGGTCAATCTCGCTCAGCTCTGCCATCCACGCGGCGAAGGTCAGCACGAAACTGATGGCGCCCAGCGCCGCAGCGACCAGCACCCACACGATGGGCGGCTTTGACGGCGCGACGACGCTCCACAAGACGCACGCCGCGAGCGTCAGCCCCACACGGATACTGCGCGTGCGTCCCAGTCGGTCTGCGAGGCGTCCCAGCGGCAGGCTCAGCGCGGCAATCGCCAGCGCGGGCGCGACCAGCCCCACCCCGAACAGCGTCTCGCTCACGCCGAACTCGTCCATCGCGTAGAGCTTCACCAGCAGCATAATCAGCCCTATGCCGAAAAAGACCACGAACGCGAGCAGCATGTGCCCGGGCGCAATCCGAAGCGCGTTCAGGAACGCGCGCAGCGAGAGTCGCTCGCCCGATGCGTCGTCTGCGCGGCTGGGGACGCGCCCATCGCGCGGGTAGAACCGCCAGGCAATCAGCGTCGCCGCTGTGAACAGGCACGCGGTGAGGTAGAACGAGGCTTGCTTCGCGCCCGAGAGGTCGTTTGCCAGTCCGCCTGCCAGCGGTCCCAGCGCCACGCCCGACATGTAGGTCATGTTCAGGAAGCTCATCGCCCACGCGCGCTTGTGCGCGGGTACCGAGTCGCCGATTGCGGCGTAGACCGACGGCCAGAGCATCGCCGCGCCCAGCCCGTCCAGCGCACGCAGCGCGATAAAGTGCAGCGGATGAGTGGCGACAAGCGTCGCCAGCGAGGTGAACACGGTCAGCAGCGGTCCCAGCACAATCAGGCGACGCCTGCCGAAATGGTCGCTTAGCATGCCCATCGGCGCGCGGAAAATCGCCTCTGTGAGCAGAAACACCGAGCCGACCGCCGTGATGGTCGACTCGCCCAGCCCGACCACTTCCCGCAAATAGACGGGCATCGCCGAGATGTTGAGCGTCACATAGCCCAGCTCGGCGAAGCCCGCCATCACCACCAGCGCCCAGAACGCCGAGAGCGATTTCACAATGCTCACAGGGCGCGCCCGCCGCCTCAGTCTAACCCGACATCAATGCGCACTTCGCGCCCCGTCTCGGACGACTCGTAGATGGCGTCCATAATCGCGTTCAGGTAGTAGCCGTGTTCGCCCGGAATGGGCGCGGGCTTATTGTTGGCGACCGCATCCACGAACGCCTCCACATTCGCCTGATACGAGTTGACATTCGGCAGGTTCGCAGGCTCCACATTATACAGCGTGCGGTTCTGCTCGGTTGCGATGCGCACAGGACGCTCGCTCATCGGGTCGGCAAACACGCCGCCCCTGTCGCCCAGCAGCAGCGTGTTGAACTCGTCGCGCTCGATGTTCGCGCAGAAGCTCGACTCCAGCGTCACGGTCGCGCCGTTTTCGAGGCGAATCAGCCCCACCGCGAAGTCCTCGACGGTGAACTTCGTGTGGTCCCACTGCCCCATCAGCCCGACGACATCGGGGCGGTTGCCGAACTTCACATAGGTCGCGCCGAACGCCGCCACAGGCTTGGGATAGCCCATCAGCCAGAGGGTGGTGTCCAGAATATGCACGCCGATATCGATGAGCGGGCCGCCGCCCTGCTTCTCTCTGTCGATGAACACGCCCCAGCCCGGAATCCCGCGTCGGCGGAGGGCATGCGCGCGCGCATAGTAGACCTCGCCCAGATTGCCCTCCTGCACAATGTACTTGTGCAGGAACTGCGCCACGCCTGAAAACCGCCACTGCAGCGACACATGGAGCAGTTTGCCCACGCGCCGCGCGGTCTGCACCATTTCGCGCGCCTCGTGCGCATTGCGCGCCAGCGGCTTCTCGCAATGCACATGCTTGCCCGCTTCCAGCGCGGCGATGGTCGCGTCTTTGTGCAGGAAGTTGGGCGTCGCCACGACCACAATCTGGATGTCGTCGCGCTGCACCATCTCGCGGTAATCGGTGTAGATATGGGGGACATGGAACCGCTCGGCGGCGGCGCGCGCGCCCGATTCGTTTACATCGGCGACAGCCACCAGTTCCACACGGTCTGAGAGTTTCGCATAGCTGGGCATGTGCTGCCCTTGCGCAATTCCGCCTGCTCCGATAAAGCCAACGCCTATCTTACTCAAGTTCGTCGCTCCTCCTTAGTCGCTCTGGCAACAAGCGTCGCCTAATCCTATAACCGCGAGGTAGTATACCTTATGCGGGTCAGAAGCCATCGACCGACGGGTCGTTCAGATGGTCGGTATAGTTCAGCAGGCTGATATAGAATCGTTCCCCTGCGCGCTCGGCGATGGAGATGCTCGTATTATCCAGTCGGATGCGTCGGTAGGTCTGGATATCGCCCGCCAATGCCTCACAGAGCAGGATTCGCAGGCTACCGCCGTGTCCCACGACGATAATCTCGCCGCTGGCGTGCTGTTCCATCAGGCGGTGTCCGAAGGCGCGCACCCGCTCCCAGAAGGCGTGCATAGGCTCGGCTTCGGGCGGTGTGCCCATCATCGGGTCGTACAGGTAAGTGAAATGGTGTTCGGGGAAGCGCTGCTGCACTTCTTCGCTGGTCAAGCCTTCCCACAGTCCCCAGTGCCGCTCGCGCAGGGTGGGTTCCGTGCGTAGCGGCGCACCCAGCGCATCGGCAATGGTCTGCGCCGTGTGCAGCGCGCGCTGAAGGTCGCTGCTGTAGACGGCTGTCGGTTGCTGCAGGCGCGTCGCCAGCCAGTGCGCCGCCTGCTGCGCCTGTCTGCGCCCGACTTCATCTAACGGCGTGTCGGAATGTCCCTGAATGCGTCCGACCTGATTCCATGCGGTTTGCCCGTGGCGTACCAGATAAATTCGAAGCATGGGGCTTCAAGTGTACCCGCTGGAATACGGGTTTCCTGCTGCGTTGCCCCAAAAAACAGCAGGAGTCGGAAGCGTGGGGGCGTATCATGGGACTGCCCATACGCAAATTGGGGTATAATACGGCGACGGTGGATACGCCGCTCGTGCAACAAAGGAGCTATTATCGGTGATTATTGCATCCTGTAGGAGGTAGGCACGAGACATGGGCGACCCGAAACAATTGATAGAACAGGCGTTCGCGCTCAAAAACGAAGGGCGCTATGAGGAAGCAGAGCAACTGCTGAAGCAGGCGCTGCAGCGCAATCCGAACTCGGCAGAAGCGCACCATCTGCTCGGTTTGGTCTATTGCTTCACGGGGCTGTTTGACGAGTCGATTCAAGAGCTGGAGACCTCTGTGCGCTTGAACCCTGAAGCCATTCAGCCGCGTCTGGATCTGGCGCTCACCTATTCCATGCTGGGCTACGAACCCGAAGCCAAACGCGAGCTGGAAGAGGTACTCCGACGCGACCCCTCCAACGAGATGGCGCAACGCCAGATCGTCTACTTCAAATAAGCCAAACGCCCCTGAGTTCTCAGGGGCGTTCACTGGCGAAAGGGTACCGGTATTTTGCTTGTTAGGATACTCCGACGAGTTCGCGCTCTTCGGCAACGCTTTCAGGCTCCAGAGTCTGGTTGAGCGAACTGCCAAAGAGTTTATACAGCACATTCAGCGAGGCTTGTTCAACCTGTTCCGTGGTAATCCCCAACTGGTCTGCAATCGCTTCGGCGTCGTGCCCCTGCGCAAACAGATGCAGAATGTTCCGCTCACGCTCCGTCAGTCTCGTGTCCATCGGCATAGACCTCCTTTGGTTCTGGGGGGATTATACCCGCCTGACAGGCGCGTATGTCAAGTCGAATCGCGCAAGTCGCGAAAACTGGCAGAACTACGGGTTCCGTTGCGTGCGCCGTTGCGGGGCAGCGGGGTCACGATGGTTTCGTAGCCGTTGCTGGTGCGCCGAATGTAGCCGCGCGATTCCAGCTCCTGCAGGTAGTTGTAGAGCGTCTGGCGCGAGCATCCGAGCTTTTCCGCCAGCTTGGTGCGCGACAGAGCGGGCTGCTCGTACAATAGCCACAGCAGCTGTTCCATCGTGGCTTCCTTGGGATGCCCGTTGCCGTTGCGCTCCACGGGCGACGCCACCGCGTAGACAGGCTCTGGCGCATGCGCACTGGGGGCGGGTTCCTCAATCGCTGGCGCAACGGGCGTCTGCGCAGGCTCCGACTGCGATTGCATCTTCAGCGCGTAGTTGCGGTCTTCGCCGATAATCTCGATCAGCGCGAACATGATAATCGGCAGCGTTACCGACAACAGAAATGGGCGCAGGAACACGACCATCTGGTCGAACGCGCTCGTGGTCTCCAGCGGTTGCTGGTGCATAATCCCGTACAGATAGTTCGCATACGCGCTGATAAAGGTCACCAGAATCAGCACGCCCCAGAGCGGCATCGTCGGACGCCCCTGCCGCTTGCGCAGCTGGATTCCGTAAGCCAGTCCCAGAATGCCCAGGTCAATCCCTAACGCCTGCACATAGCCCCAGAGCAGGTTGCCCCCCTCCAGGGTGCTGAAGGTATACGCCACATGGTGGACACTGCCCGCCAGCACAAACAGCGTGACGACCACCAGCAGCGCGGTGGACAACGGCATATCTTTCAACTGATCGCGCATTGAAATAACCTCCCTGTTCTGCGCCCCAGATTGCGTTTCATTTCGGGGGAAGTATTGAGGTTCCTTCCCCCGACGGCGATTCCTGCCGACTGGGCGGCGGATTATGCCCTACTCCACCAGCACATGCTTGTAGAGTTCGCTGGGGTCGGGATCGGGGCTTTCATCGGCGAAGCGGGCGGCTTCGGCGACCTGCTCCCGCGCCTGCTCGTCCCAGTGCTTCAGGTCTGCCTCCGTCGCCAGCCCGTGCGTCAGCAGGTAGTGCTGCAAATTGGTCAGCGGGTCGCGTTTGCGCCAGTCCTCTACCTCCTCGCGTGTGCGGTAGGAGCCTGGATCGGTGATGTCCGCCGCGCCGTGCCCCACGAATCGGTACACAATCGCCTCCACAAAGTATGGCTCCTGATGCGTGCGCACATGGTCGATGATGGCTTTTGCCTCGTCCAGCACATTGAACAGGTCCATCCCATCAATCTGTTTGGAGGGGAAGCCGTACACGCTGGCGCGTTGCGCGAGGTTCGGCACAGCGGAGTGCAGCTCAACGGGCGTGCCCATCGCATACTTGTTGTTCTCCACGATGTAGATGACGGGCAGTTTCCACAGCCCCGCCATGTTGAGCGATTCGTGGAGCAGTCCCGCGTTCATCGCGCCGTCGCCGAAAAAGCAGAGCGTGACCCCGCCTGTCTCCTCATACTTTTGCGCGAAGGCGACGCCCGTGCCGATTCCCGTCACATCGCCCACGATTCCGTAGCCGCCCAGAAAGCGGTTCGCCTTGTCATACAGGTGCATCGAGCCGCCCTTGCCGCGGCACAGCCCCGTGACCTTGCCGTATAGCTCCGCCATCACCGCGCGGGGGTCGCTGCCGAGCGCCAGCACATAGGCGTGGTCGCGGTAGTGCCCCAGCACACGGTCTTCGGGGCGCAGGTGGTGAATAAAGCCCAGTGCGAGCGCCTCCTGCCCAATATACAAATGCAGATAGCCGCCGATTTTGTCCTGACGGTACGCCTTGTCGCAGTGCTCTTCAAAGCGGCGGATGAAAAGCATCTGCTTATAGAGGTCAACAATCTCCTGCGGGGTGGATGTGTACGCCCGCTTCGTCGGTTTCGAGTTCGTGGTGGTCTTCGCGCGTTTGCCTGTCTTCATGCCAGCCTCCAGAATCGGCATGGAGTGTACCCGAACGGGGTATGCTATTGCTATGCCGACCTACACCGATTTGCATGGGCGCGTGGCGATTATCACGGGCGCGAGTCGCGGGATTGGGCGCGCGATTGCGCTGCGTCTGGCGAAAGAGGGCGTGGCGGTGGTGATTGCCGCCAAGACCGCCGAGCCTGACCCGCGCCTGCCGGGCACGATTCACTCTGTCGCCGAAGAGGTCGCCGCGCTGGGTGGACGCGCGCTGCCCATTCAGGTCGATGTGCGCGACGAGAACGCCCTGCAGCGCATGGTGGACGCGACGCTGGAGACCTTCGGGCGCATCGATATTCTGGTCAACAACGCGGGCGCACTCTGGTGGTATCCCGTGCTGGAGACGCCCGTGAAGCGGTTCGATCTGGTGATGCAGGTGAACCTGCGCGCGAGTTTCGTCGCCTCGCAACTCGTGCTGCCGACAATGATTCAGCAGCGGTGGGGGCACATTATCACCATGTCGCCGCCGATTGACCTGAGCGTGCTGCCGGGCAAGGTCGCCTACATGATTTCCAAGTTCGGCATGACGATGCTGGCGCTGGGGCTGGCGGAGGAGGTGCGCGCGCATAATGTGGCGGTGAACGCGCTCTGGCCCCGCACGCTGATAGAGAGTCAGGCGACGATTGCGTGGGGGCTGGGCGCGCCCCAGCAGTGGCGCAAGGCGGACATCATGGCGGACGCGGTATACGAACTGGTGCGCCGCGAGCCGCACACCAGCACGGGCAAGGCGTGGATTGACGAAGACCTGCTGCGCGAGGCGGGCGTGAGCGACTTCTCGGTTTACAACTGCACGCCTGACGGCGAGCCGATGGAGATTATCTGGCAGGGCGTGCAGGCAGGTAAGCGTGAGAACGGCTGACTATCGCACAGGGTCATCCGTGATGATGGCGTCGACGCCCAGTTGCGTGAGTTCGCGCTTGCGTGCGGCGTCGTTCACCGTCCAGACGACCATCTTTTTGCGCTGCTGGCGCGCGCGGCGCATCGCCGTCTCGTCAATCAGTGTGTGATTCGGGTGCAACGCCTCATAGCGCACGCGCCAGCGCCGCCCGTCCTCGAGCATCATATGCGGCGTATGCTGGCTAATCAGCACGCCCAGCCGTATCTGGCGGCTCTCTTCCGTGAACCAGCGCAGCGTGTCCAGACTGAAGGACGAAATCAGCACATAGGGCGTCAGGCGGTACTGCTCAATCAGCGCCAGCACCGTGCGCACAATCGGGCGGTCTTCGGGGTAGAAGGTCTTCATATCGAGGTTGTAGCGCGTGCGGTCGCCGAACGCTTCGAACACCTGCTGCAGGGTGGGCACACGCTCGCCCGCAAACTGGCTTCCGAATCGCACGCCCGCGTCGTAGCGCTGGATTTCCGCCGCGCTGAGCTGGCGCACATCGCCCGTGCCGTCAGTCGTTCGCTCCAGGCTGGGGTCGTGAATCACGATGGGAACCCCGTCCGCGCTGGGGGTGATGTCGAGTTCGATGCCGTCCGCGCCCATCTCCAGCGCGAGTCGGAACGCAGACAGCGTATTTTCAGGGGCGTGCATGCTCGCACCGCGATGCGCGAAAATCAGCGGGCGATTCGCTCCCCAGAACCGCATGAGCTATCCCTCCTCAGGCACGTTGATAGTTAGCACCGGGCAGGTCGGGATGCGCACCACCTTCTCGGTCACGGAGCCGAACACCCAGCGTTTCCAGCCGCTGCGCCCGTGCGTGGCAATCACAATCAGGTCGATGCCCTTCTCCTTCTGGTAGGCGATAATCTCGTCGGCGGGGTCGCCCCAGACAACGCTGGCGAACACGGTCAGCGTTTTTGGGATGCGCTGCTCCATCAGTTCCTGCATCGAGCGTTCCGCCGCCTCGCGCATCTCGCTTTCGTAGAGCGGAATCTCCACATTCACAGGCACGGGCACCACATGCAGCGGCGGCACAACATGCAACAGGTGCAACTCGGCGTTGAAATGCTCTGCCAGTTCGACCGCCATATCGAGCGCGTGGTAGGACGGCTCACTGAAGTCCGTCGGCGCCAGTATTTTCCTGAACGGCAACCGTATCATAGACACCTCCCGCACTATTGTACCTCTGCACGGCAGGAATTGGGCGCGTGCGGGGGAACAGAGAGCGTGGATTGATGAAACCGCTGGGTCAGCTAACCGTGATTTGCGGGAGCATGTTTGCGGGCAAGTCGGAGGAGCTGATACGCCTCGTGCGCCGCGCGATGTACGCCCGCAAGAAGGTGCAGGTGTTCAAACACGCGCTGGACGACCGCTTCGCGCACACCGCCGTCGCCACGCACAACGGGGTGCAGCTGGAAGCCATCCCCGTGCGCAACACGCGCGAGCTGCTGTGCCATCTGGACGCCGATACGGAGGTGATTGCCATCGAGGAGGCGCAGTTTTTCGATGAGGCGCTGGTGCATCTCTGCGTCGAACTGGCGGACATGGGCAAGGCAGTGATTGTGGCGGGGCTGGATCAGGACTTTCGGCGTCAGCCGTTCGGGATTATGCCGCTCCTGTTGGCGCACGCGGACGAGGTAATCAAGCTCCGTGCGATTTGCGTGCAGTGCGGTCGCCCCGCGAGCCATACGCAGCGGCTGGTCGACGGTCGCCCTGCCGCGTGGGACGAGCCGACGATTCTGGTGGGCGCGGAGGACCATTACGAGGCGCGTTGCCGCAGTTGTCATCAGGTGCGGCGCATCCCGCCTGCGTATCGCAAGCGTCTGCGGAAAGGGCTGCGCCGCGCTGGGGAAGCGCCATGAGGTTCCGCTGGTCGGGCGCAACGGCATATGATGTGGAGACCGCCGCCGCCCGCTTGAACGACTACTTTCAGCGGGTGGGCTACCGCGCGTTGCCGTCGGGGCTGCGCTGGGCGCGCGGGAGCCTGTGGAAAGCCATTACAACCATGTCGCCGCGCCAGCTGCCGATGGTGGTCGAAGCGAAGGTGAATCCGTGGGGGACGCAGACGCTGGTGGATGTGACCTACGACTTCCCGCGCACGGTGCGCGCGCTCAGCGAGCAGGACGCCGACCTGATTGTGGCGGAGCTGCGCGGCTTGAACGAGTACCTCCAGCACGGCGAGGCGGACTTCGAGGCAATGGTGCAACTGGCGCGCGCCGCGCAGCGTCGGGCGCGCGCCGCGCTGCTGAACACACTGGGGCTGATTGTGCTGATTTCGCTGCCGCTGGCGTGGATGTTTGGGCAACTGCGGCTGCCGCCGATGCTGGCGTCGACGCTCGGCGGGCTGGTGGGCGGCTTGCTGGCGAGCTACCTGTTCTGGCGATTTTTGCGGAAACGGTAGGTACAATCCCCTCCCGATGAGGCGGAGCCGATGGGTCATCCCGCTGACGCTGGCGGTCACGGTCTTTGTGCATTATCTGGATCGGAACAACCTCGCGATTGTGCTGCCGCAGGTCGCGCAGGAGTTCGGCTGGGACGACCGCCAGATCGGGCAATACGGCAACTTGTTGCTGGGCGCGTTTTATCTGACTTTTGGCGTCGCGCAGGTGCTGTTCAGCCCGCTGGCGGAGCGCTGGGGCGTCAAGCGGAGCCTGATGGCGTCCATCGTGGGCTTTTCGGTCTGCACGATGCTGTTTTATCCGCTGGGCGGGTCGCTGGGCGCGCTGATTGCCCTGCGGCTGCTGCTGGGCGCGGCGGAGAGCGTGCATATGCCGATGAACAGCGCGCTGGTGGGGCGCTGGTTCCCCCCACACGAGCGCGGGCGGGCGAACTCGATTTATGTGGCGGGCATTCTGGTCGCGCTGGCGCTCGCGCCGCTGCTGGTTGTGCCGCTGTCGGAGCGATTCGGCTGGCGGGCGACCTTTCTCTTGCTGGGCGCGGCGGGGCTGGTGGTGAGTCTGCCGCTGGTAGCGCGGTATGTGAGCGACCAGCCGCCTGATGGGCAGCCGTCGGCGGCGCAGGCGACGCGCGGGACACTGCGCGACGCGCTCCGCGCCTACGGCGCGCGTGACCCGCTGGCGTTCTGGCTCTACCTTACGGCGGGCGTGTGCAACGCCTTCTGCGTGTTCGGCATCCTCAACTGGCTGCCCAGCTATTTAAATCGCACGCGCGGCATCCCGTTTGGCGACCTCAGCCTGCCCCTGTTCAGCGTGTTCCTTGCGGGGATTGTGGGCGTCTTTTTCTGGGCGTACTGGGGCGATCGGACGGGCAGGCGCGTGTCGTTCGCCAGCGCGGGGCTACTGCTGGCGGGGGTGTGCGTGTTGTTGACGGCGTATACGCCCGCAAATGCGCTCGTGATTGCCCTGCTTGCGCTGGGCGTGTTTTTGCAGAGCAGTTTCAACGCACAGGAGTTCGCGACTCTGCAGGAAATGCTACCGTCCCATCGCGTGGGCGCGGGCACAGGGCTGTATAACGGCTTGACCGTGCTGATGGGGGGCGTGGGCGGCTCCGTGATTCCGGGCGCGCTCGTCGCGCTCACGGGCGATTTTCAGGCGGGCATTCTCAGCGTCGCCGTCGGCGCATGGCTGGTGAGCCTGTTGCTGGGCGCGCTTGCCATGCGCCGCTCAAGCAGTGGCTAATCCCCATCGGCGGGGCACATTGCGTAAAGCAGTGATGGGTCTCACGAGTCCGTCCCGTAGCCGCTGGGGGCGCTGCGGATATGGATATCGCGCTGGGGGTACGGGATCTCGATCCCATGCTGTTGGAACGCCTCGTAGATGGCGAAGTTGAGGTCGCTGATCAGCTTGCCGCGCTTGTGCACCAGGGTCGTACTCCACACGCGCAGCTCGAACTCCACCGCACTGTCGCCGAACGCCATCAGGCGCACCACAGGCGCGGGGTCGTCCAGCACATCGGGGTTCTCGCGGGCGACCTGCAGCAGCAGTCGCTCCACCAGGCGCAGGTCGCTGCCGTAGGCGACGCCGACGGGGATTTTGAAGCGCACGCGCGGGTCGTTCTGCGTCCAGTTGGTCACAGGCTCCGAAATGAAGTACGAGTTGGGCACAATCACGGCGATGTTGTCGTTGGTAATCACGGTGGTGGCGCGCGCGCCGATGGAGACCACCTGCCCGTCGATGCCGCCCACCTCCACGCGATCGCCGACCTTGATGGGGCGCTCCAGCAGGATGATAATCCCGCTGATGAAGTTGTTCGCGATGTTCTGCAGTCCGAAGCCGATTCCGACGCCAATCGCGCCCGCCAGCACATTCAGCGCGGTCAGGTCAATCCCCGCGCTCTGGATAATCACGATGCTGCCCAGAAACAGCACGAAGTAGCGCAGGAGTGCGCCGATGGCTTCGCGTGCGCCGATATCGAGGCTGGTGCGCGCCAGCAGCCGACGCGCAATCAGACGCTTGACCCATAGCGAAATCAGGTAGAGCGCGGCGAAGCTGAGGACAACGATCGCCACGGCGCCGACGGTCAGCGCGCCCGCGCCCACCCGAAACAGCGGGTAGTCCCACAGCTGGCGCAGGAACTCCATTATCGCCGAAAGACCCATTTCTGGGCGTTGCGCAGGCGTTGCAGCACGCGCGGCTTGCCCAGCGCTTCAATCATCTCGAACAGGCTGGGTCCTGTAGTGCGTCCGCTGAGCGCGACGCGCGTGGGGTGGATGACCTCGCCGCCCTTGACGCCCAGCCACGCAATCACCTCGCGCGTGACGCGCTCAATCTCAGGCGCAGTGAACGGCTCCAGCGCCTCGTAGCGACGGATCAGCTCCTCCAGCATCTGCGGGATGTGCGGCTCGCCGTACCATTTGCGCACCGCCGCCTCGTCGACAGGGTACTCGTCGGTGAAGAAGAAGTCCAGCAGGCGCGGCGCGTCGCTGAGCAGTTTCATCTTCTCCTGCTCCAGCGGCACGACCCGCGCCACATACGCCCGCGTCGCCTCGTCCAGCGTCTGGGGAACCAGTCCCGCCCCCTGCAGATACGGCAGGCACAGCTCAACCAGCCGCTCTTTCGGCAGCTCGCGGATGTAATGCCCATTCATCCACAGCAGCTTGTCATGATGGAAGATGAACGGGTTATCCGAAATGCGCTCGATGGAGAACAGCTCGATAATCTCCGCGCGGCTGAGAATCTCGCGGTCGTCGCCGGGGTTCCAACCGCAGAGCGCCAGAAAGTTGAACATGGCGTCGGACAGGTAGCCCTGTCGGATGAATTCCGGCATATCGGTTGCGCCGTGCCGTTTGGAGAGCTTCTGTCGGTCGGGTCCCAGCAGCAGAGGCAGGTGGGCGAACTGGGGCGGCTCCCAGCCCAGCGCGGCGTAGAGGTTCAAATGGCGCGGCATGCTGGAAATCCACTCGTCGCCGCGCATCACATGGGTAATCTCCATCAGGTGGTCGTCCACCACATTCGCCAGGTGATAGGTCGGGAATCCGTCCGACTTGAGCATCACGAAGTCGTCGGTGAGCTTGTTCTGGAACACGGTGCGCCCGTGAATGAGGTCTTCGTACTCCACCGTGCCTTCCAGCGGCATCTTGAAGCGAATCACATAGGGCAGTCCTGACTCCCCGCGCGCCTTAACTTCGGCGGGGGTAAGCTTGCGGCAGCGGCGGTCGTACATGGTGGCGGCGGCGCCCTGCGCGCGTTGCTGGGCGCGCATCTGCTCCAGCTCCTCAGGCGTGCAGAAGCACTTGTACGCCTTGCCCTCTTCCACCAGCTGGTGGGCAATCTGGTGGTACAGCTCCAGCCGTTGCGACTGGTAGTAGGGCGCGTGCGGACCGCCCACTTCGGGACCCTCATCCCAGTCCAGCTTCAGCCAGCGCAGCGAGCTCAGTATCGCCTGCTCGGAGCCTTCCACGAAGCGCGTGCGGTCGGTGTCCTCGATGCGCACGATGAACTTGCCCCCGTGATGGCGGGCGAAGACCCAGTTGAACAGCGCGGTGCGAATGTTGCCCACATGGGGCATGCCCGTTGGGCTGGGCGCGTAGCGTACCCGAACCATCAAGCCAAGCCTCCTGCGATGATGCACAGCATAGCGGTATTGTACCTACTTCTGGCTCTCGCGCAGGCGCGCGGCGACCGACGGGATGACCTGTGCGCGCAGGTGAATCGCGTCCTCGTGGTAGTCCACCGACAGCACGCGCCCGTACTCGTAGCACTCGGCGAGCAGCGCCGTCGCCTCATACGGCAGCCACACATCGACGCTCACCAGCATTCCCTGCACGGTCGCCACGATGCGATCCATCAGGTGCGGGATGCCCTGCGCGAATCGCGCGGAGATGTAGACCGCGTTGGGCGTGTCGGCGACCAGCTGGCGCAGCAGCGCCGTGTCGCGCACGCAGTCCGCCTTGTTGAACACGGTGATCGTCGGCTTCTGGTCCGCCTGCAGCTCAACCAGCGTGGTCTCGACGGCGTCGCGTTGCAGCTCCCAGTGCGGGCTGGAGATGTCTATTACATGGATCAGGAAGTCCGCCTCGCGCACCTCTTCGAGCGTGGCGTAGAAGGCTTCCAGCAGCATTGGGGGCAGGTTCTCCACGAAGCCGACGGTATCGGTCAGCAGCACGGACCAGCCGTCAGGCAGCACGACGCGGCGGGTGGTGGGGTCGAGGGTGGCGAACACGCGGTTGTCCACATAGGTCTGTGCGCCCGACAGCACATTCAGCAGGGTGGATTTGCCCGCGTTGGTGTAGCCGACAATCGCGCCGCTGGGGAAGGGCAGCTTGCGCCGTGCGCTGCGCTGGTGGAGCCGCTGGCGGCGCATCTCTTCGATTTCGTGGCGCAGGTGGGCGACTCGCTCGCGGATGCGCCGCTTGTCGATCTCCAGTTTCGTCTCGCCGGGACCGCGCGTGCCGATGCCGCCGCCCAGCCGTGAGAGCGCAACCCCCTTGCCCGACAGGCGCGGCATCAGGTACAGCAGCTGCGCCAGTTCCACCTGCAACGCGCCCTCGCGCGAGCGCGCCCGCTGCGCAAAAATGTCCAGTATCAACTGCGTGCGGTCAATCACGCGCGTCTGGGTAATCTGCTCCAGATTGCGCTGCTGCACGGGGTTCAGCTCCACATCGAACAGGATTACATCCGCTTCGTGTTCGCGGGCGAGCTGGAACAGCGCTTCGGCTTTGCCTTTGCCGATGTAGGTGGCGACATCGGGGATGGGGCGTTTTTGACGCGCTTCCGCAACGATACGGACGCCTGCAGAGTGGGCAAGGGCGCGCATCTCGTCGCTCCAGTAGGCTTCCTCGTGCCCGTCGTGATGGCAGAAGACCAGGATTGCCCGCTCAGCCTGCCCGATTTCGGTTAGTCGGTGCGGGATTGCGCGTCACCCCCTGTGAGTTCGAGTTTTTGCACGCGGCGATGGTGGCGATCGTCGGGGCTGAAGCCCGTGCGCAGGAACGCCTCCACCGTCGCGCGGGCGAGTTCGGGTCCGACCACGCGCGCGCCCAGACAGATGATGTTCGCGTTGTTGTGTTCGCGGGCGAGCGCGGCGGAGACGGGCTCGGTGGCGTTCGCCGCACGGACGCCCGGACGCTTGTTCGCCGCGATGCTCATGCCAATCCCCGTGCCGCAGATGAGAATCCCCAGCGCGGGGCGCGGCGCGTTCAACAGTCGCTCAGTCAGCGTATGGGCGATGTCAGGATAGTCGGCAGGCTCTTCCGAATGCACGCCGACATCGACAATCTCGTAGCCCTGCTGCGCCAGGTGGTTTTTCAGAAACTCTTTGAGTGAGAATCCCGCGTGGTCGGCGCCCATGAACAGAATCATCGATTCACCTCCGCATCGGACTGCGCGCGCAGCACGCCGTTGCCCTCTTTCGTGGCGTGCAGTTTGTCGCGCAGCACCTCCAGCGCCTTCTTCAGTTGCAGGTCGCGCGCCTTGTCGTCCTCGGTCATGCGCCAGTCGTCGGGGTTTTTGACCTCGATATCGGGCTTGAGACCGCCGACGCGCTTGCCGTCCACCACCTTCGCGTTCAGGTCGGTGCCGTTCGGCGTGAGGTACTTGGCGGTGGTGATGGCGACGGCGGTGTTCTGCGAGGTGGGGATGACCGTCTGCACCAGCCCCTTGCCGAACGAGTCTTCGCCGATAAGGGGCGCGACTTTATGATCGCGCAGCGCGCCTGCGACAATTTCCGACGCGCTCGCGCTGCCGCCGTTAATCAACACGACCATCGGCATCTTCAGATTGGCGTATCTCCCGCGCAGGGTGTAGCGCCGTTCCAGCAGCCCCTGTCTGCCGACGACGCTCACCACCACCTGCTCGCCGACGATGAATCGGCTCGCGACCTCGATGGACGAGTCGAGCAGACCGCCGGGGTTCGCGCGCAGGTCGAGAATAATCGCGCGTCCGCCTTCCTGCTGAATCTGGTTCAGGGCGCGATCGAGCAGCGCGGGCGCCTTCTCGCTGAAGTTCTGCAGCCAGATGCGGTAGATTTTGTTCTCGTCGTCTTCCAGGTAGACATCGACGGTCGGGCTTTCGACGAGGTCGCGCTTGAGGGTCACCGTGAACGGTTCCTCTTCGCCGCGGCGGATGGTGAGTTTGACTTCGGTGAATCGCGGTCCGCGGATGAGGCGCACGGCTTCGTCGAGGGCGATACGCTCCAGACTCTTGCCGTCCACCGCGATGATGATGTCGCCGGGCAGCAGTCCTGCCTTTTTGGCGGGGCTATCGGGCAGCGGGCGCACGATGCGCGCGCCGCCCGGCGCATCTTCCAGCAGCGCGCCGATGCCCGTGAAGCTACCCGAAGTGTCCTCCTGCATACGGCGGAAGGCATCGGGGTCCATGAAGCGCGTGTAGGGGTCTTCCAGCGCGCTTAGCATCCCGTCGATGCTGGTGTAGGTCAGCTTATCGACGGCGGGCGGCTTGCCGTAATAGTGCGCCTCCACCTCGGCGAGCGCACTGCGAAAGGCGTCCGTCGGCTCCAGCGCGGGGCGGTGTGTCAGGTTCGTCAGGGGCGTGCGCAGCAGCGACGGCGAGGCGTGGGTCAGCACAGCATACGCCTCCGACCCCACAAACCCGCCCACAAACAGCACGGGCATCAGCAGCAGCGTGTAGACCCAGGCGCGTCCGCGTTCTCTCATGACTGTTTCTCCTGCGATTGTAGCCAGCGTAGGGCGCGCTCCAGCGCGGGGTCGCCGCCCGGTTGCCCGCGCCTGCGCGGCTCCGCCGCGACGCGCACATCGGGCGTAATGCCCTTCTGATGGAACTTCGAGCCGTCCAGCCCCATGTAGCGCCCGACGGTGAGGGTGAAGCCTGACCCGTCCTTGAGCTGGTACAGGTTCGTTTGCGAGGCGTCGCCGAAGGTCGGCATGCCGAAGAGTCGGGCGTTCGCGGTCTGTCGGATTGCCAGCGCGGTCAGCTCCGCCACATTGTAAGTGCCCCGATCGACCAGCACAGCGATGGGCAAGCGGGCAGGCTGCGACGCGTTGGGCAGGCTGAGCGGGCGCGTTCGATAGCGGTTGCCGTCGCGGTATTCGACCTGCGCGACCTGCTGTCTGGTCGCTATCAGACGCAGCATCTGGAGCGCGGGCTCCTGCTGCCCAATCGCGACTCCGCGCAGGTCGATCACCAGCCCCTTCGCGCCGCCCTGTTTGAGTGTGCGCAGCGCACTGGCAAATTCGCGGCTGGCGGCGGCGTTCAGCATGTTCGGGCGCAGGTAGCCCCAGCGTCCCTGAATCAGTTGATACTCCAGCGGGCGCACGCGCGTCGTTGTGCGGGCGACCTCCACTTCCAGCGTCTGCCCAGCGCGCTTGACCGTGAGTTTGAGCGGTTTGGCGTCTTTCGCGTCGGTGGGCGTCTGGCTCAGCTGGCGGATGGCTTCGCTGATGGAGAGGCTCTTTTGCAGCCGCTGGCGGGCGCGCTCGCTTGCCTGACGAATCTGTTCACGCGGGCTGTGCATCCGCTGCAACTGGGCAATCTCCGCGAACGGGTCTTCGGAGATGACCCACTGCCCGTCGATGGCGTCGATGAAATCGCCCTGTTTCAGCCCCGCTTTTTCCGCAGGCGAGTTAGGCGCGACGGCGACCACCTGCAACAGGTTCTGCTCCAGCGGGGCGGTCTCGCCCTCAATCCGCAGGGTCGTCGTGCGCTTCACGACCGTCAGCACCGCGCCGATGCCCTGCACCGTGCCGTTGAGCGCACGGGTGAACTGCTCGTACTGCTCCGGGCGCAGGAACTGCGAGCGTGGATCCTCCAGCGACGCCAGCAATGCCTCCAGCGAGCCGTGCGCGAGCTTGTCGCTCTTGACAGGCTCCACATATTCGTCGCGCACGAGGCGGAACACACGGTCATAGAGCGCGACCATCGTCGGTTCAGAGACCTGTGCGTTGGTCGAGGGCGTTCGAGCGTCCGCCAGCGCCGGCGCGAAGTCGCGCTGCACCACCACCGTTCCGTTCTGCGCTGAACGGCTCGCCAGCAAGTTGCGGGTCAGCCAGCCGCTGGCGAACACCAGTCCCAGCGCCAGCACGCTAACCCCCCCGCGAAGCCATTTCGTTCTCACGCGATATTGTCCTCCACTATCAGAATTGTATCCTATCTTGGCGCAGAAAGTTCCCTGCCTACAGGATATATCGGCTCAGGTCAGTGTCTTTCACCACATCGGCGAGCTTACTCTGCACGTAGGCGCGGTCGATGACCACGCGCTCGCCTGCGTGGTCGGGCGCGTCGAAGGAGAGGTCTTCCATCAGCCGCTCCATCACGGTATGCAGGCGTCGCGCGCCGATGTTTTCGGTGCGGGCGTTCACCTCGCCCGCGATTCGCGCAATCTCGTCGATGGCGTCGGGCATGAACTCCAGCTGCACGCCTTCGGTCGCCATGAGTTGCTGGTACTGTTTGGTGAGCGCGTTTTTGGGTTCCGTGAGGATGCGGCGGAAGTCTTCCGAACCCAGCGGCTCCAGCTCCACCCGAATCGGCAGTCGCCCCTGCAGCTCAGGAATCAGGTCGGACGGCTTGGCGGTATGGAACGCGCCCGTCGCGATAAACAGGATATGGTCGGTGCGTACGGGACCGAACTTGGTCGTGACGGTCGAGCCTTCGATGATGGGCAGCAGGTCGCGCTGCACGCCTTCGCGGCTCACATCGGGACCCCCCGCGCGTCCCGAACCTGCGATTTTGTCGATTTCGTCCAGAAAGATAATCCCCGTCTGTTCCACGCGTTGGATGGCTTCGCTGACGACGGCGGAGCGGTCAATCATTTTGCGGGCTTCCTGCTGGGTGAAGATGTCGAGTGCTTCGGCGATGGTGACCACGCGCTTGCTGCGGCTGCGAGGTCCGAAGGGCGGCAGCAGGTCGGTATCCAGCCCCATCTCCTCGATGCCCTGCGGCGAGAAGACCTGCACGAAGGGCGTGAGGTTCTCCTCGACTTCGATTTCGACGGTCTCTTTATCGCGCGTGCCCGACTTGAGCTGCTCCATAATCTGGCGTCGGCGCGTGCGGCGATCGGCTTTTTCGGTGGGCGGCTCCTCCGCAGGCGATTCTTCCTCGTCTTCGTCGAACTGGTTGAGCATCTGGAACAGCATTTCGAGGGGTGAACTCTCGCGTCGGCGGGAGCGTTTGGGGCGTTCGCTTCGGTCGAGGAGCAGTGTTGCGAGCCGTTCGTACGCGCGTCGCTGCGCTTTCGGGCGCGCTTCCTGGATCTTCTCCTGCTCCACCATGCGCACGGCGATATTGGTCAGGTCGCGCACCATCGAGTCGACATCGCGCCCGACATAGCCGACTTCGGTGAACTTGGTCGCCTCCACCTTCACGAACGGCGCGCGCACCAGCATCGCCAGCCGCCGCGCAATCTCCGTCTTGCCGACGCCTGTGGGACCAATCATCAGGATGTTTTTGGGCAAAATCTCATCGCGCAGTTCCGGCGAGAGTTGCTGGCGGCGGTAGCGGTTGCGCAGGGCAATCGCGACGGCGCGTTTGGCTTTGTTCTGTCCGACGATATACTTATCCAGCTCCGCCACTATCTGGCGCGGCGTGAGCGACTCAATCGGGATGATGGTCTCAATTCTCACAGCACAAGTGTACCCCGCGCAACGGTTTGAAACGGGACATGGTGGGCCGTGCAGGACTCGAACCTGCGACCCGCTGATTAAGAGTCAGCTGCTCTACCAACTGAGCTAACGGCCCATCTGGGGGGACCGATGGGACTCGAACCCACGACCTCCTGAGCCACAGTCAGGCGCTCTAACCGACTGAGCTACGATCCCCGCGCAGGGGCAATTATACCCGTGCGCAGGGGCGCGAATTCAAGGGGAAAGCGCGCGGACTGAAGCAGGCGTCTTCGCATTATATTTTCAACTGTCCCCTGCGCGCAGGAGCTTGGGTCATCTCCGCGACGCAGCCTCAATTAACGAACGCTGACGCGCTAATTGGTATCAATAGCGTTCCCTGACTATTCAAAGTCCAGCAGTAGTTCGTTCTGGGATGCGTAGCTAACGGGCGCTTCACTGACTCGACCTGAGCGCGCCTCACTGGTTGCAAACACAGCGTCCAGACATCTTTCCAGCCACTCTTTCTCTTTCGCCTGTGGGACAGGCTTGTGAGGAATTCCAAGTTTATCCAGTATCTGGGCAAACTTCTGCCAGTCCTGCGCGCCCCTGAGTTCCGTCCACTGAATTCCGCGGCTATCCAGCTGCGCCTTCATCGTGTCTGAAATCGTATCTGCAATGAAGATATGCACATCCCGCGCAAGAGGCGCATCAGCACTTTCGGGGTTGCCTTTGCCAAGCAGCTTGACCTCACAGCGGTAGGACCTACCTGCGGAGTCTATCAAGTAAAAATCGGGCTCTCGCTCGGATTGCGGAATGCGCTCTTGGTCATAGTGTTTTTTCGGCACACGGTGGAGAGCGCAAAGAGCTTTCATAAGGGGTTTCTCAACCTGTTTCCCAGCGGTACTCCATGCGCCGCCTCTGAGCGCGGCGCGCGCCACAGCAAGCGCGTTTATCACAATCAGGCTCTCCGCGACATCGAGGTTCACGCTGACACCTCTGAATTTGAGGGTAATCTCTACTCCGAAGGTCTGTTCATCCTGAATCAGCTCTTCAATTACCTGTCGGAGCTTCCCGTAATGCCTGAGCGCCTCTTCTTCTACAACTTTTCGCCTGGTTGTATGCCGTGCGTTCTGGATTGTTTTGAGATTCAAGCCCGCACGCGTCGCGACTTCTTCTTTCGGCAGTTTGGGTTTCAGAAGCATATGTTCGCGATACCAGTCGTCTGTAATACGCTGATTGTTGAGCTTGGATTTCGACGACCTCCTTGAAAAAGTCGACAACATAGTTCAGAAACTCGGCATCGATGAGCTGAACAACCACTGGGCGGTAGTCCTCTCCCGTCAGTGCGCGTCGGACAATTTCACGCGAGATTGAATCTGGAATACGATCACTCTATCCCCTGCGCAAGCGCCATTTGCTCGAACGCTTCAAAAGTCATAAATCGTGGGGGATATTCTGAACACAGCAGGTTGCCCTCCGTGATAACCTTCTGCGCATACTCGAAGTAGGCAGGCTCTTTCTCTGTCAGGAAGTAGTAGCGGTCGTTGAGCAGCGCGGCGCGTCCCAGCGTCCCCCGCCCAGCGAACGGGTCAAACACCAGGTCGCCCACATAGGAGTAGAGGTGTACAATCTGCGACGCCAGCTCCAGCGGGAACACGGCGGGATGCACGGGGTCCGACGCGGGGGCAATCTGCCAGAGATTGGTCGCCTCATACTCGCCCAGCACGCGGCTCGCCTCTACTGTCGGCTCGGCGTATTGACGCATGTTCCAGTCGATGAGTTTGTCCGTCGCTTTGCGGTAGACCATCACATACTCCACCACCGAGTTGGCTTTGTAGCCGAGCGGCTTGCGATGCTGGTAAAATCCGCCGTTCCGATTGCGCGCGCTGGGCGCGGGCTTGACCCATATCAGGTCGTCGATAAACTCGAACCCAATCTCGATAATGCGCGGGTGAATATCGAGCGGGATAGCGTACCGTTTGCTGGCGTGCTGGCGGCTCATGCGCGGAATCAGCACGGGCGAGGTGTTCAACACGAAAAAGCGTCCCTCTTTGGTGATTCGATGCACCTCGCGGAACACCTGCGTCAGGAACTCCAGATACGCCTCGTAGCTGGGGTAGAGCGTGTAGTCGCGGGCGTTGTAGTAGGGCGGCGAGGTGAAGGTCAGATGTACCGAGTCGTCGGGCACATACTGGAGCGCCTGAAGCACATCGCCGCACACCATCAGATTCTTGAGCGCGTCGGGGCTGTGTGGGTGAGGTTGGGTGGGGCGGGCTGGTCGCTGGGGCGCGAGGGCGCGCCGCACCGCCTGGCGCACCAGCTCGTTGGGATGCATCGCCAGTTCACTGAGGGCGCGCTGCACCGCTGGTTGCTCCTGAAAGCAGAGCAGCCCGCGCACGGCTTGTAGTATGACCTTCGGGTCAGGGTCGTGCAGCAGGTCAATCAGCGTGGGGATTGCCTTGCCTCTGCGCAGCCGCCCGACTGCCGACGCCAGCTCGCGTCGAACAAGCGTCGCCTGTTCTCCTGCGAGGCGCTCCCGATAGAAGGGCAACAGGGCAGGGTTCTGCAGGCGCGCCAGTACCCGTACCGCTTCCAGACGCACTTCCTCGTGGGGGTGGACGGCAAGACGCGCCAGCGGCGCAGGGGCGAAGTCCTCAGGCAGTCGCCCCAGCGACTGGAGCGTCTGCAGGAGCGATTTGACGCCGCGCGAGGCGTCCAGCGCGCGTTCCAGTGAAACGCTATCGTGCAGTCGCTTCGCGCTGCGAGCGGTTGACTGTGTGTCCATCGCCCAGAATCATACCTGCTGATAGCACACGCGCGAGCGCAGGCGGGCAAAGACACGCTCAGACGCCTGTGCGCCCGCTTGCAGGAATCTCCCCACCAGAATCGTATCTATTCACAAGGGGTAGCGATGCGCTTTACGGAGCCGCTGTATTTGCTGTTGCTGCCGCTTGTGTGGGGCTGGGTCCGGTGGACGGGTCGGCGTCTGCTGGGCGTGAGTCGGGCGCGGCGACGGCTGATTCTCGCGCTGCGCATGGCGCTGGCGTTGCTAATCGTGCTGGCACTGGCGGGCTGGCAGGGGATCAGCTCGCTGCGGAGCGTCTGCACAGTGTTCGTGCTGGATCAGTCGGCGAGCGTCTCCGATTCGGGGCGCGCCGCCGCGCAGGAGTACCTCAAAAACGCGCTTGCCAATGCGCCCGACGACTCGCGCACGGGGCTGGTGGTGTTCGGCGCGGAGCCGATAGTGGGGTGGTTGCCTGCGCCGCGCGTAGTCGCCGATAAGCTGTATGCGAAGCCGCAGCCTGACGGCACGGATATCGCCGCCGCGCTGCGTCTGGCGAGCGCGCTGTTCCCCGATGGCTACGCGCGGCGCATCGTGCTGATCACCGACGGCAACGAGACGGTGGGCGACGCCTACGCCGCCGCCCAAGTCGCCGCTGTGGAGGGCATCCCGATTGATGTGGTACCCCTACCGACAGGCAAGGTGGGCAACGACGCGCTGATTGAAGTGCTGGAAGCGCCCAGCGTCGCCAAAGTTGGCGAGCCGTACACGGTGCGCATCGTAGTGCAGTCCCAGAGCCACGCGGAGGGCTCGATTGTGCTGGATCGAGAGGGCGCGCCGCTGAAGCGTATCCCCGTCAAACTTTCGCCGGGCACGAACCTGATTACGACCACCCTGCGTGCAGACAAGCCGGGCATGCAGCGCGTCCGCGCCGTGCTGGAAGCGCAGCCCGACAGCGACCCGCGCAACAATCTCGGACTGGCGCTGACCCGCGTACAGGGCAAGCCGCATGTACTAATTGCCGAGGGCAGAGCAGGCGTGAGCGACGCTTTGGAACGCGCCCTGCGCACAAACGCGATTGCCGTCACGCGCGTGCGCGAGGGCAGCTTCCCCGAACGCCCCGAAAAACTGCTGGACTACGACGCAATTGTGTTCAACGACTTCCCCGCGACCGCGCTTAGCCCCCAGCAGATGGACGCCGTAAAGACCGCCGTGCGCGATGGGGGCGTCGGCTTCGTGATGATCGGCGGCGAACAGTCGTATCAGGTGGGCGGCTACTACGGCACGCCCATCGCCGAACTGCTACCCGTCGATCTGGACATCAAGCATCGGCAGGTGCATCACGCGGCGACGGTCGTGCTGATTGTGGACGCTTCGGGCAGCATGAACGAGCATTTAGGCGGGCACAAGGTGGCGCATCTGGCGGCGGAAGCCTCGATTCGCACCCTGCAGATGTTGCGCCCGATAGACCGCTTCGGGGTGATTATCAGCAGTCATGGCTCGGACTGGCTGCTGCCCGATATGGCGCGCACGGGGTTCGACCCGTTCAGTTGCGATGGGCGTCAGTTTCAGGGCTGTCATGGGCAGCGGGCGGGTCAGCCGCCGAGCGCGATTTTCCCCGCCAGCGAGCGCGAGCCGATTATTGCCGTGCTACAGAAGGTGTACGGCACGGGCGGCGGTATTTTTGTGCGCGGGAGCCTCGAAATGGCGATGCGCGGGATGATGACCGAGCCGCCTGACCGCGCACGGCACATCATCATGCTGGCGGACGCGACCGACTGCGACGAGCAGGACGGCAGCCTGCAACGGGCGCAGCAACTGCGCGCGATGGGCGTGACGTTGAGCGTGGTGGCGTTCGGCAAGGGCGACGCGACCAACTTCCTGAAGCAGCTGGCGCGCGTGGGCGGCGGGCAGTTCTACCAGACGCGCGACGCCAGCTCGCTGCCGCGCCTGTTCACCGCCGATGTGAGCGCGATGACCCGCACCGCAATCGAGCAGGGCGCGTTCCTGCCCAGGGTGAACACGGCAGACGAACGCCTGCGCGAGGTGGACTGGCGCCGCACGCCGACCCTGCTGGCGTATAACCTGACCTCCGAGCGACCGCTGGCGCAGACGCTGATGCGCACCGACAAAAACGACCCCCTGCTGGCGGTGTGGCGCTACGGGCTGGGCACGGCGATTGCCTTCACCTCTGACGCGCAGCCGCGCTGGGCGCAACGCTGGCTGGGCTGGGAAGGCTACTCGGTCTTCTGGACGCAGGTGATACGCAGTGCGATGCGCCCCAGCGCGCAGCCGAATCTGGGCTTGACCGCGACCGTGCGCAACGGGCAGGCGATTGTGGAGCTGCAGGCGTTCACGCCGCAGGGCGACCCCATCAGCGGGCTGACGCCGAAGCTGACGGTGGGCGCGCCATCGGGCGAGACGACCGAGCTGACGCTGAGCATGGAGGGCGCGGGACGCTACACGGCGCAGTTCCCGCTGCGCAGGCAGGGACTGTATGTGCTGAGTGCGCAGGGCGACTTCGGTGGGGGACGCGCCAGCACGCTCACGACCGCGCTGGCAATCCCCTATCCGCTGGAGTACCGTTTCTACCGCCAGAACCGCCCGCTGCTGGAGCGGATGGCGTCGTTGACGGGCGGGCGCGTCGCGCCCGAGCCTGCACGCGCCTACGACCCGCCGCCTGCGCCCCAGCGGTTCACGCGCGATTTGTGGACGCTGGCGCTGATGCTCGCGCTGCTGCTGCTGATGGTGGACATCACGGTTCGGCGCGTGGTGATTACGATTCCCGAAGCGCTCGCCGCGCTTGTGGGGCGGTTGCGCTGGCGTCGGCAGCGGCGCGTCATTGCGACGCCCGTCGCCGAACGGTTGCAGGCTGCCAAGCAACGCGTCGCCCAGCGCACGCACGCCCCTACCGTGCGCGTCGCAACCTCGCCGCCTGAGGGAAAGTCTCCACCCACCGCGCCTGCGCCCAGCCCAGTACGCACGGAAGACGCGCCCGCCGATACGCTGGGGCGTCTGCTCAAAGCCAAGCGACGCGGCGGCAATTAATCGAAAATCTGCAGCCCTGCGCGGTTCCAGTCGTCCAGGAAGCGTTTCAAGCCGATGTCGGTCAGCGGGTGCTGGAACAGTTGTTCGAACACCTTGAAGGGCATGGTGGCGATGTGTGCGCCCAGTCGCGCCGACTCGACCACATGCATCGGGTGGCGGATGCTGGCAACCAGTACCTCGCTATCGAAGCCATAGTTCTCCACGATTTGCACGGCGTCTTCGATTGTGCGCATGCCTTCACTGGAGACATCATCCACGCGCCCGACAAACACGCTGATGTAAGAGGCGCCCGCTTTCGCCGCCAGCAGCGCCTGCGCGGGCGAGAAGACCAGCGTCATATTCACGCGAATGCCCTCGCGCGCCAGCTGGCGTGTGGCGGCAATCCCTGCCGCTGTCATCGGCACTTTGACCACGATGTTGGGCGCCCACGAGGCAATCTCGTGCGCTTCACGCAGGATATCGGCGGTGGTGGTTCCAACGACCTCCGCACTGATGGAGCCGTGCGGGAGGATGGAGCAGATTTCCAGCACCGTCTCTTTGAAGCCGCGCCCAGATTGCGCAATCAGCGAAGGGTTGGTCGTCACACCGTCCAGCACGCCCCATTCAGCGGCTTTACGGACTTCCTCGACCTTGCCTGTGTCTACGAAGAGTTTCATGGGAGGCTCCTATGTGGTTTTGGCTGCCGGGGGTGGATTCGAACCACCACTACCAGATCCAGAGTCTGGCGTCCTGCCGTTAGACGACCCGGCAACGCGCATGTATTATACCTGCTTACGCAGTCAAAATCAAGCCTTTGAAGGACCGGGCGGAGGGGGACAGCGCCCGGTCCCTGGGGGTGGGAGTGGGATAAGTTTAGAAGTCGTCGAAGTCGCCGCCCCCACCCGGCGTCGGCTCCGCTTTCTTCTCGGGCTTCTCCGCGACCATCGCTTCAGTGGTCAGCACCAACCCTGCGATCGACGCCGCGTTCTCCAGCGCAGCGCGGCTGACCTTGGCAGGGTCGATGATACCCGACTTCACAAGGTCGACGAACTCGCCTGTGCGCGCGTCAAGCCCCTCGTGCGCGCCCAGCGCCTTGACCTTCTCGACAATCACGGAGCCTTCGAGCCCGGCGTTCTCGGCAATCTGGCGCAGCGGTTCTTCGAGCGCGCGTCGGAGGATGGCGACGCCCGTGCGCTCATCGTCCGTCTCGCCGACGCCGTTCAGCGCAGCTTGCGCCAGCAGGAAGATTTTGCCGCCGCCCGGCACGATGCCCTCTTCCACCGCCGCGCGGGTCGCCGACAGCGCGTCCTCGAAGCGGTGCTTCTTCTCCTTCAGCTCGGTCTCGGTCGCTGCGCCGACCTTGATGACCGCCACACCGCCCGACAGCTTCGCCAGACGCTCCTGCAGCTTCTCGCGGTCGTAGCTGCTCTCGGTGGTCTCGATCAGCCGCTTGATCTGGCTGATGCGTCCCAAGACCGCCTCGTGCGCGCCCGCGCCCTCGATAATCGTGGTCTCCTCTTTGCCGATGACCACCTTCTTCGACTGACCGAGCATATCGAGTGTCACATTCTCCAGCTTGATGCCGAGGTCTTCGGAGATGAAGCGTCCACCCGTGAGGATGGCAATGTCCTCCAGCATCGCCTTGCGTCGCTCGCCGAAGCCGGGCGCCTTGACGGCGGCAACCTGCAGCACGCCGCGCAGCTTGTTGACCACCAGCGTCGCCAGCGCGTCGCCGTCCACATCCTCGGCGATAATCAGCAGCGGTCGGCGCGCCTGCGCCACACGCTCCAGCACAGGCAGCAGATCCTGCGCCGAGCTAATCTTCTTCTCATGAATCAGAATCAGCGCGTCCTCCAGCACCGCCTCCATCCGCTCGGGATCGGTGACGAAGTAGGGCGAGATGTAGCCACGATCGAACTGCATGCCCTCCACAATCTCGAGCGTGGTCTGCGTGCCTTTGGACTCCTCGATGGTAATCACGCCGTCCTTGCCGACCTTGTCCATCGCCTCAGCAATCATTTTGCCGATTTCGGGGTCGTTGCCCGCGATGGTGGCGACATACTCGGTCTGCTCACGCTCGGTGACGGGGGTGGCGTGTTGTCGGATGGTCTCGACGGCTTTCGCGACGGCTTTATCGATGCCGCGCTTGAGGGCGATGGGGTTGCCGCCCGCCGCGACATAGCGCATGCCCTCGTTCACCAGCGCCTGTGCCAGCACGGTCGCGGTGGTCGTGCCGTCGCCCGCCACATCGTTCGTCTTGGACGCGACCTCACGGCACAGCTGCGCGCCCATATTCTCCCACGGATCGGACAGTTCAATCTCCTTCGCAACGGTCACGCCGTCTTTGGTGATAATCGGCGCGCCCCACTTGCGATCCAGCACCACATTGCGCCCTTTCGGACCGAGGGTCACCTTCACAGCGTTGGCGACCTTATTCACGCCGCGCTCGAGGGCGCGTCGAGCCTCTTCTTCGAACTTCAGCATCTTCGCAGGCATAGTATTTCACCTCCTGTTTATAGTTAGCGTTCACGAATGGCGAAGATCTGGTCTTCGTCCAGGATCAGGTACTTCTTGCCGTCGTATTCGAACTCGCTGCCCGCATACTTGGAGAACACCACGCGCTGTCCGACCTGCACGGTCATCGGCGCGCGCTCGCCGTTGTTGAGCAATCGCCCGGGTCCAACAGCAATCACCGTGCCCTCCTGCGGGCGCTTCTTCGCGGTATCGGGCAGAATGATGCCCGTTTCGGTCTTCTCGTCCTCCTCCAGCAACTCAATCACAACCTTGTCGTTAAGCGGTTTGAAGGTCATACCCATCTACCTCCTTACGGTCTGAATTTGAACCTGAATTTAGCACTCGAGGCGTCCGAGTGCTAAAAATAAGATACCCCATCGGATGGGGGCGTTGTCAAGGGGGGATGACGCAAGCGCCACAACCCGACAACAGCACGCCGCAGGTATACTTCTCCTGCGACAGGAGAGACAACCAATGACAACTATCCGGGTCACCGTCTGGGACGAGAATCCGCCCCATGTGGACAAGTCGATTTATCCGAACAGCATTCGCGGCGCGGTAGCGGACGGGCTGGCGCGGCTGAACGACGGCGCGCTCGAAGTCCGCACCGCGCACCTCGACGAGCCTGAACAGGGCTGCAGCATGGAACGCCTGCAGGCGACCGATGTGCTGCTCTGGTGGGGGCACATTCGGCACGGCGAGGTGTCCGAGGAGACCGCCGAGCGGATCCGCCAGCGCGTGCATCACGAGGGCATGGGGCTGCTGGTGCTGCATTCGGGGCACTATTCCAAGCCCTTCCAGCGCGTGCTGGGCTGCACGGGACACCTCAAGGGCGGCTGGCGCGAGAAACACCCCGCCGAGCCAGAGCATGTGCGCGTGTGCGCCCCGCAACACCCGATTGCGCAGGGCGTCGAGGACTTCATAATTGAACACGAAGAGATGTACGGCGCGCCCTTCGATGTGCCCCCGCCGCTGGTGGTCGTGTTCCAATCCTACTTCCCCGACGGCGGCGAGTATTTCCCGACGGGGTTGTGCTGGACGGTCGGCGACGGGATCGACCCGAACTTCACCTCCGGACCGGGCAACGGCGTCAATCAAGGCTATGGGGTCGGGCGCGTGTTCTACTTCCGCCCCGGACACGAGAGCGTGCCCACCTACCATCACCCGATGGTGCAGCGCATCATCTACAACGGGGTGCTGTGGTGCGCGAAGCGGACGGGCTGATTGACCTGCGTTCGGATACCGTCACGAAGCCGACGCCCGCGATGCGCCGCGCGATGGCGGAAGCGGAGGTCGGCGACGATGTGCTGGGCGACGACCCGACGGTGCAGCGACTGCAGGAGGTCGCCGCCCAGCGCGTGGGCAAGCAAGCCGCGCTGTTTGTGCCCAGCGGCGTGATGGCGAACCTCGTGAGCCTGATGACCCTCACGGGACGCAACGATGAGGTGATTCTGGGCGACCAGTCGCATATCTACACTGCCGAAGTGGGCGGGCTGGGCATCTTCGGGGGCGTGTTTTTGCATGTGTTGCCCAATCAGCCCGACGGCGCGATTCCGCTGGAGCGGCTGCAGGGCGCCATCCGAAGCGCCGTCTACACCCCGAAAACGCGCGTCATCAGCCTCGAAAGCACGCACAACCGCTGTGGGGGCGCGGCGCTGCCGCTGGAGTACCTGCAGCAGGTCGCCGCGCTGGCCCGGGCGCGGGGCGTCGCGCTCCATCTGGACGGGGCGCGAATCTTCAACGCGGCGATTGCGCTGGGCGTATCCGCCGCGCAGATTGCCGAACCGTTTGAGGCGGTTAACTTCTGCTTCTCGAAGGGGCTGGGCGCGCCTGTGGGGTCGATTGTGTGCGGTTCGGAGGCGTTCATTCAGGAGGCGCGGCGCACACGGCGGATGCTGGGCGGCGGGATGCGTCAGGCGGGCGTGCTGGCTGCCGCCGCGCTGGTCGCTCTCGACGAGATGGTCGATCGCCTCGCGGAAGACCACGCCCACGCGCGCCTGCTGGCGGAGGGGCTGGCGAACATCCGCGGCGTGCAGATAGACCCCTCCCGCGTGCAGACGAACATCGTGATTTTCGAGGTAGACCCCCGCACTGGCTGGGATAGCGCGCGGTTGCAACACGCGCTTGCCGAACGCGGCGTGCTGCTCTCGCTGTCGGGCGCGCGCCTGCGCGCCGTCACGCACTACGCCATCACACGCGCCGCCATCGACCGCGCGCTGGAAATTATCCGCCAGGTGGTGGAAGGCGGCTGCGGGTAGAATCCCTTCAGGGGCGCAGCATGCGAGTACGGCGTAAAAACGATGAGCAACCGTTTCTGGGTGAACGCCTGCGCGTGCCCTGTTTGCTGGCTTGAGAATAGCCCCCAGGCATTATCGCCCGGCGGCTGGAACGCAATGTTGTGTGAGCTGTACGATACGGGACAGTACGCACCACTACAACCCCAGCGGCAGCCCGCCGCCGAGGCTGCGGATCAGCTCCGTGCCCTGTGCGCCTATCGCGAAATATTTGCGGATGCCGTACTGCTCACACACGCGGGTCAGCTCCTCGTCGGCGCGGGCGAATTGCGCGTCCAGCTCGCTCTGCGCCGAACCCAACATACCGGTCAATCCGCTCAGGTCGTTCTCGATAAGGCTCTTCTCAATCTGCGAGATGCTCGTGATGTATTCACTCAAGCCCGCGAAGTAGGCGTCGGCGAGCGTCTGGCATTCGGGCGGCGGCGGCACACTGCGGAAATACTGTACCAGTTGCGCCCACTCGCGCTGGCGTTGCTGGTAGCCCTGGCGCAGTTTCTCACGCTCGCGCTCGTAGTCCGCTTCCGCCTTGTCGAAGTCGCCCTGCGCGATTCCGCTCATGGCAGCCGCGCGCGCGACCATCGCCTGCACCAGCATGCTCATTACGGGGGCGATGTTGCGTTCCATGCGACGGCGCTGCTCTTCCGTTCGGCGCAGGTGCTCCAGCCAGTCCACCACATGCTTGGGCGGCGGCTTGGGCGACTCGGTTTCCAGCACGCTGGGTCCTTCCACTGTGGGCGGTTGCGCCTCCAGCACGCTGGGACCTTCCACTTTGGGCGCCTGCGCTTCCAGCACGCTGGGACCTTCGGGCTTTTTGACATTTGCCTGCGTAATCAGTCCGCCCGCGCCGACCACAAACGCCAGCGCCATCAGCAACAGAAGTCCAATCCCGATTGCCCACCACTTCGCTTTAGACGCGCCGCCCGTCGGCGTCGGGGGCGCGCTGACCGGGGCGACCGTCGCGCCGCTCAATGGACGCCCGCACCCCGCACAAAACCGCGCCTGCTCCGGAATCGCTGCCCCGCAATAAGTGCATTTCATCGTGCGCCTCCGTCAACGACCACTCCAAATTACTTAGAGTATACCTGCACGGAAAAGTTTCGCTACCGCTCGCCCCCCATAAGCCACTCGCGGTCGAAGCGCGCCCACTTAATCGCGCTCCGTCTGGGTCTGCCCTGCTCGTCGCGCGGCAGGTCGTCGCGTTCCAGCGCGTAGCTGTAGCTCACATGAATTGTCCCATCGCGCGCCTGAATCGCGCACGAGTAGGCGTAGCGTCCGCGTCCGGGGGCGTCGCGCTCCAGATAGCGGGCGATTCGCCATGTGCGTCCCTCATCTTCCGAAAGCCAGAGGGCGAGCTGATGGCGTCCCTGCTCGGTGTCGTTGCCCACCAGCAGCCACTCGCCCGTGCGCAACGCGAGCGCGGCGACGCTGGAGCCGGGGTTGGGCAGGTCGGTCTTCTCCGCTTCCGTCCATGTTGCGCCGCTGTCCCGTGAGTAGGCGACGAACACGCGGTTGGGCGGCGGTCCGTTGTCGCGCATGTACGCCACGAGCGTCCCATCGCGGCGGCGCAACAGGCTGGGCTGCACCGCGCCCGGTCCCAGAATTGGGCTGCTCACGCGCCAGTGTTCGCCCGAATCGTCGCTGAGGGCGACCAGCGAGAAGCTGAACCCATCCGAGTAGAGGGGCAGGTAGATGCGCTCGCCTTCTATCAGCGGCGGGATGCGCGTCATCCAGCCCAGCCGTCGGGAGAGTTCGTCGTGCGCATGCTGACGCACTGTCTGCAGGTAGACCTCCAGTCGGGGACGGAGCGCGGCGGGCAGCGACGCGCCCTGCGACTCCAGCCGTTTCAGCCAGCCCTCCACCTGCTCCACAAAGCGCGCGTCGGGCGAAATATGCAGCACATCGCCCATCGTCCAGCGCGGCGCGAGCGCACGCTGATAGTCCGTGCTGATGCGGTACTTCAGCAGCGAGCCTTCCCAGCGATGGTTCAGAATCGTAATCCACACCAGCCAGAGCCGTCGCCGCGCGTCGATAAAAAGCACGGGATTGCAGTCGGGGTAGTCCGGCGTGTCCGCCATCACGAACGGCTGGCTCCAGCGGGATGCGCCCCTGCGCCGCCGTGCGCCCAGAATCTGCACATCGTCCGCCGTGCGCTCCCCAGAACCGCTGAACCAGCACGCGAGCAGGTCCCCGTTGGGGCACTCCACGAGGCTGGAAGCGTGATTGTGCCAGCCATTGAGCGGGAAAATCAGTTGCGTTTCGAACACGGAACGCGATTCGCGTCGGCGGAGCGGGTTCCTGCCTCAGGACTGGTCTTGCAGTTGCTGCGCGCAGGCTTCGTGGATCCAGCCGTAGCGGTTGTGCTGGCTGATGCGCTCGCCCACAGCAATCGCGCGGCGGCAGTAGCGGCAGACGCCGCTGTAGCGCGCGGGAATGGTGCGCAGCGCGCGCCGCTGAATGTTGCGACACCCCTCATGCACCCACACGCCCCAGTTCGCATGGCGCGTGATTCGCTCGCCCACGCGAATCGAACGCCCACAGCCCTGACACTGTCCGGGGTAGCGTGCGTGAAGCACCTCCACCCGCTGCTGCGGCTCGTCGTCGAGGTACGCCTCTACCAGCGCGTGCAGATTGAAGTCCTCATCGACGGGGTCTCCCAGCAGCTCGCGTATCAGATTCTGGACATTCAGGTTGACCTGGGGCGCAGGTTCGGGCGCAGGCGTCGGCGCCTGGGCTTCGGCGCGCGCCCCCTGATTCTGCAGCCAGCGACGATTCGGGGGGATCGGTTTCGCCATTGCTTATTGTCCTCGCGGCGCGGGAATGGGCTTGCGTTGGGGCGCGCGCGGCGGCGCAAGGTAGCCCAGCAGCCCGTACAGCCCCTGCCCCAGCAGGCTGTCGGGATGCGTTGAGCAGAGCAGGCAGTTCGGGTTGCGCTCGGCGCGTGCGGGAAACGCATGCTGTCCCAGCAGGTCGTAATACACATACGGCTGCACGGGCGCGCAGCCCGTGATGAGCTTCACCAGCTCCCACGCCAGCAGGTTGCCCACCACGCCGTTGAGGAACACCACCTGCGGGTTGGGAATCGCCTCGCCCTGAATGTAGCCCCCACGGATGGAGAGTTCGCGCTGATGGGGCGTGAGCTGCTCCTCGACGCTCTGGCGGATGCCGCGCTCCGTGCAGGCGAGGCAGGCAGTTGCACCGGGGACGATTACCTGCACCTGTCCGCCGCCCTGTTCGAGGCGTCCGCTCGCGCTGCGCACGCCCACACCTGCGTCAAGGTAGGGAATCAGGGCGCACATCGCGACGGTGTTCAGGTATTGTCGCACGACCGCGCTGTCCACCGCGCCGACGATGAGGTCGCAGCTGAGCAGGTGCGCGAGCGCGCCAGGCGTGCGCACATCGACGGGCAGGGGCGTAATCGTGCGCGATTCGGGCGGGCGGACGCGGTTGAGCCGCTGCGCCAGCGCACGCGCCTTGCGCCAGCCGCGCGCCGCCTGCGCGTAGCTCGCGCCTACCACACGGTTCAGGTTGCTCAGCTCCAGCCGATCGGGGTCAATCAGCAGCAGGCGTCCGACGCCCAGCAACGCGAGCGCATTCGCGATTTGCGAGCCCAGCCCGCCCGCGCCGACCACCGCCACGCGCAGGCGACTGAGCATCGCCTGCCCCTCCGCGCCGAACGCGCGCACCTGACGGTCGTACACCGCCTGCGCCGCCGTCGCCCAGTCCTGCGGCGCACAGCCCGTGCCGTAGCGCGTCTGCGAGGGCGTATCCAGCACCTGCAGGCGAGTGATGGGCGCGAACGCCTCCCGCGCATAGTCCCAGAAGCGCCCCTCAAAGCTCATGTCGTTGCCGAACACGAGGCTGCCGTGTCGAAACGGCGGCGACATGGATTGCGTCGTCTGGAACTTCTGCAGGTCGCTGCGGTCGTCGATGGCGGAGAAGCGCGGCTGCGTCGTCCACGGGTGTGTGTGCGCGTCCAGCAGCGCGTAGCCCTCGCGGGCGCAACGCACCAGCAGCGCATGCACGAACTCCGGGCGCGTCTCCACCAGACTCGCCGTGCGCTGGGCGTAGCCCTCGTCGGGCACGGGAACCACCTCGCGCGCGAGGAACACCACCCGCGCGTCGCTCTCCAGCGTCCGACACAGCAGGAAACACTTCGTCTCACAGCTGAGGTCGGCAAGCAGCGTCGCGCGCAGTTGCTCCCAAACGGCTTGCGGGAGGCGCACCTCTCCCGTCATGGGCGACACTTCGTATCTCACTTCCAGCGTTCGAACGCCCCCTTGATCAGTTCACACACGCTCAGCAGGGAGTGTCCCTCCAGCGGGTCGGCGGCGGGCTTCCATTCGTAGATGTGCAGGCAGCAGCCCGTCCAGCCGCGCAGCTGGGGCGGCATCTCCTCGAACAGCTCCTCATTCGGGTCAAACGACAGGTCGTCGTAAAACACATGGTCGGGTTCGTCGCCGTTTTCCAGCAACAGCTCCGCGTCCACATAGAACCAATCGGGCGGCGTCTGCGGATAGTTGGGCGGCAGCAGGATCAGCACATCGGTATGGTCGTAGTTGTAGCCTGCAGGCAGCGGGAAATCCTTGATGATGACCCAGCTGCCGTCCTCGTCGTCGTAATGTGCGCTGCGCGTCGCGGAGTAGCGGACGGCAGCCAGCGCGACCTCCGTCATGATGCGCCGCACCCGCTGGTTCATCGCTTAGCAAGCGCCGTCTTCCCAGCGCGGCAGCCGCTCGATGGAGGGCACGCGCTCCAGCACCTCGTCGGGCGTCGGCAGCGGCTGGTCGAGAACCATCGGGTCGTTCTCCGTCTGCGGCAGCACGGGCTTGAGAGTAATCTCGAACTCTGTGTCGTTCACCCGTACCTTCTCTCGGACAGCTGTGTTGGTCATAGAATACCCCCATTCGTGTGATATGCAATTATACTCCATGCGCCTTGCAAAAGTTGCAAGGGGGATGCGGGAAATTGGGGGTTCAGGGTTGACGATTCGTTGGGGAATTGCCCGCGCTATCCAGCGCTTGCGACGGGCGGCTCTGCGGGCGCGTTGGTCGCCTCCGCTACAGAGCCTTCCTCCAGTTCGCGCACCTTCTGCAGCGCGGCGACGGCAACCTCGATCTGGTCGTCGGTCGGCTCGCGTGTGGTCAGATACTGCGTCCACAGCCCCGGCGCCAGCAGCACCCGCGCCAGAAAACCGCTTTTGAACATCCCCGCCAGACGGATAATCTCGTAGGTGATGCTGGCAATCACGGGCAGCAGCGCGATGTGCATCGGGATACGGATGTACGCCGGCGGTCGCCCCAGAACGGCAAACACGAAGATGCTCAGGATCAGCACCAGCAGCACGAAGCTGGTGCCGCAGCGCGGGTGCAGGCGCGTCTGGCGGCGCGCCGCGTCCACCGACACGACGCCCTCCTCCTCCAGCGCGTTGATGGCTTTGTGTTCCGCGCCGTGATACTGAAACACGCGCCGAATGTCGGGCATCAGCCCTATCAGCCCCACATAGAGCAGGAAAATCGTGATGCGCAGTCCGCCGTCTATCATGTTGCGCGCCACCGTGCCCCAGCCTTCCCGCGCGAGCCAGTCCGTGAGCAACGTCGGCAACACGAAAAAGAGGAACATCCCAATCGCAAACCCGCCCAGCGCGGACGCGCCAATTGCAATATCCTGCACGGGCTTGGACACGGGCTTGATTTGCGGGTCATGCTCCATCTGCACCTGACTGGAGAAATGGAGCGACTTGATGCCCAGCGCGAGCGAGTCGATGAGCATAAAAATCCCGCGCAGCAGCGGGCGGTTCAGAAATTGCAACTTGCCGAGGATGGTCCTCTCGATAGGTTCCGCATGCACAATCATCCCGCCGTCGGGCTTGCGGCAGGCAATGGCAAAGTGTCGGGGGCTGCGCATCATCACGCCTTCGATGACCGCCTGCCCCCCGTAGCGCCAGTACGCGGGTTTTTGCGTATTCATCCGCGATTGCCGTAGTTCTGATACTTGCGCTTGAAGCGCTCCACGCGCCCTTCGGTGTCGACCACGCGGCGGCTGCCCTCACCGGTGAATACGGGATGACACGCGGCGCATACCTCGACGCGAATCTCCTCTTTGGTGGAGAGCGTCTCAAAGCTATTGCCGCACGCGCAGCGCACCGTCGCGACCATATACTTCGGATGGATGCCTGTCTTCATCAGTTGTCGCCTCCAGATTCGGGGTAAATTATACCATGTGGGCGCAAATGAGTGTTCTAAGCGCCTTTGCACGAAGCGCTGTTTGTATGGAGTATCGGTATGCGCGTGTGGCTGACGATTGGGGTGGTTGTTGCGCTAACTGGGGCGCTAACAGGCTGCGGAGGCGGCGCACAATCGGGCGAGCAGCGCGTCTGCTCCGCGGAGACCTTCACGCCCAACTATGTGCCGCTGCTCGAACGGCTGCTCTACTGGGAGCGGTTCCCTGTCACGGTCTACTTCGAGCGCGACGCTAACTACTCGGACTACTACCGAACGCTCGCGCTACAGGGGTTTGACCAGTGGGTGGAAGCGACCGGCTTCGTGGTGCGCTATCGACAGGTCGACTCGCCCGACGCGGCGCAGATACGGGTCGTTTTCAAGCCCGACACGCGCAACGGACTGACCACCTACACCTACTATCCCAGCAGCGGGCGGCTGGTGAGCGCGACGGTCGAGATCGGCGTGCGGGGGAACAACCCGATTGACATTCGAAGCGTCGCCGCACACGAGTTCGGGCACGCAATCGGCATCGGGGGGCACAGCCAGAACCCCGACGATATGATGTACCCGAACTTCGTGTCGAATGTGCCCATGCAGATTACCCCAAACGACCTGAACACCGTGAAGACGGCGTACTGCAACTATTTTATCGGGCGCACGCGAGTGGCGCCGCCGCCCGACGACGAGACGCCTGTGCACGCCACGATTATCTGTGGGCATGACCACTGACGGTATACTACACCTGTGAGCGGGCTGACCCCCGAATATCGCCTGACGGCGGAGCGCTACGCGCCGCGCTTCGTGGTGTTGAGTGGCGTCTGCCTACTGATGGTGCTGATGGCGTGGCTGGGGATTGCGCTGCGGGGATTGGAACGCGAACAGCACCCAAACGCGCTCCAAAATGCGCCCGAAACCTACCTGCGCAGCGGGCAATATCAACTGGTGAACTGGCTCCCGAACAGCACGGAGGCGTTCGAGCGAGCGCAACAGAGCGACCGTCTGGTGTTGATCGAGCTGGGCGCGTACTGGTCGGGGCGCTGTCAACGGCTCGGCAGTGAAGCGTTCTCCGATTCGGGCGTGGCGGATTTAATCAACCGCGAGTTCGTCGCTGTCAAGCTGGATGCGGACGCGATGCCCAAGCGCGCGCGCTATTTGCGGCAGCTGGCGCAGCTGATGGGCGCGCCGGACCGCTTCCCCCTCATTGCTTGGTTCACACCCGACGGCAAGCCGATTCGCGTCGTCGCGCCCGACACCCGTGCCGAGCTGATGCGCCCGCTGGAGGAACTTAGCCAAATGTATCGCACGCGCCCCGAACAGATTCGGCAGATGGCGGAGCAGCTGACGCGCGCGTGGAACGAACGCTGGGCGCGCCCCGCACGCGCGGCGACTGTCACAAACGCGCCCGAAGCGTTCCTGAAAGCGCTGCCTGTCGCGCTTGCCGCGCCCAACAGCGCGCCGCTCGTCTTCGACCTCAACCATCTGGAGGCGCTGCTGGCGCTTGCGGAACGGGGCGCTCCCGGAGCGCAGGAGGTATTGCTTGCCCAGCTGCGCGCCCTGCGCAACAGCCCCTACTGGGACGCCGAGCGCAAGACGGTTCACGCCCTGCGCGACGGCATCGACGCCGAAGGTAAGTCCACGGGCGGCGCACGGCTCATTGAACACGCGCGCCTGCTGAGTCTCTACAGCCGCGCCGCACGCATGGATCCCGAACTGGGCAGCGTCGCGCACGAACTGGCGGACGGACTGCGCACGCAATTCTATCGTGAGCGACCTGCGGGATTTATCGCCGCGCTTGCGCCGCCCAAACTGCGTATCCCCATCGCGCAATCAAAAGGACTCCCGCAGGCTGACCGCACACTACCCGTCGATGCGAACGCCTGTGCGATTCTCGCGCTGGCGGACTATGCGGAGACTTTCGGGACGCTGGATCCGCAGGCGCAGTGGGCGCGCGAGACCGCCCCACGCGTGCTGGAGACGCTCCGCGCGTTGCGCAGCCTGCAGGGCGACCTGTTTCACAGCTCCCTGCGCACGACTCGCGACTGGATGCCCGACATGGCGTTGGCGATACGCGCCGCTGTGCGTGTGCATCGGCTCCAGCCGAACGCGCGCGCCCTGCAGTTCGCTGAGCAACTCTTGCAACACATCTGGCGCGAGTATGCCGACCCGACAGGCGGTTTCTACGACTCCTCCCAGAGCAAGCAGTGGGGCGACTTCAAAACCGTGCCTGTGCGCACAAGTATCGACGACGGCGACCTGCCCGCCGACAACGCGCTGCTCGCGCTGGCGATGGCAGAGTACGCGCAGGCGTCGGGCGACTCGCGCTGGCGCACGCGCGCCCGACAACTGCTGCCTATCGTCGGCGGCGACTACACCCCAGCCAATCCCCTCGCATTTGCAGGGTACATGCAGGCGCTCGCACGCATACAACCGCAACCATGAACAGGATACTTCTGGGACGCACGAATCGGTATGTGTTCCCCATCTGGGCGCGGGGACATCTGAGCGGCAACGGTTCAGCGGAGGAGCGCGCCGAGCGGCTGGTGGATGCGCTGCTACAGTCGCCGATTGAGACGCTGGACATCTCGCCTGCGCCTGCGCTCTGGGGGCGGTTCCTGCGCGAGCGGGCGACCCGCCTGCAGGTCGCTGTCGCCTCGCCGACGAACCTGCTGCTGCAGGCGCCCGACGCCCGAATCGCGGCGAACCTCGTCCAGTCGCACCTCATCGAGACGCTCTGCGCCGTCGGACGCACGCAGATTGACTACTATTTCCTCAGCCTGCACGAGACTCCGAACGAGACGCAACTCAGCGGCGCGCTGGAGGCGCTGGAACTGGCGCGTCAGGAAGGGCAAATCGGCGCGATTGGGCTGGCGGCGTATGGCAAACCGCTTTCGATCCTCGCGCTCTGGCGCACGCACGACGCCTTCGAGGTCGCCCTGCTGCCCGACGAATCCGAATGGCTGCAGACGCTGCTCCCTGAAGCGCACGCGCGGCGCGCAGGCGTCGTCGTGCAGACCGAGGGCGACTGCGCGTCTGATAAGGGACATGTCGTGCTGGCGCGTGTGGAGACGGCGATTGCGCTCGCGACTGCCCCCCGCCCATAACCCATCGTTAAACTCGCAGGGGATACACTCCCGATGTCCCGCAACGGGACGAAAGGAGCGTAGCTATGCGTATACGGCTATTGAGTCTGGGGTTCGTGAGCGCGGTGACGGTTGCCATCGCGACCGCGCAGATAGCACAGCAGCTGCAAAACGGCGGCGACTTCGCGTTCAAGTTCAACGGCGCGGACTACATCATCAGCGGGGCGGCGAACTTTCAGGAGAGCTTCAACCAGCGCTCCCCGTTTCGACTGGCGTTTTCTGACCTGAACAACGACGGCGTTGCGCTGGACATCCTGCTCGACCTGCGCCCCTTCGCCAACATCGACCGACAGGTTCCGCTTTACGCGCAGGTCATCTCCGACGACGGCAACACAGCGATTGTGCGCTGGAGCGGCGCGGACAACCCGAACATCTGCGTCGAGGTGAGCGACGACGGCTTCAGCGCGAACATCCAGATTTTTGAGGTGTCGGGCGTGCTGACGGGGCGTGTGCAGCGCGTCGCGTGCAGCGCGGACCCGTACAACACACTGGGACGCAACACGCACCTGGAGATTCTGAAAGAGGGCGACGACACGATCAACAACCTGCGCGTGCGGGCGTACCTGTTCTGCGTCGAGAACCCATTCACGGTCATCACTGTCGATGTGTTCAACATCCGCTGGGCGGGTTCGGGCGGCGGTCTGTCGCGCGCGATTGGCAATGTGAACGGCGACTGCACGATTGATGACGCCGACCTGCTGCAGGTGCTGTTCAACTTCGGCTCTGCGGACGCCGCCAGCGATACCAACGGCGACGGTACCGTCGACGACGCGGACCTGCTGACGGTGCTGTTCAACTTCGGGCAGAGCGTGTGATCTCCGCTATCGCCTGCCGCGACGCAGGCGGTACACATACGCCAGCACCTCCGCGACCGCCTGATAAAGCGCGCTGGGGATTTCCTGATCGACTTCGACCTGCGCGTAGAGGCTGCGCGCCAGCGGCGGGTTCGGCACGATGGGCACATGCCATTTGAGCGCCTCTTCGCGGATGCGTTGCGCGAGCCAGCCCCTGCCTTTGGCGACCACACGCGGGGCGTTCATCGTCGCACGGTCATACCGAAGCGCCACCGCGTAGGTCACGGGGTTGGTGACCACCACATCGGCGCGGCGCACATCGCGGATGGAACGCTGGCGCGCCGCCTCCTGCATCCGCTGTCGCAGGCGCGCGCGCAAATACGGATCCCCCTCCATCTGCTTGAACTCCTCTTTGAGTTCATAGCGCGACATGCGGATGGTCTTCTCGAAGTCCCACCTCTGATACAGGTAGTCCAGAATCGCCAACACAAGCCACAGCGCGCCCACGCGCAGCCCGACCTGATAGAGTGCGTCGGTCATTGGCGCGAGCGCGTGCGGCATCGGCAACTGCGACGCCGCGACCAGCGACTCGGTCTCCGCCTGCAGCGTGCGCCACGCCACCCACGCAATCAGGCTGAACTTGAGGACGGCTTTCAGCAACTCCACCGCCGACCGCTGCGAAAACAGCCGCTGGAAGCCCTTGACAGGGTTGATGCGGTTCAGGTCGGGCTGGAGCGGTTGCGCGGTGAAGTAGATTCCGACCTGCATGGCGTTAGCAATCAGCGCGGTGAGGAACGCCGCCGCCATTAGCGGCGCGAGCAGCGCGAGCGCGCTCAGCCCAATCGCGTCGGAGAGACGCCCCACCCCCGCCTGCAGAATCTGCTGCTGGAACGCGCTCAGGAACCGTTCGCCGCCCCAGCGCATGGTCCAGGGCAGGGTCAGCACCAACGCCAGAAAGAGCGCCGCGCCGTTGATTTCCGTCGAGCGCGCGACCTGCCCCTTTTGACGCGCCTGCTGACGCTTGCGCGGCGTCGCCTGTTCTGTGCGTTCCTCGTCTGCCATCCCAGTCGAAATTATCGGCGCATGCTACAATATCTTCTGTGCAACGCGCCCCCAGTGTGTGGAGCCTCGTGCTGGTCGCGGCGGCGCTGGCGTTCGTACCGTTTGTGCGCGGGCTATTGCAAGGAGAGCCTGTCTTTGCCCCGCTGAAGCTGCTGTATCACTTCGAGCCGTGGCGGAGCCTGCCGAACGCGCCGCAGCCGCCCCCGTGGGATGTGCTGGTGTGGGACGGCGTGGCGCAGTTCTATGTGTGGCGCGACCTCGTACACAGGGGCTGGCTGGAAGTTGATGGCGGGTCGTGGAACCCCTACGCGCTGTGCGGGACGCCCCTGCTGGCGAACAGTCAATCGGCACCGTACTACCTGCCGCACATTCTGGCGATGCTGCTGCCGACATGGCTGGGGGTGAGCGCGCTGGCGTATTTCCATCTGTTCTGGGCGGGGCTGGGGATGGGCTTGTGGCTGCGCCAGCGCGGGCTGGGAATCGGCGCGTTTGTGGGGATGGGGCTGTGGATGTTGAGCCTGTTTTTCGTGTCATGGCTGCCGCTGAGTTCCGTGCCCGCGACGCTGAGCTGGTTCGGCTGGTTGCTGTGGGGGCTGGAACAGGCGCGTGCGCGGGGCGCGCCGATGCTTATGGTCTTTGCACTCCTCTGGGGGCTGATGCTGATGGCGGGACATCTGCAGTTTGCGTTCTACGGCGCGCTGCTGAGCCTGCTGTACGCGCTCTGGCTGGGCTACGAAACGCGGGCGCAGGGAGGACTGCTGCGCTACGGGCTGACGGTCGGCGCGGGCTACCTGCTGGGCGGGATGCTGGCGGCGGTGCAGGTGTTGCCCGCGCTGGAGCTGGCGGGCTACAGCCATCGGCAGGCGGTCGCAAGCGAGGCGGGCTACGAGGCGTATGTGCGCACGGCGCTGCCCCTGTTCCATCTGATAACGGCGTATTTCCCGACGGCGTTCGGCGACCCGCGCATAGGCGACTACTGGGGCGCGGTGCATTACGCGGAGCTGGCGCTGTCGGTGGGGGCGTTCGGCTGGCTGTTTGCGCTGATGGGCGTGCGGCGGCGCGGGCAGGGCGCGTTCTGGCTGGGCGTCGGGCTGATAGCGCTGCTGATTGCGCTGGGCACGCCGCTCACGCGCCTGCTTTACTTTTATGTGCCGGGCTTCAGCGCGACGGGTTCGCCCGCGCGGATTCTTTGCCTATGGGCGTTCAGCGTCGCGGCGCTGGCGGCGCACGGGATTGCCGATCTGCGCGGCTGGCGGATGGGACTGGCGGCGTGGCTGGCGCTTCTGGCGGCGTGCCTGCTGCTGACGCTCACGACGCTGCCTGCGGGCGTGTCGCGCGCGCCGCTCTGGACAGGCATCGGTGTAAGCGCACTTACGCTGACGGCAATCGGGCTGGCAGGGGGTCTGGCATGGGTCGGGCTGCAGCGCACACGGGGGGAGCAGGCGCGCCATGCCCTGCTTGCAGTGCTGGCGGTCGCGCCGATGGTGGTGTACGCGCTGGGCTATCCGTGGACGGCGCCGCGCGCGGCGGCGTTCTCGCCCCTGCCTGACCTGCCCGCGCTGGGCGCAGGCGAGCGTATCGCCGCGCTGAACATGCGCTGGAGCCTCTACGAGCCGCCCTCCGCGCGCATGCCGCCCAACACCGCCGCGATGTACCGCCTGCCCGATGTCGGCGGCTACGATTCGCTGCTGCCCCGCCATGCGAAACGCTTTCTGGACCTGCTGAACGGGCAGGACAGCGCGCCGCCCGAAAACGGCAACATGCAGTTTGTCAAGCAACTGCGCCCTGAGCTGGCGTACCTGCGCGTGCGGGCAGTGCTTACCTCCGGCGGCTGGGTCTCGCTGCCCCCTGCGCCTGTGCGCCTGCAGCCTCTCGAAGCGCTGCCCGACGAGGAGTCGGTCTGGGCGCGCCTGCAGGCGAACCTGTTCCCCGACGCGATTCCTGTGTGGGGCGCGACGGCGCAACAAGCCCTACAGGAGTACGGCGTGGGCGCGCTCGTCCCCAGCGCAACGGTCGTCTGGGAAGCGTACCGCGCCAATTCCCTGCGCCTGCGCGTGATCAACCCCGCCTCGGAGACAGCGTGGCTGCTGATTACCGACACATGGTATCCGGGCTGGCAGGCGACAGTGAACGGGAAACCCGTACCCGTGCTGCAGGCGAACGGCGCGTTCCGCGCCGTGCCCATCCCATCGGGCGAGGCAGTCGTGGAGATGCGCTTCCAGCCGCGTAGTGTGCAGACAGGCATGTCCCTCAGCGTGCTATCCCTGATTGTGGCGTTGCTCGTGCAGGGATGGAGCCTCCTGCGTCGGTCGGAATGATATCAGCTGGGCGCGCATCGTTCGGAATTGTTCCCTTTTCGTACAAGGAAGACTTCGTATTGGTATTAGCCTGCAGGCTCCTGAAGTTCCACCCGCACCCAGCCGCGCACGGAGTTGATTAAGTAAACCGCCTCCGCGCGGCGCAGGTCGTCTATCGTCAGCACGCGCTCCTGAACCAGCCCGCGCTGCAGCAACCGCTCGCGATAGACCCCCGCCAGCAATCCGCACGCCACTGGCGGCGTCCAGTACCGCCCCTTCAGACGCGCCACCACATTCGCCAGCGTCGACTCGGTAATCTCGCCGCGCGGGTTCCACAAAATCACATCATCGCAGTCGGGATGCTCCGTCCGCGCCCGCGCGTACACCTGCCGATGGGTCGTCTTATGATACAGGAACACCTCGCGCGGGTTCACGGGTTCACGCGCCAGCGCAACGCGCCACGCCCGGCGCTCGGGGGCGAGCGGCGCGTACTCCATCCGAAACTGCCCGCGCCGATTGACCAATAAGCGCACGCGATAGCGCGGCTCGGTGAACGATTCGGCAATCTGCAGCAGCGCTCGGTGCAAGGCGTCGGCGTCCACCGCAAAGTCGAAGTAATGCGCCGAGTCGCACAGCCGCCGCAGGTGCGCCTCCAGCAGAAAGTACCCCCGCCCCCGACGCCACAGCAGCGTCTCCAGCAACTCGAACGCGGGGCGCGCCTCGAACAGCACCTGCGCTTTGGTCAGGCACTCCTCGTACTCGGCGACGCGCTCGGAGTCCCACACAACCCCGCTGCCGACGCCGTACTCCAGCCGCTTTTTCTGTCGGTCGTGGTGCAGGGTGCGGATAGCGACGCTGAACTGCGCGTGTCCATCGGGCATGACGACGCCAATCGCGCCTGTGTAGACCCCGCGCGGGGTGCACTCCAGCCGATGAATCACGCGCGTCGCCTGAATCTTGGGCGCGCCTGTAATCGATGCAGCGGGGAACAGCGCACGGAACACCTCGTGCAGCGGCGCGTCGGTGCAGGCGACGACGGTCGAGGTCATCTGCCAGAGGGTCGCGTATCGCTCCGCCTCGAACAGGCGTGGTGCGCGCACCGTGCCAATGCGGGCGATGCGCCCCAAATCGTTGCGCGCCATATCGACAATCATCAGGTTCTCGGCGCGGTTTTTGGGGCACTGGGTCAGCTGCTCGGCGCGGCGCAGGTCGTCGGCGAGGGTCAGCCCGCGCGGCGCAGTGCCCTTCATCGGGCGCATCCAGAGGCGTTCGCCTGCCCGCGCGAAAAACAGCTCAGGCGACAGCGACGCAATCGCGTGCGCGCCGATGTCCAGATAGGCGGCGTAGGGCACAGGCTGGCGGGCGTACCACTGCCAGAACAAGGGCAGCAGGTCGCCCCCAAACGGCGCGCGCAGCCGAAAGCTGTAGTTCACCTGATACACCTCGCCTGCCGCAATCGCCGCGCGGATGGCGTCGATAGCATCCTCGTAGGCGCACGGCGAGACCGACGCCTGCCATCGCAACGCAGGAGAGTTCTCCCGGCTCGCCGGGGACATCCCTGCGCTCGCCAGGGACATCCCCGCGCTCGCCAGGGACATCCCTGCGCTCGCCAGGGACATCCCTGCGCTCGCCAGGGACATCCCTGCGCTCGTCAGGGACATCCCTGCGCTCG
>JBBIQK010000009.1:0-59343 GCA_037442365.1 Armatimonadota bacterium | reverse complement strand
GAGGTAGGGTTGTATCATGTCGGCGCCCGGGCCTATGACCCCCGCACGGCACGGTGGCTGCAAAGGGACCCGATTGATGTCGCCTCAGGCGACCCGAACCTCTATCGGTATTGCGGGAATGATCCTGTAAATACAGGTGATGATGGTGGTTCTCAAGACGCTCCCAAGAATAATCAGCCGCGCCATCAATCTGTCCAACAGGCTCAAAAGCAACTTGGAAAGATACCTCCGCAGAAACCAGTACAGCCAAAAGACCCACGATTCCCGAAGCCTAAAGAATACCCTCGTGCTCCAACATACCCGTCTGACCCGTGGAGCGCCCTTGCCAATCCAAACCTCTACATAGAAGTGTGGATTGCTGCTCATGCATCTGCGATTTCTAAGACTATATCTGAAGCGTATGCCATCATGTATAAATATTTCCCCGAGGGAACGCTTGGCATTAACGGAGGTCCGGCAGACGCCTTTAGGCACTGTGTATGGGCATGTCTGGTGCAGCGCGAGCTCGGTGATTTTGGCTATCAGCATGTGGTTGTTGATCATGAAAACCCCTCCGCTTACTGGGCTAAAGGAAGGTGGGACGACACCTATAGCCCGATGGATTTAGCCAATAACGCAGTAGGAAGACAGTGTGCCGCGCAGAAAGGGAAATCATGTGAACAAGCCTGCTTGGACGCGCTCAAGCGAGGGGAGCTCTATGTGTTACCGAAAAAATATTGGCGGAGGTAGTTGCTCAAAGTGTCTCTTCGCGAGTCAACCTGGGGGCGAAAGATGCTTAGCCATTCTTGGGTTGCTACTCAGTGGTGTTTTACTGATGATGGCTTTGCTCGGTGTGAGTGGCTGTCAGCGCACGGGAAACACCGCCGCCCCGTGGTTCGATCGTGGGCAGAACCTACCTAAAGCTCCTATCACGGTGCTAATAGGTCCAATTGACCTGGACAAGGGTATTTCGGGGTGTCTGGAATTGGGCATGAAGCGTTCGCAGGTGGAGGCAGTCTTGGGCAAGCCTCTGGTGGAAGAAATGCCGAGCGATGCCGCCTTGCGACAAGGGATTGATCCCGAGCATGTAATGGATAACCTGTATGGCGGTGTGTTTGCGTGGGTATTGTACACCAACACTGATGAGGTGGCATCCATCAGATTTGAACCTGAGGCGCTTCAGGCACAAATGGACTTGAAACAGCAATTATTAGTGTGTGTGGGGGGGCAGGCACTGGTTTTGTCGCAAAGAACGTCTCGTCGGGAGGTAGTGGGCTTCTTAGGGAATGCCCCCGTCAAACAGGTACGTGATTATGGACACTATGTGGTGCTGGAGTTTGAGAAAAGCTCTTGCTCAATTGATTTTGATAGGGAGGGACATTTTCAGTCGCTTTCTATTGTGCTAACCGATTGAGCAAAGAAACTGAAGCTGCACCATGTCGGCGCCCGTACCTGTGCCCCTTGCACCGCCCGCTGGCTGCAGCGAGACCTAACGCCCTAACAGGCGCATGCGCACGCTTGAGGTACAATCCGTAGCGTATGGCGTATCAGCCGTTGACGCTGCAGCAGGTCGCGGCGGCGATTCGGGCGGAGCAGGCGTCGCCCGACGGCGACCCGTGGCTGTGGGTGCGGCAGTTTATGGACGATTTCTACGGGGCGACGCCTGAGGCGCGCGCCCAGCTCATCGCCGAGCGCCCCGACCTCACGGGCGACCCGCGCTTCGACGCCTACCTTGCCGCGCTCGCGGAGCATTTCGCCATCCATTACCAGTTGCGCATTCCGGCGTGGGTCAACGAGCCAGAGCGGTTCCTTGAGCAGTGGTGGTTCCCGACGCAGTTCAAGAGCCTGCACGCGATGGCGCTGGTGGAAAGCCCCGCCGCCTTCCGTCGGCGCGGGATTTTCGTGGACAAGACCGAGTTCCAGCGATGCTGAACCGTGAGCAGATTCTACGGGCGCTGACGCGCCTGGCGGCGATACTAGAGGCGCGCGGCGTGCAAGGCGAGGTGTATCTGGTGGGCGGCGCGGCGATGGCGCTTGCCTACGACGCCCGACGCGCTACCCGCGATGTCGACGCCGTGTTCGCCCCGAAGCAGGCGGTCTACGAAGCGGCGCAGGTCGTCGCCGAAGAGCTGAACCTGCCCGACAACTGGCTTAACGACGCGGTGAAACTCTACCTGCGCGGCGAAGACCCCGAACCGATCCAGCCGCTGGATTTGCCCGGACTGCGTGTGCTGGTCGCCTCGCCGCGCTACCTGCTCGCGCTGAAACTGCTTGCCGCGCGCCGTGAAGACGAGCAGGATATTCGCACGCTGTTGAAGCTATTGCGCATCCAGTCCGTAGACGAGGCGATGGAGATTCTCCTGCGCGTCTATCCGGAACGGCAGATACAGCCCAAAACGCGCTTTATGCTGGAGGAAATCTTTGGAGACTGGCATGAGGAATCAACGGACTGAATACTTTTATCGCCCCCATCGCTCGAACCCGCGCATTCGCGAGCCAGAGCCGAGCCTCGCGCAGCTGGGGGGCACTTTCTGGGTGTTTGTGCCCAACGACTCGCGCCAGCCGCGCTCCGTCAGCTCGATTCTGCTGGACGGGCGCGATGTGGAATCGATCCCGAAGGGCAAGGGGCTGAACTGGTATCGGCTGAGCCACGAGATGGTTCCGCCGCGCACGACCGCGCTGCTGATTCTGAACCTGCAGTGCACGATGCTGGACGCCGCGCCGATAGAGCTCGCCATCCGTTTTGGGGATGGGACGCAGGCGACGGCGACTCTTACGCCGAAAGCCGCTCCAGCAGCGCTAGCGAGCGCGTGGCTGGAGGGGCGTCGGCTGACGGTTGTTGTGCGCAACGAGGACCCTGCGCATCCGCTGCGGGTGGAGCGCGTGCGCGTGGGGGGCAGGTCGCTACGATTTCGCGCCCTTGCGCCCGAAGCGGAGCCGAACGGCGGGCTGAACTTCCTCAGCGCGACCCTGCCGCAGGCGCCCGCGCCGCATCAGAGCCTGCCGCTGCAGGTGGATGTGCGCGTGGGCGAGGGGGCATGGATGCTGGGCGGCGCGGTGCGTCCGCTCGCGCGCGCCTTCCCGCTGGGCACATGGCGCACCGGCGTCTGGGAGGACGACGCCGAGCGTCAGGCGTGGCGCGCGCGTGGGTTCGATACCTTCGTGTTCAGCGTGGGCGAGCGGCTCACAGAGACTGAGCGGCGCGCGTTCACCGAAATCTGCCCGCGTGAGGGGGTCTATGCGCTGCCGTTTTGCGGCTTCCCGCGCCCGGCTGTGCCCTTCATCGAGCGCAACCGCCAGAACCCGCACATCATCGCCTATATGATCAAAGACGAACCCGACTGGGCTGACCCTGCGCAGCACGAGGGCTGGCATATTCCCGCACTGTGCGAGCGCGTGGCGAAGGTGTTCCGCGACCGCGAGGGCGCGCCGCCCGTGTATCTGAATCTGGCGCGTTCGCGGCGGTTTGGCGAGTTCGCGGAGATTCCCGACATCGCCTGCTACGACGCCTATCGGGTGGGCGCGCCGATGCCCGACCTCGCGCCCACCGAGTGGGGCAACCTGCTGGAGCTGGCGGCGAGCTACACGGAAGACCTGCGTGCCAACTGTGAGCCGTTGCCCTTCTGGGTGTGGGCGCAGGGGGCGCACATGTGGGACGAGCGGGTATGGGTGAACGGCGCGCTCGGACGCGCGTGCCCAACCCCCGAAGAGATTCGCGTGCAACTGTGGCTGCAGCTCAGTCGCGGCGCGAAGGGCGTGCTGTGGTTCATCGGCTTCGACGAGAGCGAATTCCGACGCTACTACACCGAGGCGCGCGACATTCCTGCCCTGCGCGCGATGTCCGAATCGCAACGCGCCGCGCTGGTAGAGCAGCTGGTTGCGCACGGGCGCGAGGCGTTCGAGGAGCAGACGCGCCTGAACCTGTTCCTGCAGCCGATTCGCGACGCGCTGCTGCAAATGGAGTGGCGTCCGAACGGCGTGCGCGTACAACGGGCGAGCAATCCACGCCGACTGGACGCCGCGCTGCTGGTGGGCGCGCGCGAGGCGGCGGTGTGGCTGACCAATCTGGACTACGAGATGCACCCACAGGGCTACCGATTCCGCGAGCAGCGCGCCGTGGGGGTGGAGGCGCGCCTGCCCAGGTGGTTGCAGCCGAAGGAGGCGCGCCTGCTTGCGCCCGATCGCGAGCCTCAGACGCTCGCCCTGCGACGCAATGGCGCGACGGTACACCTGCAGGTCGACGCGCTGCCCCAGCAGGTGGGGCTCATCTGGCTGCGGTAGGCTACTCCACCCAGTCGGCAATGTAGATATTCGTCTCGCCGCGCGCCTTCGCCGTGCGGTTGGACGCCCATACCAGCCGCTTGCCGTCGCGCGAGAACATCGGGAAGCCGTCGAAGTCGCCCGTGTAGGTAATCTGCTGTACGCCCGTGCCGTCGAGGTTGATTAGGAACAGGTCAAACTCGCGTCCGCGTGGGTCATGGTGGTTGCTGGTGAAAATAATCTGGCGGTTGCCCGGCTTCATAAACGGCGCGAAGTTCGCCTGACCCAGCTGGCTGATGCGCCGCTTGTTCCTGCCGTCGGCGGTCATCACCCACAGCTCCAGCTTGCTGGGACGCACCAGCCGCTTGCGCAAAAGATCCTGAAACTCCTTAATCTCTTCGTCGGTTTTGGGGTGATAGGCGCGGTAGACGATGTAGCGTCCGTCCCATGAGTAGAAGGGACCGCCGTTGTAGCCGATTTCGGTGGTCAGGCGACGGATGCGCTTCGTGCGCAGGTTCAGCTCCGCGAGGTCGATGTTGCCCCAGCGCGTGGTGGTGAACAGCACGCGGTCGCCGCGCGGGTGAAACGAGCCTTCTGCGTTATAGGAGTCGTCGTCAGTGAGGGCGACGCGCTCGCTGCCGTCGGCGTTCGCAACAAACAGGCGATAGGGGAACAGCCCCCACACATAGCCCTGCGAGCGGTCGGGCGGGGGCGGCGGCTCCGCGCTGTACCAGTCCGTCGAGCTGTAGAGAATCTTTTTGCCGTCAGGCGACCAGAACCCGCAGGTGCAACGCCCCTTGCCCGTCGAGACCAGACGCACATCGGAGCCGTCGATGTTCATGGTGAACATCTGGTCGGCTGTGAAGGGCGGGCGCGTGCTTTGAAAGATGAGTTTTTTGCCGTCGAAGGAGAAGTACGCCTCCGCGTTCTCGCCGCCGGAGGTGAGCTGGCGCACATTCCGCAGGTGGGTCTCACGCGGGTCGTGCAACACAGGCTCCTGAGTCGGCTGCCCCAGCGATAGGTGAATGCCACACATAGCGGGTTAAGTATAGCCGACGCGCGTGCGCGGAGATTGCCTCGCACGCGACATCGATTTGCCTGTGAGCGACAGGGGTAATCTCAGGGGTTCACCCAGCCCCACGCTTTCAAAACTTCCCACACGGGCGGCTGCTGCCAGAGCCACTCCACGCGCAGCCAGAAGCCGTCCAGCACGCGGCTGGTGTAGACGCCTGAATCGCCGGCGAAGGTAATCTGATACGCGCCGTCTGCGCCCAGTTGCGCGAACTCCGCATGGGTGCGCTCCGGGTCTATCATCCAGTATTCGGGCACACCCGTCGCTGCATACACCTGAAACTTCTCGCCCCGATCGATGCGTCGACTCTCCTTGCTCACAATTTCCACGACCACATCAGGCGCGCCGTCGCAGTAAGTGCGCTGGAGCCGCTCTATGTGTTCGGGCAGAATCACCAGCAGGTCTGGCTCGCGTACCTGCTGCTCGCCGTCGGGCAGGGTCAGCTTCACTGCAAACGGTGGGGGGTACACAACGCCGCGCGGCGCGTGGCGTTCCACCCAGAGCTTGACCACCGTCATCAAAAAGCTATTGCAGTCCTGGTGTATGCGTGAGACGGGCATTTGGAACCTCACCTGGTTGCCGACCAGCTCCGCGTGGACATCTTCATCCTCCCAGCGGAGGAACTCGTCCACGCTCATCGTTATTGGCGTCAGGGTTTGCGAAGGGGCCTTCATGCCATCACCCGCGTAGAGGATACCTGATGATTGATGCGGCGCGTGGGGGGATACCGCTCAGCGTAATTTCGTAATCCGCGTGCGCCTGCAGCCAGAGCCAAGCGCCCTGTAGCCCTCACCCCCAGCCCCTCTCCTTAAGAGGGTAGGTTTTTTCGCAACCTGCCTGCTGAGGGAGACGGCTGAAGCCGTTCCTATCACACAAAGCCGACCTTCGTCGGCTATAGCACCCCAACCCCCCGTAAACGGGGGGCAATAGCCAGCGCAGGCTGGCTTCGTATGGTAGGAACGGCTTTAGCCGTCGTGCAGAGGCGCGTCGGGTACACGCGCGGAAACGCCCACAAACGGCGCACGCCCCAAAAACCTACCCCTTTAAGCAGCCCCTCTCCCGAACCTTCGGGAGAGGGGGGCGGCGCTTCTGTTGCACTTTTGGCGCAAAGGCGCTTAGCCCGTGCCCATCAGGGCGGTCTGCCACAGTCCGTAGCCGACGCCGTAGCGGGCGCGCGCGCCGTACAGCACCCGATCGCGCATGAACACCTGCTCGCTGTCGGGCTTATCGAGCGCGGCGAACTCCAGCGGTACATCGCGCCGCTCCTGCAGCACAACCGCCCGCATTGCCCGCGAGGTGTCCAGCAGGAACCATTTGTTCTCGTGCGCGCCTGTAATGTGGTGCGACACAATCAGGCGCAGCTTGCCCTGCATCACATTCCGATAGGGCGTGTAGTTGCCCGTTGTGTTCGCCTGCACCACAATCGGCGATTCGAGCAGCTCCATCGCCAGCCACTGCAGTTTCGGTCCGACCAGCAGCGTGTCGGGCATAATGCCCATCGGTCGCCCGCGGTCGTCTTTGAACTGCATCATCTGCGCCATCGCCGCCTGCAGGCTGGCGGTAGACAGCGCGCCGCTATACAGGTTGCTCTGCAGCCCGCTGTCGCCCTCCTGATGGTCGGTATCGAACAGCAACTGCCCGTCGTAGCAGCGCCCGTCCACCGCGCCGCGCAGCAGGGCTTCGATGACCAGCTGCTCCTTATGGCGCACAGCTTCCCGCGCAAGATCGCGCACGCGCATGCGGATCATCTCGTACTGTTCGTCTTCGAGGGCGCGTCGCTCGACGGCGATGGACGCTTCCCACACCTGGTCGCTGATGGCGTATTCGTACACGCCCAGCCCGGCAGGTTCCCGCTCGTCGACGAATTCGCGCATCTGGGGCGCGCTCCCCAGCCAGCCGTACTTTTGCACGGGCAGGTTCGTGCGCACAATCGTGGCTATCTGCGGCGTAATGCTCGCCTCGTCCAGCTGGCGGTAGGCGCGGAAGAACTCGGTCCGCAGTCCTGCCTCTACCAGCGACAGCAAATCACTTCGTACCAGCGGCATCTCGGCTCACCTCCTACACGGTATGGTTGTCGATTCGGATGCGCACGCGGTTGCCGTCCAGCAGCTCGACCACCGTGCCCACGAGGATGTTGTTTGTGCTGGTTTTGGCGACCTCGTTGTCGCTGGCGGCGCGTACGGTTGTCCCGATGTCTGCCTGGGTGTAGCTGCCTGCGCGGTTGTAGACGAAGGCGCCCCGCTTGACCACGCGGCAGCGTTTCGCGCCGTTCGCGCCGCCAGTGTTGTCCACGCTCTCGAAGGCGACGCCCACAAAGCGCAGGTTCGCCGTATCGCTCGCGGGGATGAGATAGCCCGTGCTGTCGACGCACACCAGCGCGCCTTTCCAGATTTTCGTGTTCGCCTTCACGGGGTAGGCGACAATCAGCCCTTCACGCTCGTGCGTTTCATAGGGTTGACTCAGGGCAGGCATCTCAGCGCACCTCCTTCGGGCGGAGTATCTCGGCGGGGTTCAGGTCAGGGAACGCCTGCTGCAGGAACGAGAGCGCGTCTGCGCTGAACGCGGGCGGCTCGGTCTCAGGCGTTGGGGCAAGCTCGGTCAGCAGATTCTGCGGCGGCAGGCTGTCGACGAATCGGCGGAACAGCTCGGCGACGGAGGTCGTTTCGCCGCTGAACTGCACGGGTGCGTCGCCCTGCATCAGGATAGCCTCTGCCAGCGGCGCAAGGGCAGGGGGCAGTTGCCCGCGCAGGCTCCACTGCTGAATCTGTTCGCGGGCGTCGCGGCGCTTCAGCTCGGCTTCCAGTTCGCGCACGCGCGCCTGCAGCGACGACTCGGTCTCAGGCGTATCCAGTTGCGTTGTGTCCAATCGAATCACCTCCTGTTGGGTTGGCGCACGGTGGAACAGTTGCGCGTCGGGGATTCGGGGGCTGGCGGTCAGCGACACTTCGAGCAGGCGGCGCAGGTCGCGGCTCAGCCCGACGCTCAGCCCGCGCAGGCGCAAGCGGCGCAGCAGCGCGTCCGCTTCGGGGAACAGCGCCAGCCTGCCGAACAGCTCGCGCCCGCGCCGCCACACGCGCGCCACCCACCCCAGCAGCAACGGCGAAGGGCGATGCTCCACCAGTATCGGCGCGGGGGCGCGAAAGGCGCGCACAATCGCCTCCAGATGCGCCTCCGTAAGGGCGACGCCCTTGTCGGGATAGACCCCCGTCTCCAGTAGTTTCGCATCGCGGTAAATCCACTCCGTGCGCGACATTCCGCATACAAAGGGCAGTATTGCGGAATGGGGTCAACCCGATTGCGGGGTGTTTGCGAACAATCGATAACCCCCTTCTTTGCGGCGCGTCCTATTTCGTGAAGCAGCAATTTATGGGGTGCGGAAGCAGTGCTTCCGCGCATGCTGAATCTGCGCTTCAGCACTCCAAAGCCGCATGCCTCTGCCAGTGTGCGCGTGTCATTTACGAAGCCTGACCTGCCGATGAGGATGAGACCGCCTCGCCCCACACATCGTACACATCGGCGTCGGTGATGCGCGCCTCGACGAACGCGCCAGGCGACGCCATGCAGCCGCGCACATAGACCAGCCCGTCCACATCGGGCGCGTCGCGATGCGAACGCCCAATTGCGTACCTGCCGTCCGCGCTGTAGCCCTCAATCAGCACGCGCATCGTCCTGCCCACCCAGAGGCGGTTGCGCGCCAGCGAAATCGGTTGCTGAAAGCGCATCAGGCGGTCGAATCGCTCGCGCTTGAGGCGGAAGGGAACCTGGTCGGGCATCTCGGCGGCGGGCGTGCCCGTCTCGCGCGAATACATGAACGCGCCCACCCGGTCCAGCTGCGCCGCCTGCAGGAAGTCCAGCAACCGCTGGAACGCCGCCTCGTCCTCGCCGGGGAAGCCCACGATGAAGGTCGTGCGGATGGCGATGTCGGGCATCGCCTCGCGCAGGCGGCGCGCCATCTGCAGGTAGCGCGCGTCGTCGCCCGGACGGCGCATCGCCTTTAGCACCCTGCCGTCCGCATGCTGCAACGGCACATCGAGGTAGGGAACCACCTTCGGTAGCGACGCCATCGCCTCTATCAGCGCGTCCGTGATTCGCGACGGGTAGGCGTAGTGAATGCGTATCCACTCGATACCCTCCACCGCGTTCAGCTCGCGCAGGAGGGTGGGCAGCATGAATCGCTTGTAGAGGTCGTAGCCGTACTGGGTGGTGTCCTGCGCGATGAGATTAATCTCCTTCGCGCCGTTGTGCGCCAGCCAGCGCGCCTCTTCCAGAATGCGCTCCAGCGGTTTGCTCACATGCGCGCCGCGAAACGAGGGGATGGTGCAGAAAGTGCATTTATGGTCGCACCCTTCCGAGACCTTCAGGTAGGCGGTCCATGGGGCGCGGCTGCGCAGGCGCGTGGGCACATCCGCCCAGCGGTGGTGCGTCGGCTGAATGTCGGCAATCGGCTGGCGTGTGGCGCGGGCGGAGTCGACAATCTCCGCAAAGCGCGCCATCTGCCCGACGCCCACCCATGCGTCCACTTCGGGGAACTGCTCCTGCAGCGACTTACCCAGCCGCTGCACCATGCAACCCGCGACAATCACACGCTGGGTTTTGCCCTGCCGTTTGAGGCGCAGCGCGTCGCGGATCGTTGCCATGCCCTCGCGTTGCGCCGATTCGAGGAACCCGCAGGTGTTAATCACCACCACATCGGGCGCGTCGGTCTGCGCGTCGAGTCGATAGCCCGCGCGCTGCAGCACGCCCGCAATCTCTTCAGAGTCCACCTCGTTTTTGGCGCAGCCCAGCGTAATCAGGCGCACCGAAGGCAAGTTCGACATCGCGCACAAGTGTACCCGACACGGGGCGCCGCCCTACCGAAAGCCCTGCACCAGCGCCTGCGCCAGCACATTCCAGCCGTTCGCCAGCGTGAACACCAGCAACTTCGCAGGCATCGAAACCACCACCGGCGGGAGCATCATCATACCCATCGAGAGCAGGATGCTCGCCACGATGAGGTCAATCACCAGAAACGGGATGTAGATGTAGAAGCCGATAATGAACGCCGTTTTGAGTTCGCTGAGCATGAAGGCGGGGATGAGAATGGTCATCGGCAGTTCGTCGGCGGTACGGGGCGGGGGCTGCTTGCTCAGGCGAATGAACAGGTTGAGGTCTTCGGTGTAGGTCTGGCGCAACATAAAGGCGCGGACAGGCTTCTCAGCACGCTCGAGGGCTTGCGGGAAGGTGATTTGTTGCTGCATATAGGGCTGCAACGCGGTGCGGTTAATCTCGTCCAGCGTGGGCGCCATCACATAGAAGGTCAGAAACAGGCTCAGCCCGATAATCACGGGCGAGGGAGGGATGTTCGGCGTGCCGAGCGCGCTCTTGAGAAACGACAGCACAATCACGATGCGCGTGAAGGCGGTCATCATCAGCAAAATGGAGGGCGCGACCGACAGCAGGGTCAGGAGCGCCAGTATCTGCAGCGAGGTAGAGACCTCCTGCGGGTTGCGCGCCGTGCCCACCTCCACGCTCACGCGGGGCAGGGGAATCGTCTCCTGCGCAACGGCTGGCAGGAACAGGGTGAAAGTAAAGAGGAGAAGCGTTAGCAGAAAACGGATGTGCGTTAAGTGTCTTTGCGTTAGAATGGCAGCATGTGTGCGAGGCGCCGTTTTTATGGAGTGCGGAAGCGGAGCTTCCGCGCATGCTGAAGCTCCCGCTTCAGCACTCCAAATCACACGCCTGAGCGCGCGCGCGGACAAAGCGACTACCGAAAACTCACGGCAACAATACTCAGAGCGATTCATCCCCTCCCTCCGAGCAGGTTCTGCAGGTGGGCGCGGGTCTGCTGAAGGCGCGATTGGACATGCGCGGCGGCTTCCTGTTGCAGGTCCGGCGGCGGGGCGACGGGGCGCGCCTGACGCAACACCTGCTCGAACGCGCTCTCTGAGGGCGTCGTCGCCTCCGCTTTCGGGAGCGTGTCGGTCAGGTCGGCGAGCAGGTGCATTCCCTGCGGGGTTGCGCCCACCAGCAGCAGCTTGTCGCGCGCCTTGACGAGCATGAGGCTCCCGCCGACTGCGCTGCGCGTCTCGAGGATGCGTATCTGCCCGTCAACAGGCGAGCCGTCGCCCGTTTTGCCTGCCCAGCGCAGCAGGCGCGGCAGCCCCCAGCGCAAGCCGACCGCCACAATCAACAGCGCGACGCCCAGTTGCGCCCACCCGCTGGACGAATTGTCTGGCGCGGCGATGCGCTGGATGGGCGCGCCCGCGCGTGTGCCGAACGCCCCAGGCGCCAGCCCGTCGGACGAACTCTGCGCCCACGCCCCGAAAATTACGGTGCTTAAAAGGTATGTTGCTATCAGGCGTCTCATGGCTATGCTCCCAGTCGCTGGATGCGTTCGACAGGCGAGAGGATTTCGGTGATGCGCACGGCGAAGTTGTCCTCCACCACGACCACCTCGCCCCGCGCGATGAGCCTGCCGTTCACCAGCACTTCCACAGGCTCACCCGCCGCTTTCTGCAGTTCCACAATCGAACCCGTGCCGACCTCCAGCAGTTCCCGAATCAGCATGGTCACGCGCCCCAGCTCGACCGACACCTCCAGCGGGATGTCCATCAGCAGGTCAAGGTTGCGTTCGGGCGTATCGTCGGCGTCCGCGAACGGGTTGAACCCAACGGTTGCAGGCGCGGCGGTGGGCGCGGGTGCGGAAGGCGCTGGCTCTGAATCAAGGAGCAACGATTGGAACGGGTCCGACTCGGCGGGCGCCATTCCCAGCAGGGCGCGCGCCAGATTCTCAGTCAGCAGCCAGGTAAGCGTGAAGGGCGTGCGGTCGGGTATCTGTACCGTGAAGCGCGTGGCGATGACCTCATCGACCGTCAGGAAGTTGGAGGGGAACACTATCGGCTCGTAGCGGGCGATAATCTGGTCGGGTGTGAAGGTCTTGCTGGTGAGGTTGCCGAACGCAATCGCCAGCCCCTGCATCAGGTGCTGTCCGAAGTCTTGTACGGCGCTGAGAGCGGCGTCGTCGATGGCGTCGGGCGCGCTGCCCAGCGTCGCTTCCAGCAGCGCGCGTTCGTTTGTAGTGCGCTCGCTGGGCTGCTCACCCACGATAAACAGGCAGGGCGCGTCGCTTTGCTCGGCAAACTGCGCCTGAAGATGCAGCACTGTATCCGAAGTCAACCCAGTCAGGTCGCCAATCGGTACCGCGCTCGACTGGGGCGTCGGGATTTCGACCAGCGTGTTGTTCTGCTCGGACAGGTACATGGCGACGCTTTGCCACACCGGCGCCTGATTCACCACGAATTGCGTCAACAGTTCCGCTGAAACTTCGCTCACGGTTCAATCCTCCGAAACGACATCCGTAATTGCGACCACCAGCCGTCGGTTGCGCACGGCGGGCTTGCCGCGAAACTTCACGCGATTTTCTGCCAGCAGGTCAATCTTGCCGTTGACAGGCGTGTCCAGCATCAGGGTATCGCCGACTTTGAGCTGGAGCAGCTCGCTGAGGCGCATGCGCGTCTTGCCCAGCCGCGCGTGGCAGGTGACGGCAGTGCGGTGGAGGTGCTGGGTCAGCATGCGACGCAGCATGGGCGTGGTACGTTTGCCCGCGCTGGAGACCCAGTTCTGCGAGCTGAGGCGCGGCGTGATGGGCTTGATGACCATGTGCGGCACGCACAGGCTCATCGCATCGCGCCGATCGCCAAAGCGCGCTTCCATCAGCACAGTAATCACGATGTCGCTGGGCGGGGCAATCTGCACGAACTGTGCGCTGGTCTCCAGCGTCTCGATCTTCGGGTCTACCTGCAGAATGCTCTCCCACGCGCTGCGATACGCCATCAGCATACGCTCGGCGAGCGCCAGCACCAGCGGCTTTTCGATCTCCGTAAATGCGGTGCGCTCAACGGGCTTGCCCATCCCGCCCAGCAGGCGGTCGAGCATCGTGAACACGAGCGCGAACTCCATCTCCAGCACCGCCTCGCCTGAAAGCGGCGGCGCACTGAACACGATGAAGGCGGACTGCTTGAGCGAGCGCAGGTAGTCCTCATAGGGAATCTGCTCCAGCGAGATGAGTTCGATGTGGATGGGCGTGCGCAAATAGGTGGCAAGGTTCGTCGAGCAGAGCCGCGCAAAGGTTTCGAACACCATCTGCAGGGTGCGCAGCTGGTCGCGCGAGAATTTGTCGGGTCGGCGAAAGTCGTAGACCTCATAAGAGATTGGTTTGCGACTCACAGGTACACCGCCGCCGACAACAGGCGCGGCGACAGGCGCGGCAAAGTCGCCGACGGAACCCTCCTCTGCCGAGAGCGACGCCAGCAACGCCTCAATCTCCGCCTGTGATAGAATCTCGCTCACGCGGTTCGCCTCCCACGGGACATCCGCGCGAATTATCGGCAAGCACGAGCCGTTTTTGCAGACGCGCTCGACTGTGGAATAACCCTCATGCCATGCGTAGCTGTGTGCGTTTGGGGATGGCAATTGCATGCGCTGTCGGATTGATCAGCGCACTCTGGGGGCAGCAGCTCCACTGGCTGGGGACGCTCGGCGGCGACTGGAGCGAAGTGAACGCTGTCTCCGCGAACGGTATGACAGTTGTGGGCGAGACAACGCTGAGCAACGGCGAGAGCCGCGCCTTTCGCTGGACGCCGACGGGAGGCATGCAAAATCTGGGCACACTGGGCGGACGCTGGAGCGCGGCGACCGCTGTGTCGGCGGATGGGAGCGTAATCGCTGGCTCTTCGGAAAACGCAAACGGGGCGTACATGGCGTTCCGCTGGACGGCGTCAGGGGGGATGCGCTCCATCGGTTCGCTGGGCGGCGTATGGAGCGAGGTGAACGCCATCTCCGCCGACGGACAGGTGATTGTCGGCGTCTCGGAAGATGCGGAGGGCAACCTGCGGGCGTTCCGATGGACGCAGGCAGGGATGCAGAATCTGGGGATACTGAGCGGGGGAACCTACAGCGAAGCGAAGTATGTTTCTCACGATGGCAGTGTGGTTGTGGGCGACGCGGATCTCGGCGACGGGAGCCTGCGGGCGTTCCGCTGGACGGCTTCAAGCGGGATACAAAATCTGGGCACGCTGGGGGGCAACTGGAGCAGCGTCACGGGCATCTCCGCCGATGGGCAGGTGATTGTGGGCGTGTCGGAAGATGCGGAGGGCAACCTGCGAGCGTTCCGATGGACGGCTTCAGGCGGGATGCAGGACCTGGGCGCGTTGGGGGGCGGCTACAGTAGCGCGGCGGGCGTCTCGATGGACGGGAGCGTCATCTACGGCAACGCCGCCGACGCCAGTGGCAACATGCTGGCGGTGCGCTGGGTCAGCGGCGGGACACAAAGCCTCGGCTCGCTGGGCGGCGGGTGGAGCATCCTCCACTGGGGCATCCGCGGCGGGCGCATGCTCGTGGGCAGCTCCGAGAACGCACAGGGGCAATTGCGCGCTGTGCTGTGGACAGAGCAGCGCGGGATGGTCGATTTGAACCAGCGCTACAGCGCGTTGCTGAGTGCAGGCGCTTTCCTGGAAGATGCGCAGTTTGTGTCGGAGACGCGGCGTTTCGTGGTGGGGCGTGGCTACAACGCGGCGCGCGGACGCTACGAGCCGTTCGTGCTGGATATGGGCGGGGAATGGTTGGGTACGCTCCGCTGGCTGGGCACGCTGGGCGGGCGCGCGAGCATGGCGACAGGCGTCTCGGACAGCGGCGTGGTGGTCGGTTCCAGCCAGGACGCAGCAGGACGCTGGCGCGCCTTCCGCTGGACACAAACAGGCGGGATGCAAGCGCTCGGTGTGCTGGGTACGCTCACGGGCAGCTACGCCACAGGCGTCTCGAACGACGGCAATCGCGTCAGCGGCTACTGCACCGACAGCACGGGACGCACCTTCGCGTTCCTGTGGCAGAACGGGCAGATGCAGACGCTCCCGACGCTCATCGGCGGCGGCAACAGCATGGCGACCGCCGTCAGTGGGAACGCCATTGTGGGCACAACCCGCAACAGCAGCGGACGCTGGCAAGCTGTCGTCTGGAACGCGCTGAACATGGCTGCCCCGCTGGGCACGCTGGGCGGGCGCGATTGCTACGCGACTGCGCTCTCGGCAGACGGTAGCACGGCGGTCGGCTACGGCGCGGACACTTCGGGCAACATGCGCGCCTTCCGCTGGACGCAAGCAAGCGGCATGCAGGCGCTGGGCACGCTAGGCGGACGCGACAGCATCGCCTACGGCGTCTCGGCAGACGGCAGATTCATCGTGGGCGTGAGCCGAAACGCTTCGGGACGCTGGTATGGCTTTCGATGGGGCGCGTCGGAGGGCATGCGCACGCTGGGACTGATTACTGCACGTTCAGTCTCATCGGACGGCTCAATCATCGTCGGCGCTGGGAACGGCGCGGCGGCGTTCTGGGATAGCCTCAGCGGACTACGCGCACTGGATCAGGAGTATGCGCCTCTGCTGAGCGCGGGCAGCACGCTAATAGACGCCTACGCCGTCTCGCCCAACGGACGCTATATCGTCGGCTTCGGCTACAACGCACAGACGCGCCGACGCGAAGCGTTTCTGCTGGATACCGCCCCGTAGCAGGAACTTTCGGCGCGCACGGGAATCCAAAGATTTCATGCGAGCCGTATGCACAATTGCGCTGTTGGGGCTGCTGCTGGGGCGCGGGCTGGCGCAGGGGGAAACAAAACCGCCCGCTGACCAGAAGCCTGCCGCGCCCCGCGAGACCACGCTCAGTTTCACAGGGGAAGGGGAGCGCTGGTGGTGGACCGAGAACGCGAAAGGCGAACCGCTCAGCCCCCCGCAGAAAACCAGCGACGCCTCAACCGTCGTGAAGCTGCCTGAAGGCACTGCGGCGCTCTGGGTGTACGACGCGAAAACGGGCAACCTCGCGCAACTGACGGCGGCAAACCTCAAGGAGAAGACCGATATCACGGGCGAGCGCTGGAGCCATGTTGCGCGGGTGCAGGTGAACCTGCTGGCGCAGGGTAAGCCTGTCGCCAGCGCCGTGGTGCAACTCGCCGACGCCAAAGGCAAGACCCATACGCGCGTGCTGGAGCCGTCGGCGGAGGGGATTCTGATTTTCGAGCGCGTGCCGCTGGGCAAGACAACCATCACCGCGCGCTACGGCGACGACCAGAAAGCCACGCAGGAGACCACCCTCAAAGCCGAGCGTGAAGCGCGCGTTCCTGTCCTTGAGCTTACGCTGAGCGGCGCAGTCGCCACGCTGGAGGTCGCCCCGAAAACTGCAGAAGGGCAGGGCGACGCCGAAACGCCCCAGACCAGTCGGATCGGCGCGATTGTGATGTTCATAATCGCGCTGGCGCTGGCGGTAGGGGTGATTCTGTTTTTGATACGCCTGGCGACGCAGAAGCCACAACAGCTCAGCGAGGCGATGAGCAAGCTGGGGGTGGAACTGCCGCAAGCCACGCCGACGGGGCAGGGGAGCGCCGCGTCTACCACACCGAGCGCGCCGCTGCAGCCAGACCTGCCGCCGCTGGAAAGCGCGGGCGTAGACCCCACCGCAAGTGCAGGCGTCGCCGCCGCCAGCACCGTCGCGGCGGGACCCGCTGCGCGCCTCGTCGCCACGCAGGGACCCTACGCAGGACAAGCATTTGAACTCGCAGGCGACCTGATGACCATCGGGCGCGAAGCGAGCCACGCGATTGCGCTGGTGAACGATATGGGCGTCAGCCGCACACACGCGCAGATTGTGCGTCAGGGCGACCAGACGCTGATTGAAGACCTCGGCAGCACGAACGGCACCTATGTGAACGGCATACGGGTCAGCGCACCGACGCCCCTCAAAGCGGGCGATACGCTCCAGCTCGGCGCAAGCCTGTTCCGCGTGGAGTAGCAATGGTCTCGAAGCTGATTTACCTGATGCTGTTTGGCGCGGTGGGCGGCGTGCTGGCGTGGTTGGTGAACGAGCCGTTCATCAGCGACGACATCAGGCGTACCGTCGACTGGGGATCAATCGCGTTGTTCGGCTCGATTTCAGGGTTGTTTGTCGGCGCGATGGTTGGGCTGGCGACGGGGCTGTCGCTGGGCACGGGTAAGCACATCCTGCGCGGGGTCGCGCTGGGTGCAGGCGCGGGCGCCGTCGGCGGCTGGATGGGGCTGACCATCGGGCAGATACTCTTCAACGTGCTGGGCGCGACGGTTCCGTTTCTGGGGCTGATTGTCGGGCGCATTCTGGGCTGGAGCGCGTTCGGGGCGATGATGGGGCTGTCGGAGGGGCTTGTGGCGCGTTCGCCGAAGCGCATGCGCAACGGGCTGCTGGGCGGCGCGATTGGCGGCGCGATGGGCGGCGCACTGTTCGACTTTCTGGCGTTCACGCTCGGCTCGGTGTTCGGGTTCGCCCTGCGTGCGGAGGGCGAAGCGGGCGCGCCCTCGCGCGCCGTCGCGCTGACGCTGGTCGGCGCGGGGATTGGACTGTTCATCGGGCTGCTGGAATGGATGACGCGCGCGGCGTGGGTGCGCGTGCTGTATGGACGCAACGAAGGCAAGGACTACCCGATTGACCGCGACGGGGCATACATCGGGCGCGACGAGCTGGCGGATGTGCCCATGCGCGGCGACCCGCAGGTCGCGCCCCGACACGCGGAGATTCGACAGCAGGGCGGGGGCTATGTGCTGATCCCGTTCGCGCCGATGGCGGTCAACGGGCAGCCAATTAGTGCGCCAGTGGAGCTGAACGACGGCGACCTGCTGCAGATTGGCGGTTTTCAGGCACAGTTTCAGCTGCGCGAGGGTCAGGCAGTGCGCGCGCCCCGCGATGTTGTGCGCTCGCCGCTCCCGCCGCCCCTGCCGACGCCGCCGGGCGTGTGCCCCTACTGCGGGCAGCGTCAGGACCCGCTCACGGGCGCGTGCGCCTGCACGCCCGTCGCGATGCCCGCGCCACCGCCGACCCAACCGCCGCAGGGCTATCCCGCCGCGCCGACAGGCGTCGCCGTGATGCAAGCCACCGCGCTGGTGGGGCTGGACGGCGCGCTCGCAGGGCATCGAATCGCCATCCCGCCTGCTGGTCTCACCATCGGGCGCGAGACGGACAACGCGCTCATCATCCCGGACCCCTCCGTGAGCCGCCATCACGCCCGAATCGCGCTCGAAAACGGCGCGCTCGTGGTGTACGACCTGGGCAGCACCAACGGCGTGTTCGTCAACGAACAGCGTGTGAGCAAGCAGTCGCTCCGCGCAGGCGACCTGGTGCGATTCGGTGGGGCGCGATTCCGAGTCGAGTAGGGTACACTTAACCCGCATGGCGTTTCGGATTTTCTGCGGCGCGCTGGCAACGGATGGGAGACGCTATCCGCATCAGGCGCTGGTCATCGACAAAGGCAGAATCGTCGCGTGGGAGCCTTACGACCCTGCGCACATGGCAGGCATTCAACCGCCTGATGTGGACGCCCGTGAACTGATTGCGCTGCCGGGCATGATTGACCTGCATGTGCATGGCGGCTTCGGACGCGACATGATGGAAGGCGCGCCTGAAGCCATCCGCGCGATTGCCCAGCGGCTTGCCCTGCATGGCGTCACGGCGTTTCTCGTGACGCCGCTGACCGCGCCATGGCATGCCATCCGCCGATGCATCGAAGCGGCGCGCGAGGTACGTTGGAACGGCACAGACGGCGCGCGCGTGCTGGGCTGCCATATGGAAGGTCCCTTCATCAACCCCAAACGCGCCGGCGCGCAACCGCCCGAATACATCCGCCCGCCCAACGTGCGTGAACTGGAGAGCGAGCTGGGCAATTTAATTAATGAGTTGCGCGTGGTGACGCTTGCGCCTGAACTGGAGGGCGCGCGGGAGGTCATCCAGTACCTCACGCAGGAGGGCGTGATTGTCTCCATCGGGCACAGCGACGCGACCTACGAGCAGACGGTGCAGGCAATCGAGTGGGGCGCACGCCATGCCACCCACACCTTCAACGCCATGCGCCCGTTCCAGCATCGCGACCCCGGACTGGCGGGCGCGGTGATGCTCCACGACGAACTGACCGCCGAGATTATCTGGGACAATGTGCATACCCACACGGCGACAGCGCAACTGCTGATTAAAGCCAAAGGCGCCACGCGCGTGATTTGCGTCTCCGACGGCGCGACGGGCGTGGGCATGCCCGACGGCTACACCTTCGAGCTATGGGGGCATCGCGCCGTGGTGCAGGAGGGCGCGGCGCGGATGGCGGAAACAGGCGGACTGGCGGGCAGCACCGTCGCGATGGACACATGCCTGCGCCACTGCGCCCAGACGCTGGGGTTGGAAGTCGCCTCGCTGGTGTGCGCCGCCAACCCCGCCCGCGCACTCGGCTACGAGATGGATCTGGGCACGCTCCGCGCGGGCGCGTGCGCCGATGTGCTGCTCTGGAACCCACACACGCAAAAAGTGGAGTATACTTATATCGATGGCGTTTTGCACGATCCGCGCGCATCACTGGCAGGAGTCCCAGACCCTGCCTCGAACTGAATAAACAGCCCTGAAGGAGGTCCGTGAAACCATGTGGAGCGACGAACAGACCCGTGAGAACCTGATGACCGAGTCGACGGAGGCGACCGAGAGTGCAGTGGAGACCATCGCGACCGAGCCGAGCGTGGAAACCCCTGAACAGCCTGTGGACAGCATCGAAGCGACTGCGTCGACTGCAGAGGCGCCAGAGCAGGCGCCCGAAGAGACAACGACGCCAACCGCCCCTGCGCTAGAGCCTGCGCCTGTCGCTGCTGTGGCAGAATCAACCCCCGCAACGGAGGAAACCCTCTCGATGGACGAAGCCATCGAGCAGAGCTTCCCCTCATTCGAACCCGGCGAGGTAATCCAGGCGACGGTGGTGCAGGTCGACCGAGACGCCGTGCTGGTCGATGTCGGCACGAAAACCGAAGTCAAAATCCCCAAAGAGGAGCTGGCGACGGGCAAGGTCGATTCGGCAGAAGATGTCGTACAGGTCGGCGATACGATCGATGTAAAGGTCATGCGCACGCGCGGGGAGGGGGGCGCGCCCGTCCTCTCGAAGCGAGAAGCCGATTTCGACAAGCTCTGGGAATCGATCGTCGAGGCGTACAACAATAAAGAGACGCTGGAGGCGATGGTCGAAGACGCGGTCAAAGGCGGCGTAGTGGTGAATATCGGCGTGCGATGCTTCGTGCCCGCCAGTCAAATTGCCCGACGCCTGCCGCCGAACCAGCTGGATCGGCTGGTGGGCGAAGTGCTGCCGATTAAACTGATTGACCTCGACCACGAGCGTCGCAAGGCAGTCGGCTCCAACAAGCTGGCAGACGAGGAGCTGCGCCGTCAACGCGAAGAGGAAGAGCGCCAGCGACGCGAGCGTGTGTTCGCCACGCTGAAAGTCGGCGATCGGTTCACAGGCGTGGTCAAACGAATTACAGGCTACGGCGCGTTTGTGGACATCGGCGAGTACGAAGGTCTCCTACATGTCAGCGAGCTGTCGTGGGCGCGCATCGATAATCCGCGCGAGGTCATCAAGGAGGGCGACCAGATCGAGGTGGTGGTCATCCGTCTGGAGCCTGAGAACGGCAAAGTTGCCCTGAGCCGTCGTCAGGTGATGCCAGATCCGTGGCATGTCGCGGCGCAGAAGTACCGCGAGGGCGAGGAGCTGGAGGCGCCCATCACACGCCTGGCGCGCACGGGCGCGTTCGCCCGCGTAGACGAGGGCGTCGAGGCGTTCCTGCCGCTGTCGGAACTCACCAGCAAGCGCGTCAAAAGCCCCGAAGAGGTCGTCGCGGTCGGCGATGTGGTCAAAGGGCGCATTATCGAACTGGACCCGCGCCGACGACGCATGGTGCTGAGCCTGCGCGCGCCCGAAGAGCAGCGCGCCGTCCAGGAGCATCGCCAGCGCACGGGCAGCAGCAAGAGCGGCGGGTTCACCATCGGCGATCGGCTCTCGTCGCAACTCCAGCAGCTGCGCTCCGAATCACGGGAAGCGCCGAATCCGCCTGAAAACAACGATTCGACGGCAGGAACCGAAACCGAAGCCGCGAATGATTGATGCAACGGATTGCCATCACGGGCGGCGTCGCCGAAGGCAAGACGACGGTCTTGCGTCTTTTCGAGTCGCTGGGCGCACACGGCATCAGTAGCGACACGCTCGCGGCGACGCTCCTCCTTCCAGGGACGGAACTATGGCAGCAGTTAGTCAGGGAGTTTGGGCAGGCGATTACAACGGCAGACAGTGCGCTGGCGCGGGAGCGGCTCGCGTCGCTCGCATTTGCCGACGCTACCGCGCGGCGACGCCTGAATCGCGTGATGCATCCCGCGGTGGTACGCGCTCTGCAGGCGCAGCTGGAGGCGCACGAGCCGTCGCCCGTGCCCACTTTTATCGAGGTACCGCTCCTTATCGAGGTCGCGCTTCAGGGCTTCTTCGACGCGATTGTGGTGGTGCAGGCGACGCCTGCGCTCCAGCGACGACGGCTTCTCGAACGCGGCGTCTCGCCGCCGCGCGCGCGGCAAATCCTGCGTGCGCAACTGCCCACCCGATGCAAAATCGCCTTCGCCGATTGGGTCATCCGCACCCACCGCTCCCTCGAGCAGGTCGAAGCGCAGGTGCATCGAATCTGGCGCGCCCTCACGCAAAACAAGCAGGTATACTCAGGAGCGCAACGGAATTCCATTTGAGGCGTCAAAATCGGGCAGGAGTATCGCCAGTAATACGGAATCTGACTACAGAAGAGGAGGTTCGAACGCAGTGATACGACGATGGCGATGGCAGCTGGCACTGGTGGGGCTTTTACTGACCTGGGCAGGCTACGCGCAGGACGGCGCGTCAACGACCGCGGACGCCTACCGCGATCGTGCGGCGCGACAGACGCTGCCCAGCGCGACCTACAAACCCATCCCACCCCAGAACTACAAAATCGCGCCGCAGCGTGCGCCGCAGAGCGGGAGCGTGCAATGGCGTAAGAACGGGCTGTTCGACCCGCAGCAGTTCCATCAGCAACTGCAACAGCGCCGACAGCGCACGCGCGCGCCGCGCTGGGATCGCGACATCACCAACGCCGCGCCCGACGAAATCCATCCCGTCTACAACCCCGGCGCGGCGAAAATGTATTTCTCCAGCAACGCGGGCGGTGTCGGATCGGATGGGCGACTGATTAACCCCACGCCGCGCTATCGCATCTGGCGGGGCGACCTGGATGATGGCTCGAATCTCTATCTCAGCAACCTGACGAACCTCACAGCCATTACAGGGGACACCCCCGATGAACAGTTTGGCAGCCAGATTCAGCCGGCAATCAACAACGCCGCGAACATTATCGCGTATGCGAACCGCAGCGCGGCGGGCAGCTACAACATCGTCGTGCGCAACCTGACCACCAACCAGCGCGTGGTCATTACCTCCGACAACAACGGCGTGACGCAGAACCTCCGACCAACGCTCAGCCCCGGCGGCAACCTAGTGATTTTCTCTTCGAATCGCCTGCTCACCGGGGAGACGGAAGCCGACCGTCGCTACCGCCTCTATGTGGCGCGCACCGACGGACGCCCGTTTGAAGATGGAACCTTCTTCCGACGCATCACTTTCCCCGATGCAGGCGAAAACGATGTCGAGCCTGCATGGTCGCCCGATGGGAACCGTGTCGCCTTCGCGCGAATCGCCGCCGATGGAACCAGCTACATTTATATGCTGGACTTCAACACGCTGACCGTTGCGCAGTGGACCACTTTCGTGGATGGGTCGGGGAACCGCCCGCGCGACCGTCAGCCCGCATGGGCGCAGATTGGCGATACGCCGTACCTGGTGTTTTCGTCCACGCGCAAGTCGGGAACGCCCCACCAGCTGGGCGCGCCCTCCGACCGCGTGGATGTGACGGATAACATCTACGATATCTACTACACACCCGCGCTGTTGCCCGAGCCGCCCTCTGCGGCGAACACGCTTTCGCTCACCACGGATCCCAGCGCTTCCGGACTGGCGCGTCCTGATGTGCCCGGCGTGGCGTTCTTTGTGCCTGCCGCAGGCGCGAAATACCCCACCGCCGCCATCGATACCCGCAACCGAGTGGCGTACCACTCCACACGCACACAGGGCGCCGAATCGCCTGGACCGGGCGTCCACGACCTCTGGGAGACGCTGGTGTTCGACCTCACGCCGCCCATCGTGGACATCCTACCCGTCGTCAGCCCCAAAGAATCGTTCCCAGGCGACACCGTTACCATTAAAGTGCGCGCGGTAGACCTGCAGAGCGGCATCGACTTCGTGCGCGTGCAGTTCAAAGACCCCGACAGCGCGGAGCAGGACGCCGAAGGGCTGGAGCATCGCCTCTACCAGCTGTTCCAGTTCGATATCTTCTTCCCGAACCGAATTCTGGTCGATCAGGGGCAGGCGTATGTGCCGCTGTTCGTGGAGGTGGGGCAGCAAGCCATCCACCCCGAAACCTACGAATACAAAGAGCCTTACAGCCTCGTCCGACTGGGCTTCGGCGGCAGCCTGGATGACACGCTCCTGTTGCAGCCCGAGCTGGACGACGACGGTAACCCGACCGACTGGTATGTCGCCACATGGCGCACGCCCGACATCCCCAGCGACTTCTATCTGGATGTGATTGTGCGCGATAATGTAGGCAACGAGTTCATCTACGATAACATATCGGGCTTCACGACCCAGCAATTCACAGGCGCGCACAATATCCTGCTTGTGTCGGACTACATGGGCGGTCAGATTTTCGTGCAGAACCGCGTCGACGCCATCGGCAACTCGATTACACGCCCGACATGGCAACCGGTGGAGAGCTACTGGACGGACAACCCGACCGGCAAGCCGCCGTTCGATTTGACTCAGCCGCCCAGTGGCGATCCGCTGGTCATTCACGGCGACGGTACCATCCCGCATCCGAACCTGCCGCCGGGCTTCTTCCTGCGCTCCGACACGCTGGGGCAGAACACGACCTACAACAACCTGTATAGCATCTGGCGCGTGCAGTGCCGCAACCCGATAACGCCCGCCGTGCTGGCAGGGTATCAGCCGCGCTTCGAGCGAGAGCCGACCGACCTGACTGGTGGATTCCGACAGAAACTGCACGCAACGCGAATTGTTATCTGGGGTAGCCCTTACGCGGGTAATGTGTGGGCAGGTCCCGGACACATTCTTGACCCTGAAGTGCAGACCCTGATTCGCAACTTCCTGCAGGGCAGCGGGCGCATGCTCTTCAGCGGTCAGGACATCGCATGGGCGCTCAGCCTGCGCGGCGCCGTTGCGAACCAGTTTATGAACGATATCCTGCAGGTGTCTTTTGACAGCGACACCGCCGACGATGTGTTCTTCATCCCCTATCGCGGACTGCGCCACGAACTGGTAGGTGCCGCCGCGCCCGCTGGTGAAGACCCTAACCCGTTCGCCGATAACCCTGGCGGGATTGGCATCTGGATTCGGTTTGAGGGCAATTCCATAGTTGCCGATCAACCCAGTGCGCTGCGCCTGTCGCATCCGGCGCAGTATCTGGTGTTGCCCGGCTTCGATACTTTCGATGTGATTCCGCCGATTGGCGCTGGTACCGGCCCGCTCTACACAGACGCCGCGTGGAACCAGGTCTGGATTGACACAGTGGATGTCTCGGCAAATGCACGCACGACTTACACCTACACGCAGCCGCGTGTGAATGCGGGCACACTGCTGGGCGACTCCAACCAGGCAGGCTCGTACTACGCGAACACGGCGAACCGCTCCAAAGTCGGCTTCATGGCGTTCGGCATCGAGGGCGTTAACTCCGCCTACAACGAGGGTCCCACAGGCGCCCTATGGTGCCGTTCGTACCGCAACAAGCTGATTCACAACGCCTTCGGCTGGATGACGCATAGTGTGCTGGAAGGCGTTGTGCGCCAGTACGACCCCGACACACGCACCTTCACGCCGCTGCCGCGTGCGCTGGTGCGTGTGATTGGCGTTGCGCCCGTAAGCGTCGCTGGTGTGGACGCAGGCTACGCGATTACCGACTCGAACGGCTTCTACCGAATCGTCGGTCTGGAAGCAGGCATCTACATCGTGGATGCGGAGCGCCCCGGCTTCAAGACGCAACACCCGGAGACCGTCACGCTAGTCGCTCAGACCGCGACCATCAACCTGATTATGCTGGCGACGCCGCCGGGACAGATTAGTGGGCGTGTGATTGACATCAACAATCAGCCCGTGCGCGGCGCGCTGATACGAGCGACCAACACGACCGACCCCGAGCTCGTGGTGGAGATTGTCACCGACCCCGACGGCACTTTCCTCATCCCGCGCGTGCCTGTGGGCACATGGGATGTGACCGTCGCCGCACTGTCGTTCGGCGGATATACCCTGCCGCCCGTGCAGCCCACGCCAGACGGAGTCTATCGCGATGTGCAAGTGCAATCGGGACAAACCACCGATGTCGGCGACTTCGTGCTGGAGCCTGAGCCGGGTACCGTCACAGGCACGGTGACCGATGTGGACACGGGGAATCCGATTCCGAATGCGCGGGTGACCGCCGTCGCGGGCACGAACACACGCGCCGATGTGGCCACCGACGCAAACGGCGTCTATACTTTTAGTGTGCCCGCGGGCGAGTATGTGATTACCGCAGTCGCGCCCGGCTACGCGCCTGAGAGCCAGACGCTGACCGTGCCCGCCAACACGACCTCGACGCTCAACTTCCAGCTCGCGCTGCTGCCGCCCGGCTCCGCGTCTGGGCGAATCGTGCGACGCTTCGGCGGCGCGCCTGAACCCGATGTGACCGTGCGCCTGCTCTTCGCGGGCAACGACGCGGTTCCGCCCGCCACCACCGACGCCAACGGCAACTACAGCTTCCCCACTGTGCCGCCCGGCGAGTATGTGGTCGTTCCTGTGAAGTCGGGATTCACCTTCACGCCGAACCAGCGCACGATCACGGTGAACTCGGGTCAGAACACAGTGATTGGCGAGTTCAAGTCGGAGCCGTTGCGCACTTTCTTCAAGGGGCGCTTCCTCGTCTCCGCGCCGTATGACTACACGCAGGATGTACGCGACCTGCTCGATGTGCCGACGGCGGCGACCTTCCGCTTCTTCGCCTGGGATACAAGCCAGTCGCGCTATGTGTTCTATCCGACGGCGCCTGCAAACCGCTTCCAGCTCGGACGCGGCTACTTCCTCGAGACTTCGGAAGACCTGCCGCTCGCCACAGAAGGTACGCCTGCCAACACCAGCCAGCCCTTCGAGATTCCGCTGCAGGTCGGCTGGAACCTGATTGGCAATCCGTTCACCTTCGATGTGAACTGGAGCCAGGTGCAGTTCATCGATCCTGACACCAGCGCCCCCGTCTCGCTGCCAACGGCAGTGGGTAAGGGCATCGTGGCGAACGCGCTGTGGGGCTACTCGTTCGGCAGCTACGCCGCGACCACCCGCATGAAGGTCTGGGAAGGCTACTGGGTGTACGCCTACCGCGCGACGACGCTGATTATCCCGCCGACTGCCGCGGCTGCCAGCGCGTCCAGCCGAAGTGCGAACACCGATGCGGGCGGCTGGCGATTGACGCTGGAAGTTCAGTCGGGCGACCTGAAGGATCGTGCGTACATCGGCGTCTCGCGCAGCGCGACTCCGGGCTATGACCATGCGCACGACCTGCTCAAGCCGCCGCCTGTCGGTGCGGACTATGTGCATATCAGCCTGCCGCGCCTGAGCTGGGGCGCTCAGAGCGGCGTGTACGGCGTGGATATCCAGCCCGCCACTCGCAGCGCAAGCTGGGAGTTCACGGTGGAGACCAGCCAGCCGAACCGCGAAGTGAGCCTGCACTGGCCCGACGCGCAGCAACTGCCGCGCGCCGCGAACCTCGTACTGGTGAACCTCGAAACAGGCGAGCGACGCTACCTGCGCACGACGGGCGCCTACACCTTCCGCACCAACGCCAGCGGCGTGAGCCGATTCCGCCTCGAAATGGCGTCCAGCGGTGGGCTGCTGCGGATTCAGCAGGTGCAGGTACAGGCGGGACGCGGCGCGCAGCACACCGTCGCCTTCCAACTAACAGGAGATGCGACCGTGCAGGTGAATGTTCTGTCGGGCGGAAAGGTCGTGCGCCAACTGCTCAACCAGGCGACTCGCAGCGGCGTGCAGCAAGCCACCTGGGACGGACGCGACCAGAGCGGCGTCGCGCTGCCGCCCGGCGCCTACACCATCGAGATTCGAGCCGTGAGCGAAGACGGTCAGGTTGCTCGCGCAACCGCGCCGCTGGTGCTCACGCGCTGAGAACAGACTATGAAGGAGGAGCAATCAGGGTGAAAACACGGATGAGACGAACTTGGACAACGCGCACAGCGTATCTCGGCGTGCTGAGCATGCTCACGGTGGGACTGCTCTACCCACTGGGCGCTGCGCGCGCCTACGCCCAGCTGGTGCAACTGCCGCGTGTGGCAGTGCTGGACTTCGAAAACAAAAGCGGCTACGGCGGCGCAAGCATCGCCCGCGCGGCGACCGACGCTGTGGCGGGAGAGTATCAAAAATCAGGCAAGTTCGAAGTGCTGGCGCGCGGCGAAATCGAACAGCAGCTGCGCGACCTTGACCTTGCGCTGCCCCTAGACAAGACCGGCTTCCTGCGCCTAGGACGCACGCTGCAAACGGAATCGCTCATCACGGGCGAAGTGAACGCGGTGAACTTCGTGGGCAGCCCCAAACAGGCGCAGGTGGTCATCACCGTGCGAGTCATCGACATCGCCTCGGGCGAGCCGATTAACGGTGCGGTCGCTACAGGCTTCAGCAACCGTCGCCCCGGCTACACAGGCGACGACGACACCCTTGTTCAGGAAGCGATTCGCAACGCCGCGTTCGAAGCCGTGCGTATCATCAACAACTACACCATCCCCGAAGCGACCGTCCTGACTACGCGCGCAGGACAAGAAGTATTACTGAATCGCGGGATTCGCGGTGGACTGCAGCCGGGTATGGAGATGATCGTCGTGCGACGCGGCGAGGAAGTCGGACGAATCCGTGTCACCCAGGTCTCCGATAGCGACGCAGTGGGCGAAATCATCGACTTCGGGCGCGGGATTCAGAGCGAAGACCGTGCCCGCGCGGTGTTCCGCGTGCCCACCGTTGAGGTCAAGGCGGGGCGGGTGGTCACCGAGCGTCCCCGACAGCGCGGCGAGGGCAATAAACTGCTCCGCGCGCTCGGACCCATTCTCATTATCGGGCTGATTGCCTTCGGCGTGGCGCGCGCCTCCTCGGGCGGCAATACCCCGGTTCAGAGTGTACTCGCGGAAGCAGGCGCAGACAGCAACTTCGAGCCGTTCGTGCGAGTCTCATGGAAAACCACCCTCTTCGCCAAGAGCGCGCCCGACACCATCCAGTGGCAAATCTTCCGCTCGGACTTTATCGGCACCGACGGGAACGGCAATCTGCAGCCTGTGGGCGTCACCCCTGGCAATCAGAACTTCTTCGTGGATACCACAGTGGCGCGTACCTTTAGCTATGCCAGCCTGCCCCGCGAAGGCAGCGAGGATCTGGAAGAGGGGCTGGAAGCAATTGACCCTGCACCGGGCGTCGCGACAGGGCGCTCGTACACCTACCAACTCGCGCTGGTGTATCGCGAGCGTATTGACGCAGAGGGCGAAACACTGATTCTCTACAAACTCTCGGACCGGGTGCGCTCCGGGCAGGCAACGGTGCTGCTGCCTGTGCAGTTGCTGACCCCTGTGCAACGAAGCGAGGATGTCGACCCGAAAGATGTGCGCTTCAGCTGGCTGGCGGCGGAGGGCGCGAACGCCTACCGCGTGGAAGTCTCCCTCGACCCGACCTTCCAAGATAGGAACCGAACCTTCGTGTCGCCTGAGATTCTCTCCACAGCGGCAGGCGGCTCACCCGTCTCCACAGAGCGAATTAATCTGGAGACAGGATTGCTCAACCGGCTGGGGCTGACCGGGCAGCGCGTCACGCTATACTGGCGTGTGGGTTCGCGCAATCTGGGAGACAATCCAGGGCCTCTTCCTGGACCAGGCGGTCTGCGCTATGTGTGGAGCCGACCGTTCGAGTTCACCACACAAGAGCTGCCGCCCAGCCCGTAGGGCGCTCTGGGGCGCAGGGTAGAGGAAACCTGCGCCCCGACAAATCGTCTTTATAGACAGCAATTATCGGGAGGAACCGCCGATGAGACGGATGTGGCTATGGCTGCTTGGAGTATTGATAGCGGCGCAGGGCGCATGGGCGCAGGCGCCGCAGTTAACGCCAGACGATGTGGTGCCTGGCGAGATGATTGTGCGCCTCAAACCCGGACGCACGATTGAGACTGCGCGCACGATCGCAGGCTCTGTGAATGCGGATGTCCGCCCCATTCGAGTGCAGGACACCTATGTGCTGCGCCTGCGCGAACAGGGAATCGCAGCGGCGACACTGCTCCAGAAAGTACAGGACGCCGTGAAAACCCTCGAAACGCACCCGGATGTTCTGTATATCGAGCCGCACTACATCCTGCGCTATCACGATGTTCCGAACGACCCGCTCTTTTCGGAGCAGTGGGCGCTCACGATGATGCAGATGCCCGCGGCGTGGGACATCGAGAAAGGGCAGCCGGGTATCCGCGTCGCCTTCATCGACGACAACTTCCAGCGGTCGCATCCCGATCTGGCAGGCTTGTTCGACCCGCTCTCCCGCAACTTCGCCGCGGATACACCCGATGACAACATCGACCCTGAAGGCTCCGGCTTCTCGCACGGCACCTCCACCGTGGGCGTCGCTGCCGCCGTCACCAATAACGGTATCGGAATCGCCGGGCTGCTCTGGGAAAATGTGAAAATCGTTGGCTTGAAGGTCACAGAGCGCCCGCTGGGTCCGCTATACACCGAAAATATCCTGGAAGCCTATCAGCATGTGATCGATAACGCCGCCCAGATCCATGTGCTGAACATGAGCTACGGCGGCTACTTCTTCTCGCAGCAGTCGAACGCGCTCATTCAGGAGATTTATCGTCGCGGGGTGGTTCCTGTCGCTTCTGCAGGCAACGACGATGTGGACATTCCCAGCTATCCGGCGAATTTCGAGAATGTGGTGAATGTCTCCGCTGTGGGGCGCACGGGCGCCAAAGCGTCTTACTCGAACTATGGCAGTATCGACCTCGCGGCACCCGGCGGCGACCAGGAAAGCAGCTACTTCGACGGCGTGGTTACAACTGCGTCTACCTCCAATCAGTACGACTATGTGCAGGGCACCTCTTATTCGGGTCCCTATGTGGCGGCGGCAGTGGCGCTGGTGATTTCTGCAGGCGCACCGCGCCATGATGCGAACACCGTGGAGCCGCAAGCGGTCGTGGCGCTTAAGGAAACGGCGGACCCCCGCGGTCGGAATGTACCTGACCCTGAACTGGGCTGGGGAATCATCAATGTCGACCAGGCGCTACGTGGCGTCGGCGGTGTGAATGTGGCGTTCGTGCAGCCCGTGTCGGGCACAACCATCGACACGCGGCTCGTACGCACACAGGTCGTGGTGCGCCGCGTGTTGAACAACGATCCGGCGAACATTTTGAATGTGCGTCTCAACGGCGATCCGCTGCCCCGCAGTCAGTGGGAGCCATCGGCGGTGGTCAACCCGTCGCAAAAAACGATTACGCTTGACTTTGTGGTCGCTCTCCCAGGCGAAGGACGCCATACCATCTCCGTTGAGGCAGTCGGACAGGATGGCGTCAGCGGCAGCGGCTCCACCCGCGTAATAGCGAAAGCGCGGGTGCAGAACGCTGGGCTGGCGATGTTCTCCACACCATACACCATCTCGCTGACCCCTGAGGAGCTGTTTGGCAACGACGCTATCCTGGCGCGTTACCTGCCTGCAGAGGCTACATATGCCCGCTACTCTGCCGCCAGCAAAGACCTGCGCGCGAGTTTCAATCCGCCAGGAGTCGCCGTGCGTCCCGACGGCTCGAACACCCCCACGCCGCCTCGGGGGCTGGGCTACTTCCTGCGCACCACCGCGCCCACTTTCATTCTCGGCGATGAGCAGGTAGATGTCAACACCGCCTACCTGATTCCGCTGCAGGAAGGCTGGAACATGATTGGCAACCCGTTCCCCTTCAATGTGCCGTGGGCAGCGTGTGAGGTCGAGGTTCTGGGCGCAGGCGGCATCGTGCAGCGCCTCAGCCTTCAGGAAGCTGCCGAACGCGAGTTCATCCGTCTGCAAATCTACCGCTACATCCCGCTGACGGGCGAATATACCTGGCATACCGCGCCACTGGGCGAACTGATTGCCTGGCAGGCGCACTGGGTCAAAGCGCTCAAGCCATGCACGCTCGTGGTGCCGCCTGTGGGGAGCTTGCGTAGCCAGTCCGAGGAGACGCCGCGCGTCGCGCCCACTCAGACCGACGGCTGGCTCTTGCGCCTGATCGCACGCAGTGGCGACCGCGAGGATTCTAACAACTTCATCGGAACCGCCTCACAGGCCGACGAACATTCGGGAACAGGCAGCGTGGAGAAGCCGCCGGCATTCCAGTCATATGTCGCGTTGCACATCCTAGACGTGCGCACCCGCGCTGCTCTGGCGCAAGACCTTCGGCGTAACACCCGACGCGCCCAACGCTGGGAAATTGAGGTGGTTACTGACCAGCCCGACGCAGAGGTCACACTCCAGTGGAGCCAGGAATTGCCTGTCCCTCGCGGCACGCGACTGGTACTCATCGACCAGACGACTGGCGAGTGTATCCCGATGCTTCAGAACAGCTCGCATCGCTTCCGCACGGATGAGACCAGTCGCCGACGGTTCGCCATAGAGGCCCAGCCCGCGCGCGCGAGCCGCCTGCAGGTGACGAATGTGTCGATTACACAGTCGCGCGGCAACCAGTTCGCCATCCAGTACGCGCTGAACAACGAAGCAGCGGTGCAGGTGCTGGTTCAGGATGCAACGGGCAAGACCGTCGCGCGTCTACAGGCAGGGACTCGATCGTCGGGCGTCAGCACCGCAACATGGAACGGGCGCACCGATACGGGCATAGCTGTGCCCCCGGGCGCCTATCAGGTGCAGATTATCGCCACGGGCGACGAGGGCGAGGTCGCGCGCGTGGTACGACCGCTCGTGGTCGCCCGCTAAGGAAGGAGGCAACGGATTATGAAACGATGGATTGCAGCGATTGTATACAGTAGCCTGGCGGCAGGGTTCGCCTTCGCCCAAGGCGGGAACTACCAGCCCGGCCCTGGACAGCCATGTGGCTGCCCAGATAACCAGAACCCAGTAAGTGATGACTATCTCGATATCGAGCTGGAGAACGGTGTGCTGGGCGCTACTCTCGGACTGAGCGGAACCGTCACCTGGCTTACGGGTTGTTTCCCCGTAGAGAGTGCAACCTGTACCACCCGCCCTGCCGAGGGGAGCATCCAACTGGGAACCTCAGGCGGCAACGCGCTGCTGGGCGATCGGGGGATTGCACTCACCTCAGGCTATCCGTGGGGCGTCTATCCCGGCGGGATTTACATCACGATGCAAGCCCAGCGCGAGGGGCAGACCCAGACCTTCGTCTGGGGGCGCGAGGGCGGTCCGCAGGTGAATTTCGAGCAAGCCTGGCGCGGCGCAAGCGGGTTCTACATCCGCCGTATCTGGAATGTGGAAGGCTGGGACACAGACCTGCGGATTGACCTCATCCAGTCCGCTGCGCGTATCAGCCTGCGCGTGCGCAACAACGGCGACACACCCGCTTCGCTTGCTCTCCGACTGGCGTCCGACGTGGAGACGGGCGTCGAGGAAGGCTTCGACCGAAATGGCGCCTCGCGCCCGCCCTATGTCTATGTACAGGGGCAGCGCCCCGTCCGAACCCAAACGGAACTGCGTGGAGTCCAGATTCCCAACGCCATCGAGTTCTACCTGGGACGCGGTAACCTTGCGGGCTCCTCGCGGTATCTGCTGCGCCCTGTCAAGGGCTTCGAAGACCAAACGCCTGTCGATCGCCTGGTCATCGGCAGCTGGTTTTTTGTGCAGGGCGCGACAATCTGGGAGCCGACACTGTTCCCGGATGCGTTCATCAGCGATGTCGCCATTAACCTGTTCGTCAACGCCCGCAACTTTGCGCCCGGTCAGGAGCGCGAGTATGTCTTCTATGTGACGCTGACCCCGGTGGATATGGATGTGCAGCCGCCTGTGGCGGTGGGCATCGAGGCGCTGCCTGTTGTAGAGCCTGATTCGCAAAATCTTTCCCAGCTTGCAAATGGCGGGCAATTTGAGATTGTGGCGAATGTCACCAATCAATATTTTGTCGTCGGGCGCGAGATTGACCTGACGAATGTGTCGGTGGATCTGTCACTGCCCTCGGGTGTCTCGCTTGCGTCGGGGGAGACGCGCACCCGTACGATTGCACGCCTCTCGCCTGGACAAACCGCGCCGCTGCGGTGGCGTGTGGTGGCAGACCCAACCACAGTGGGGTTCGTGACCTTCCGCGTCTCGGTACAGGCGCCTCCAGCGCCCACAAAGTCCGTGTCGCGCACCATTCTCATCTCTGCAACTGCGAACCGCAAACTGGAGTCGGGATTCCAGATTGTCTCTATCCCCTTCGCGACGACCAGCTCGCTGGATGAGGTGCTGAACCTGCCCGGCGCGTACCAGGCAAAGCGATGGAACCCGGAGCGCGAGCTGTACGAGACAATAGATACCATTCAGCCTGGTCAGGGCTTCTGGCTCTTCCTGCCCGGCGATGCAACAGTTGCCCTGTACAACGCCGCTAATCTGCAGTTCCCCGACAATGTGTTCAACGCCAGCACGCCGCTGCCCCTCAAGCGCGGATGGAACCAGATTGGCAACCCCTATCCCTATCCGCTTGTGCTGGGACAGGTGGTGATCGTGCCCACTAGCGACCCGTCGCGTAGTCTCAGCTTCTTCGAAGCGGCGCAGCGTGGGGTGATTCGCGGCGTCCTCTACTACTGGGACGAGTTCGCGGGCGAGTATAAGTTCACCTCCGACCCCAACACGCCGCTTCTGCCGCATCGGGGCTACTGGATCAAGACCAACGAAGACATCGAATTCGTCTATCCGCCCGTGTTCCTCCCAGGAACTGGTTTTGGCGGCGTGATTACTCGCTCAGCGGACGAACGCCCGAATCTGCCGAACGATTGGCGCCTGCAGATTGTGGCGCGAACGGCGCACGGCGCCGATACCCAAAACTTCGTCGGAGTGAGCAGCGGGCGCAGCGCAGGCGACATCGAGGAGCCGCCGACCCCGCTCCCCGACCGACCGCTGAACCTGACCATTCTCAAATCGGGTACAGGCGCGGTGCTGATGCAGGAGATTCGCCCGCTCGCCAATCGCCAGCAGTTTGACCTGCTGGTGGAGGCAGCGCTCGGCGAGGAAGTTGTGCTCGCCTTCCCGAACCTGAACACAGTGCCGCAGGGCTACCGCCTGCGTCTGACCGACCTGAATACCGGGCGCACGGTCGATCTGCGCACCACGCCTGAGTATCGCTTCGTGTCCACTGGGCGCACGCGCCTGCAACTGACGGTGGAGCGCGCGGCGCGCACCGGCGCACTCATCACCAGCGTGAATGTGGGTAGTGCGGGGCGCGGCGTAAGTAGTGTGTCCATCTCCTACGTGCTGGCGGACAACGCGCAGACCAGCATCCAGATTCTGGGCAACGATGGGCGCACGATTGCCAACCTGCATCGAGGGCGCGCGGCGACCCGCGGCGTCAACACTGTCTCGTGGAACCTGCGCGACGATCAGGGACGCGCTGTCCCGCCCGGAACCTATCAGGTGCAGGTAGAAGCGCGCACCGAAGACGGTCAGACCGCGCGTGCGGTGCGTCCGCTGGTGCTGACTCGCTAAGAGAGACTGGGGGCTGGGCACATTCCCAGCCCCTCCAAAGGAGGCGTAATAGTGAGAACTTTCTGGATAGCGGCAATTGCTGGGTGTCTGTCGTTCGGGCTGGCTGCAGCGCAGCAAACGCGTGAGCTGGTACTGTTTCCGTTCGCGCAGGGAGCGGCGGTACAGCCGACCGAAGAGTTCAATGTCAATACGGAGGCGCTCAACGCCCTCTACGCCCAGTTGAAAGAGATTCCTGGCGTGTATGTGCTGCGGTTTCGTGAGACGAACCCGTCCGTGACGCGCGCCATCGAAGAGAACCGCATTCGTCGCGACCGCCTGAGCCCACCGTTCAACGAGCGAGAGGCGGACGGCACATGGCGGGCGGCGCGTGTGGGCGCACTACTGGATGTGGATCTCGCATTCGCCGGGCGCATCGAGGAGTTCAGCTACGACCCCAATACCCGTGAGGCGATTATCACCCTCAGCGGCGACCTGATCGATGTACGCACAGGCGAGGTAATCGTCTCGGTGGCGGAGTCGGGACGCGCGCGGTTAGGCTCCGACGATGAGGATGTGAATCGCGCGCGCATCGCGGCAGTCGCAGATGTCGCTCAGAAAGTAGGCGCGGCGGTACGCGAGCGTCTCGCGCCCCCAGTGGCGCAACCAACCCAGCCGCAGGAGCCGCGCCGTGTAGACCGCAAGCGTGAACGCGCTGCTGTGACCCTATTTACGATTATCCTCGGCGCGGTGCTGGGCGGCTCCCAGTTTTAGGATGCAACGGCGGTATTGTCCGAACGCGCGTCTGGGCGGGGCAGGGGGGCTGTGGCTCCTCTGCCTTCTTGCTTGCTGGGCGAACGGCGCCATACGCCTGAGCGTCTATCCTGCGGCGGCAGTCGCGGACGGCGTGTCGCAGATTCTGGTGGTCGCCGAAGTGCGCACGGCTCAGGGCAAACCCGCGCCTGACGGTACGCAAGTGGCGTTCAACACGACGCTGGGGGCGTTCCGCGAGCCTGTCGTCGCCATCGAGGGCGGTGTCGCGCGCGCCACACTCATCGCCAGCCAGACGCCGGGCACAGCCACCATCACTGCGACCGCCGTTGGACAGGGCGTCGTGGGCGAGACGCAGGCGCTATTTGTCGCCAGCCAGGAGGAGCTGCGCAGTGCGACGGATTATGTGCAGGTGTTGGGCGCTGAGTATCTCGTTTACGCCAACGAACAGCGCATCATCGCCGCATCGGGCAAGGAGCGCGGCGCGAGCGTCCGCTTCGGCTTCACGCGAATCGAGGCGGACGACCTGCAGCTGGAGGTGGAGAGCCTGCGCGTCCGGGCGCGGAACGCCCGCCTGCAGTACGGCTCGGAAACGGCGGAGTTTGCCGAGCTGAGCTACGAACTGCGCACCTCTCAGGGCTACGGACTGGCGCAGCGCGAGGGACGCTGGGCACTGGCGCGTATCCGCTACGGCACAGTCGAGCCGTTTGACGCCGTCGTACCCCCAGAGCTATTCCAATTTGCGGACATCTCCGAGTCGGAGCTGGTGATTAAGGCGGCTCAAATCTGGTTCTACCCCAACGAGCGTATCCAGTTTCATCGTGCGGAGTTTTATGTCGGCGAGGTGCGCTCGCTCAGCTTACCGCTCTATTCCCAGAGCCTCTGGAGCGGCGGCGTCGGCAGCGACACGCTGATTGGGGTGCAAAGCGGGCAGGTCTATCTGGATGTGCCCTACTACTACACACTTTCCCCCACCCAGATTGGCGCGCTCCGACTACGCACCGCGCAGGTTGGGGGACGCACGATGGGCGCGGCGCGCGGGATGTTCCTCGATCTGGAACACGAGTATCGGGTCGGCTTGGGCACGGGGATGGTAAGCCTGAACGGTCTGGCGCGCAACGACTGGGGGCTGAACTGGCGGCATCAGCAACCGCTCTCACCCAGCACGCGCCTCGCGCTCTGGCTCGACTCGCCCGCGCATCAGGGGCTTTACGGTTCTCTACAGTTGTCCCATCAGGCGCGTGGCTACACGACGGGCGCCACCCTCGCAGGCAGCACCTACTGGAAAGGCGCGCGCGTGCAGAGCCTTCGTACCGATGTGTTCGTCGAGACGACCCCACGCCGTGTGGCGGACTTGCCCCTGCGTCAGAGCCTCTCGCTCAATTTTACGAGCCATCGAGTACACGGCGGCTTAGCGGCACAAACGCGCGAAGGCGTCGGCGTTCGCGCACGCTGGAATCTAATCCCCCAATCAGTGGGGAAGGGCGCGACCCTCACGGGCGGTATCACGCTGGGGCGATTCGTGGGCAATCTGCCCAACGCGGGATGGAGCCTTACAGGGACGCTGGGCATCACGCAGGCGCTGGGCACAGGCGGCGCACTGAGCCTCAACTACGATTACGCGCAGGACGCGCTCGGCGCGAACCTGCTGGGAAGACATCGCCTATCCGGGAGCCTCAGCTGGAGTGCGGGCGAGCGCTACTATCTCACGGGCTACTTCAGTCGCGCCTTAGACGCCAATTCTGTAAGTTATGTCGGGGATTTCTCGTGGCGAATCAGCCCCCTCTGGCGGATGGGCTTGGGGTATACTTGGCAGCGCTATCAGCAGTATGACTTTCGTGACCAGACTTTCACGATTGCCTATCGGATAGGTTTCCGAGAGGTGGCGCTCACCTGGTCGTCCTTCACGAAGCGCTGGAGCTTCGACCTGCTGACGGCGTTCTACTGACCGAAGCTCAACTTGCTCAAGGGAGAGTAAGGAGACACGACAACCGTTTCTGGAGGCAGGCTATGTACGAGGTCAGGGATGTATCGACTGCATCGCCGCTGTTGCGTCTGGCGCGCCACTGCACGGCGGGCGCAGGCGTCGGCGTTTCGGCGTTCGAGCTGGTGTCGTTTGACCGTGCGTTGCGTCAGGCAGGCTTTGCCGATTATAATCTGCTGCGTGTGTCCAGCATTTTGCCCCCCGGTGTTGCGCTGCGCCCTGCGGTAGAGGTTCCCAAGGGGAGCCTGTTGCCAATTGCCTACGGCGTGTTCAGTTCGGACGAAGCTGAGCGCACGATTGCCGCTGCCGTCTCGCTGGCGTTTCCCACAGACCCCCATGCCGTCGGCGTGATTATGGAGGCAGAAGGCTACATGACCGAGCGCGAGGCGCACGAGCTGGTCGCCGCGATGGCAGAAGAGGCGATGGAAGACCGCAATCTCAAAATCGCGCGGCTGGAAGTGGTCGCGGTTGAAGCGCAGGTCGAACTCTACACGACGGTGTTCGCGGGCGTCGCGCTGTGGTGAGCTACGGCTCGCGCCGCGCCAGCTGCTCAAACTCCAGCGCAAGGTCCGCTGCCACCGAGCGCAAATCGGACAGCAGGGGCAACTGCGCGCGCGCAATCGCCACATCGTCTAAGTCCAGCGGGACAACGATCAATGCCTCCTGGTTGACGGGACCCTGCGCCATCACCTTGCCGAAGGGGTTCACTATCCACGACGCACCCACGAACCCCTTGCCGCCCTCGAAGCCGACCAGACTGGACTGAACCACATAGAGCGTATGCTCGCCGCCAATCTGGGTGAGCATGCGCCGATACGCCTCCACATTCTCAATCTGTTCGGCATGGAACCCGCGCGCTGGTGAAGCCGTCGGCACATACAGCACCTGCGCGCCCTTGAGAGCAACGATGGTACTCGTAATCGAGTGCCAGACATCCTCGCAAATCAGCATCGCCGCGCGCCCGAAGCGTGTCGGAAACACCTCCAGACGACGCCCCCGCGCCACGAACCGTTCTTCTTCGAACACCCCATAGGTCGGAAGGAAGAATTTCTGATGCACATGCACGGTGAATGAGTGTGCAGGTTCTGGGGCTAAAGTTGCATACAGCGCGGAGTTGAAATATTCGCCGTCGAGATACTCGTAGAAGCCGAGACAGACATCGAGCGAGCGTTCGGGCTGCAGGTCGGCGTAGAGGCAGGCGAGGTCATGGAGCAGTTGCGACGCGGGGATAGCCAGCTCGCGCACGCCGCCCTCCACGAAATAGCCCGTCGTCGCTGCTTCAGGCAGCGCCAGCACATCGACGCCCTCCTGCAGCGACTGGCGCATCAGCGCGCCGATACGCTCCAGATTGCGCGCGTACTGCCCCTTGTACGGTTTGAACTGACCGACACCTACGGTGAACTTGCGCTGGACGTCCTCAAAGAGTTGACGCGGCATAAACACCTCCTCAATAGTCCACAGGGCGTAGGTAATATTCCCCGATGGCGGTCGTGGAGAGCATCGCGACGGTGGGCAGATGGCGCTTCCAGTGCGTGCTATCCACTTTGTTCTTAACCAGCCACACATCCTCTGCAGGGAAGCCCATCTCGATCAGGCGTTCAGGGGAATAGCCCTGCGTGAGATAGTGCAGGATTCGGTCGGCGCGCTGGTAGGAGATGCCGAAATCGCCCTCGTCGGTCTGCCCCACGATGAGGTCGGCGGAGGCGGGCTTCTGCACAATCACCTCAGGCACGCCCAGATAACGCGCCAGCTGCCATACCTGCGTCTTGAACAAATCGCCGATGGGGTTCACAGGGGGCGAGTCGTCCGCGTGCCATGTGAAATAGCCGAACAGGCGCTCGCTCTTGTTGCCCGTGCCGATGGGCAGCGCGCCCAGCTTCGCCGACTGGTCAAACAGGATAATCATGCGGGTGCGGGCGCAGATGTTGCCAATTCGTGTCGGGCTGGCGTCAGGCTCAAACCCCTCCAGGTAGGCGTCCACCATCGGGGTAATCTCAATCACGCGGTGCTGGATGCCCAGCGCGCGCACGACCAGCATCCCGTGTTCCAGCGATTCGGGGCTGCTGACCTTGTAGGGCATCAGGAACGCATACACATTCTCAGCGCCGAACGCCCGCGCGCAGAGGTAGGCGACAACAGACGAGTCGACGCCGCCTGAAAGCCCCAGCAGCGCCTTTGAGAACCCGCGCCGCCGCTGCACCTCGTCGCGCAAGAACTCCACCAGCCACTCGGCGACCAGCGGGGCGTTGATGCGCAGCGGCTCATCGGAGCTGGGGTCATAAATCGTTGGCTTGATTACCTGAATCGTTTGCATAGTTTTCACCTCATAAAGCGGTTGGGATGAAACGGCGCAATCGGCAGATCAGTCGCGCCGTTGAGGAGAAGGTCGGCAAGGGCGCGCGCCGTTGCGGGGGCAAGCAGGATGCCGTGATAGGCGTGCCCTGCCGCAAGGTACAGCCCTGCGAATCCGTCTACCGCGCCGATGTAGGGGTTGTGGTCGGGCGTGTCGGGACGCAATCCGACCGTGTGCCCCAGCACCGTTGCGTGCATCAGGCGGGGCGCAAGGCGCGCGAGGGTATGCGTCAGGAGTGCATACGCTTCAGCAGTCGCGCGGGCGTCATAGCCTGCCTGTTCGCGCGTCGCGCCCAGCAACACCGTGCCGTCCGCGCGGGGTACAAGATAGCCCCCAGGCATAGAGAGAATATGCTGAATGGGTACGGGGAGGTCGCCCAGCGCCAGAATCGCGCCACGCACGGGCACAGTCGGGGCGTGAATCCCCAGAGGCTGCAGCAGCGCGCCTGTCCATGCGCCCGCCGCGACGACCACCGTATCGCCTTCCATAACGCCGTGGGGCGTTTGCACGCCGCGTAGGGCGCCATTCTGCATAATCAGGTTCAGAACAGGGGCGCCTGTATACAGGTTTACGCCGTAAAGTTGCACCGCACGATGAAGCGCGCGCATGAGCCGCGCCGTGTGCACCCAGCCTTCACTGGGAATGTAGAGCGCGTCGACAGCCTCCGGGTTCAGTGCAGGCTCCATCTGACGCGCGGTACGGCTGTCTACTCGCTCGGCGCGTGGGTCGTAGCGGCGAATCCACGCCAGACTTGCTTCAAGATGGTCAGCGTCTGCAGTGGTCAGTGCGACACGCACGCATCCCGCCTGCCGCCATTCGGGATCAATGCCTGTCTGTTCGTAGAGCGTGTGCGTCCACTCTGGGTACATCTGCAGGCTCTGCCAGTAGAGGGGCAGGGCAGGGGAGTCGTCGGGCGTCAGGCTGAAGGGATTCACCATGCCTGCAGAAGCAGTGGAAGTGTGCCCGCCCTCTGCAGAACCCTCCAGCAGCACAACTTCCGCCCCACGCTGACGCAGCTCCCAGGCAATCGCCGCGCCAATTACCCCTGCGCCAATCACAAGTACGCGCACAGTTAGCCTCCTGCGGTCATCTGCACGATTTCAAGGGTGTCGCCGTCGCGGAGGGTAATCTGGGCGTACTGCTCGCGGGGGACGATTTCGTAGTTATACTCCACCACCACCGTGCGCGGGTCGATGCCGCGCTCCTGAAGCAGTTGGAGCAGGGAGATTGGTTCGGGCAGCTCGCGTTCTTTGCCGTTGATGCGTACCTGCGCCATCGCGCAGAGTATACCCGATTAAAAACGCATGCGCCGAAGGCGACGCCTTCGGCGCATGTGCCTCATAAGAGATGCTCTGGTCGCAACCTCCTTATGAGGGCAGGCTTTGCTCTCCACCCACTCTACCTACAGCAACTTTCGTGCCAAACGGGCGCGCAAAGGGCAGGGTATCCTATGCCTATGCGCAAAACGGTGCTAATTACGGGCGGCGCAGGCTTCATCGGCAGCCATTTTGTAGAGTATCTTCTGGAGCAGTATCCCGATTACGAGGCGCGTGTGCTGGACGCGCTCACCTACGCGGGCAGGCGCGAGAACCTGGCAACGGTGGAGGGCAATCCGCGCTTCACTTTTATTCACGGGGATGTGCGCGACAAGCAAGCGGTGCTCCAAGCGATGCAGGGGGCAGATTTTGTCGTTCACTTCGCCGCCGAGACGCATGTAGACCGCTCCATCCTGGACCCCGATGCCTTCATCACCACCGATGTGTATGGCACTTTCGTGATGCTGGAGACGGCGCGGCAGGTCGGCGTGGAGCGGTTCGTGCATGTCAGCACGGACGAGGTATACGGCTCGATAGAGCAGGGCGCGTTCACAGAAGGGTCGCCGCTTCTGCCCAGCAGCCCTTACGCGGCGAGCAAGGCAGGCGCCGACTTGCTGGCGCAGGCGTATGCGCGTACCTACGGGCTGTCCGTGCTGATTGTACGCCCCAGCAACACCTTCGGACCGCGCCAGTACCCCGAAAAGCTCATCCCGTTTTTCACCGTGCGCGCCCTGCACGACCAGCCGCTGCCCCTGTACGGCGACGGGCAGCAGCGACGCGACTGGCTCTATGTGTGCGACCATGTGCGCGCCATCGATACTGTGCTGCATCACGGACAGATTGGCGAAGCCTACAATATCGCAGGCGGCAACGAACGCCCGAATGTAGAGGTTTCGCGCCTAATCCTGCACACACTAGGCAAGCCAGAAAGCCTGCTCCAGTTTGTCAAGGACCGCCCCGGACACGACCGCCGCTACGCGCTGGACGACTCCAAACTCCGCGCGCTGGGCTGGCGACCTGAAGCCGATTTTGAGACCGCTCTGCGCGAAACCGTGCTGTGGTACGCCAACCACCCTGAATGGTGGCAGCCCATCCTGCAAAACAGGAAAGACTATCAGGCGTTTGTGCAACAGTGGTACGGGCAGTCGCTACCGTCGCCGTAGCGCGCGCCGTACATAGTCCATCTCCTGCACGCCCAGTCGGGCGCACGCGAGCAGATAGACCCACAGCGACAGCAGCCCGTCCAGAAGGGCAATCAGCAGCGCGCGCAGGTTCAGCTGGAAATCGGGCAGCAGCGCGTGCAGTCCTGTGTGCAGCGCGAACGCCGTCAGCCCCATGAGCGCGGCGGCGACGCCTGTCGCCGTCAGAAACCGTCCCAGCGACCTGTCGTCTGTGTGCGCCTCGCTGGGGATACGCCGATTCAGCAGGCGCGCCATCCATACCATCTGCAGCGTCGCGGCAAGCGAAGTCGCCAGCGCCAGCCCCACATGCCCCAGCGCCAGCACCCGCATGAACAGCACACACAGGGGTACAAAGACCACCGTCACCGCCGTGCCGACCAGCACGGGCGTGAGCGAGTCGCGCAGTGCGAAAAAGCCGCGTGCAATCAGCGCCTGTCCTGACCATGCGAACAGCCCCAGCGCGAACGCCCGCAGCGCGCTCGCCACCAGCTGCGTGTCGCTCGCTGTGAACTTGCCGTACTGCAGCAGGATGCGGCTGATGTCCTCCGCCAGCACGAGCAGCAGCACAGTTGCGGGGGCGGTCAGGAACCACACCAGACGCAGCCCGCGGCGCAGTGTCTGGCGCAGGGCGTCCCATTCACCGCGCGCCGCCAGTGTCGTCAGGGCAGGAAACACCGCCAGCGCAATCCCCTGACCCACAATCCCCAGCGGCGCCTGCATCTGCCGATTCGCGTTGTCCAGCGCGGAAATCGCTCCCGCAGGCAGCCACGACGCAAACACGCGCAGTATCAGCATATAGATGCCCGGCAGCGACAGCCCGAACATCACGGGCAGCATCAGGCGGAACACCTCGCGCGCCCCCTCATGGCGCAGGTTGAACTCCAGTCGAAACGCGCTCCCCAGCCGACGCATCACCACGAGCGGCAGCAGCACACTGCCGATGAACGCGCCCGCCAGTGCGCCCCACGCCAGCCCCGAAACGCCCAGCCACAACGCCAGCGCCAGCCCCCCAAAAATAATCCCCAGATTGTAGATGTTCGGTCCCAGCGCGGGCGCGAGGAAGTGCTTGCGTGCGTAGAGCGTCGCCATCATCAGCCCGCCCAGCAGGAAGCAAATCTGCGCGGGCAGCACGATGCGCGTGAGTTGAGTCGTGAGCGTCAGGCGTTCGGCGTCGAAGCCAGGGAACATCAGCGCGACCGCCAGCGGCGCCGTTAGTTCCAGCAGCAGCACCAGCGCGGTCGTGAGGCTCACCATCACCGTCGCCACGATAGAGAACACACGCCACGCCTCGTCGCGCTGTCCCGTCTCCCAGTAGCGCGAGAAGACGGGCATCAGCGATGAGGAGAGCGCGCCGCCCGCCACCATGAAAAACAGCAAATCGGGCAGCTGGAACGCGGCGCGGTAGGCGTCCGTGAGTTCGTTCTGCCCAAAGCGGAAGGCAATCACTGTGTCGCGGAACATCCCCAGCAGGCGGCTCGCGAGGATGGCGGTCATCATCACCGCCGACGCACGCGCCCAGCTGTAGCCTGCCTGCTGCGGTTCAGAGTCCCTCATCGCGCGAGACCAGTTTCAAGCCCACCACGCCCGCCACAATCAGCCCAATAAACAAGAGCCGCCAGAAGTCGCGCGACTCGCGGAACCACACCATGCCCACCACCGCCACGCCCACCGCGCCGATGCCCACCCACACCGCATACGCCGTGCCGATGGGAATCTTGCGAATCGCCAGCGATAGGAACCAGAAGCTCGCCCATGCCGTTGTCAGCGCGACCACCGTCGGCAGTAAGCGTGAGAAGCCGTCCGAAAACTTCAACGCCGTCGCCCACACAATTTCCAGCAAGCCCGCAATCAGCAGGTAGAGCCACGCCATGCACGCAAAGTATACCGCACAGAATCTCCACCGTCTCTTTCGTGAGGTACACTCTCCCGCACATGCGAGCATCTTTTCTGGCGGTGAGCCTCGCGCTGATGGGGAGCGCGGCGGCGCAGTATCCGACGGTATTTTTCGGGGCGCGGCTCAATGTGCAGGCGCGCACCGATGAGCGCACGACCGCCCTGCGCTGGTACGATGACCTCGCGCGGCACTCGGTGGTGTTCCTGCAGCTTTATCATGAGGCGGGCTATGGCGCGTATGTGGCGCAGCGGCTACAGAATCTGGGCGGCGACCGCACCCGCACCGCGCTGGACGAGGCGTATATCGAGCGGCTCGAAGGCTGGCGCGTCGGCAAGTTCTACGCGCCGTTCGGCGCGGGACTGCTGCTGAACGAAAGCGTGCTGGCAGTGCAGTCGCCCACACAGTTCGCGATTGGCGACCTGCCGATGCGCGTGGCGTACCTGTATAACGGTGCGGAGCGGCAGCAGGGGGTCTATGTGCGGGTGGGCACGGCGCGCGGCGGCGTCTCGGCGGGCACAGGACGCCGCTTCGGAACCGACCCGCACGCCTTCGCGCTCTGGGAGCTGCCCGAACGCCCCCGCTCGCCCGACGGCTACGAAACACTCTACGGCGCGGACTATCTGCTGGACCTCGGCGGCGCGCCCGTGCAGCTGGAATGGCTCTACAGCGAGGGCAAGCGCGTGCAGGCAACCCACTGGTTGGCGGCGCGGGTGAACCTGCGTGCGCTGCCGCTCCAGCCCGAACTCGCGGCGGCGTATCAGGCGGCTTCGGAACAACTCAGCTGGCGACTCGCGCTCCAGCAGCAGGCAGGCAACCGTGTGCGCCTCAACTTCATCCTGCGCGGCAAACAGGGTACAATCGAATTCGTCGCCTTCGGAATTCAGGGGGAACTGTAATGGCGTTGGGACGACGAATCACACGGCTGATGAAAGCGCACTGGGGCGAGCTGGTCGAGCGCGTCGAGCAGGTCATCCGCGAGGAGACGGCGGAGTCGGCGGCGGCGCAGGAGCTTCAGGACGCGCTGGACCCGACGCGCGCGCCATCCGCCCCCTCTACGCCGCAACCGAGCGCGCAGGAGACCGCTCTCAGCCGCGCCTATCGTGTGCTGGGGCTGCCCGACGGCGCGGAGCTTGCCGAAGTGCGGCGCGCTTACCGCGAGCTGATGGCGCGGAGCGACCCCAGCCGATTCCCCGACGGCTCGCCCGAACGCGCCCGCGCCGAGCAAATCCGCCAGCGCATCGAGCAGGCGTACCAGACGCTGCTGTTGCACCTCGATCACACGGCGCAGCGGTTCCGCAACCTGCAGACGGACTGATTTCACCCCCGACGCGCCCTGCGCCGATACATCGCTCCGTGCGTCTGGCGCGCGGCGTCGACCATTTCCGGGTAGGGCGTGTCGGTAATCGTAACGAAGCCGATATTGTAGTTCTCGCCGTCCAGCGCGCGCCCCGTGAGCGGCTGATCCATATACTGAAACCAGTGGCATCCCACGAACAGCGGGTGGTCCACCACGCTATTCACATAGGTCTCGTACATGCGGGCGCGCTCGCGCTGATTTGGGGCGGCGACCAGCCCCGTGTGGAACATTCCGCGATCCAGCGCGCCGAAGTGGAACTCGCCGATAATCACGGGCTTGTCCAGCGGCGCGAGGAAACTGTATGCGCCATAGTCCAGCTTCGGCGCGTAGATATTGAAGCTCAGTACATCGCACCACTCGGCGGCGACCAGCACCGCGTCCAGCGAGTACCACGCGAATCGGCATCCGAGATAGAGGTGATTGGGCGCCAGCGCGCGCAGCGTTTCGCGAATCGTCTGGAAATACTGGCGGGCGAGCGCGCGCACGAACGCGCCGAAATCTTGCTGGCGGGCGCGTGTGGCGGCGGGCGGCAACGCGACAGGCGGCTTGAGGGCGTCCCAGCTGGCGTATTGTGCGCCCCACGCCTCGTTGAGGCGTTCAATCGCGTCGTATTTCGTGCGCAACTGCTCCAGAAAGGCGCGTTTGGCGGGCGATTCGTCGGCATGCAGGCTCAGCGCGCCGTATGCCAGCCCGTAGCGTCCCCCGTCCTCGCCCTGACCCGCCCAGCTCAGCTCGTTGTCCACGAAAAAGCCCAGGCACCACGGGTCGTCTTTCACGCGCTGGGCGATGGGTTCTATCCCCGCGCGGGCGTTCACGGCGAACTGCGGGTCGAACGGGTCGTGCATCTTGCCCCAGTAGTCGCTGCCGCTGGGCACGCGCTTATGCTCGCCCCACACGCCCGCCGTCGCCACATACGGGATGCGCCCATTTCGATGCCACTCCCATAACGACCAGTTGCCAATGGTGTTGAACCCCCACGAGCGCAGCCGCCGCAGCGTCTGCTCGCGCCAGCGGGCAGGGTAGTCCGCGCCGTACTTGCGCTCCAGATTCGCCGCGTAGAAGTTGTAGGTCTTTCCCTCTTTGATGGGACCCATCAGCGCAGTCGCGTGTCCATAGTGTTTCGCCAGCGGCTCGCCCTCACGCGGCAGCCAGCGGAACATATATTCGCGCCCCGTAATGAAAGTCGGGTTGCCGTAGTCCACGCAGTCCATCCCCGTTGAGAAAAAGAGCTTGCCGTTGGGCGCGACGAGCCACCAGCGGTCGCCGACCTTCTCGGTGCGGAAGTAGCCCGTCGCGCGGAGCTGCGGTCCCGTTTTCCACGCGCCGTACTCGTCGAAGTCTTCAGGGGCGGGCATCCGTTCCAGCGTGCGCGTCTCCAGCGTCAGCGTGCGTTGCAGGTGGCTCAGGCTGCGGATTTTGCCCTGCCAGTCCTCGCGGGCGTACTGACCGAACTCGTCGACGATGCCCTCCAGCGATTCGTCGCCCTCCAGCAGGCGGATATTGTCCACTATCAGCGTGCGGGGCTTGTCGCCGCGCCAGAGGAAAATCTGGAACGCGACGATATGCTCCAGCCGTATCGCGCCCGCATTCGTGACTCCGATTCGGGTGAGGTCTTTGCCCAGCGGGGGCAGCCCGCGCATGCCGTAGTCCATCGGATTGCGCCCCAGCGGGAACACGACGCGCAGCCGTCTGCCCGGCGGCGCGGTGTGCGTCCCCTGACGGCAGTGGTTCACGCCATCCGCGCGCGGGTCGTCGTCGACGCGCACGCCGAACTGCACCGCCTCGCGCATCGGGTTATACAGGTCGAACGCCAGCCCCGCGTAGCCGCGCCAGTCCCAGGCGGTCGGCGCACGAAACATCAGGTTCGGCCAGTCGCGGTCGGGGAGGAACTCGACCTGCAGCGCGTGTTTGCCGTGCGTCGCGCCGCGCGCGGTCAGGCGCAGGCGCGTATGGTTCGCCGTCGCCGCCGTCAGGTCGCTCTCCTGCTCAAAGGAGAAGAGGGGCTTCATAACACGCTACGGCTTCGCGTGCCTGAGAAAAATTCCTGCCTTTAGCGTTTTCCTGCGCGCGGGAGCCGATTCCTGGAAATGGGTATGATTCTCGCGCGATGCCTTACGAGTTCGTGCCACAGAGTCCGGAGAAGGTCGAGATTCGCTACGAAATTGCGGGGCTGGGGTCGCGCGCGCTGGCGGCGGTGCTGGACGACCTGCTGGTACTCACCATTATCGGAGTCGTCGCGGCGTTGCTCGCCCTGCTGGAGGAGACCACGCAGGCAATTTCCAGTCTCTACACGCTGATTGGCGAGGGGTGGCTGATTGCGGGACTCATCTTTTTCGCGTACATTCTGTGGTTCGCGTACTACATCGTGTTCGAGATTTTCTGGAGCGGGCAGACGCCCGCCAAGCGTGCATTCGGGCTGCGCGTGATGATGCTCAACGGCGCGCCCGTGACGCCGACGGCAATCCTCATTCGCGAGCTGGTGCGCCTGGTAGACGCCTTCCCGATTTGCATTATGGGCTACAATGTGGCGGGCGTGCTGGCGTTTTTCAACCCGTATGGACAGCGACTGGGCGACATGCTGGCGGGTACATTCGTGATTAAGGAGCGTCGCACACCTGCGCCCACGCTGGAGCAGCTCCGCGCCACGAGCGATGCGCCCCACCCGCTGGAGTCGTATCTGCCGCCGCTGCTCGCGCTCAGCCCCAGCGAGTATCGCGCCCTGCGCGCATTTCTGGACAGGCGCGACCAGCTGGCGACGGGCGCGCGCGAGCAGCTGGCGACGGAGATTTATCGCCGGCTGGCAGCGGCGGGCATCCTGCCCGATCCGCCGCCCGCGGCGATGGAAGGCTTACTGGAGGCGGTCGCCGCGCGCTACGCCCGCGAACGCGGTAGGCTGGAGTAGGCGATGCGCTTCCTGATTGCTCCCACCGCCTACAAGGGCACGCTCTCCCCCGTGCGCGCCGCGCAGATTATTGCGGATAACCTCGTCGGCGAGGCAGACCTGTGCCCGATTGCGGACGGCGGCACGGGCTGGCTGGAGGCCTGGGGCTATCATTTCCCCGACGCGCAACGCTTCGAGGGGGACGCGCATGACGCACTGCTACACCCCCGACGCGCTGAATGGCTACTGTTGCCGTCGGGTACGGCGGTGATTGAGTCGGCGCAGGCGGCGGGCATCCACTGGCTTACCCCAGAATCGCGTGCGCCGCTGGACGCCTGCACGATGGGTGTGGGCGAACTGCTCCGCGCGGCGGCGGCGCATCCCGAGGAGCGCGCTCTCTGGCTGGGACTCGGCGGCGTGGCGACCACCGACGCGGGCGCAGGCGCACTGCGCGCGCTCGGCTTCCGACTGCTGAACGCGCAGGGCGAACCAATCGCGCACGGCGGGCGGGGACTGCTGGAACTACACGCTGTCGAGCCGCCTGCGGATGACCCGCTGCAGGGCAAGCCGCTGACGCTGTGCGCCGATGTGCAGAATACGCTGCTGGACGCCGCGCGCGTGTACGGACCCCAGAAAGGCGCAACGCCCGAACAGGTGGAAACGCTCGTGCGCGCGCTGGAACGCTTCGCTGCCATCGCTGTGCGCGACACGGGGATTGACCTCACAACGACGCTGGGCGCGGGCGCGGCGGGCGGACTGGCAGGCGGACTGCACGCCTACCTGCGCGCGCCAATCGTGTCGGGCGTCATGTGGCTGCTGCGACAGGTGGACTGGGAGGCGCGTTTGCAGGCGGCGGATTGCCTCATCACGGGCGAGGGGCAGGTGGATGCGCAGACGCTGATGGGCAAGGGCGTCGGTGTGCTGATTCAGCAGGCGGTGGCGTATGGCAAATCTGTGCTGGCGCTGGCAGGACGCACGGGCGCAGGTTGGGAGCCGCTCGGTAGCCTGCCGCGCGTGCGGGTGTACGCCTGCGCCGAACTCGCGCCCGACCTGCCGCCTGCCGACGCGCTGGCGCGGACGACGCGCGAAGCCGTCAGCAGGGAGTTCGCATAATACGCTGAATCCAGCTTCTGTGAGCTACTCGGAGTATGAGTTCAAGTTCGCAAAAACCATCCTACAGCGCCACTTTTCGGAGCAGTACGAAGACATCTTGCTGGCTCTTGGCGCGTTGCGCACCCCGCTCGGGCGCGGCGTGCGCCCAACGCCTGCCGTCGCGCTGGCAGAGCAGCTCACCGCGCGTGGCTGGGAACGCGAGCAACCTGTATCGCCTGAACACACCCATCTGCGCTTCGACCTCGTGAAGGGCGAAGTGGCGGTCGAGATCCAGCTCTCCGATCCCGCCGACTGCTCCAACGACTTCCTCAAGTTCCTGCTGGCGCACAATCTGGGACGAATCGCCCTCGGCGTCGAGATTGTGTACGACGACGGAGTGCGCGGCAGGAACCTCCCTCGCCTCAGCAAAGTGCGCCGCGACCTGGAGACCTACTGCAGCGTGCTTGCGTGCCCCGTGTGGGTCGTTGGGCTGCGTGCGGACAGCTGAAGGCAAGGTATACTCTTGCGGGAGCGTGCGCGATGGCAATCACCTTGGAGCAGATGCGCCACACGGCGAAACTGGCGCGACTGGAGCTGACCGATGAGCAACTCGTTGAACTCATGCGCCCGATTAACGCGCTGATGGAACATTTCGAGCGGCTGCAGGCGCTGCCGCTGGACGCGGTGGAGCCGACCTCGCACTCGATACCTGTGTTCAACGCCTTTCGCGAGGATGTGGTGGGCGCGACGCTCACCCGCGCGGACGCGCTGGCGAACGCCCCCGAAGCCCGCGACGGGCTGTTTATCGTGCCTCGTATCGTGGAGGAGTAGATGAAGGAGCTGCTGACGCTGAGCCTTGCCGAAATCAGCCACAAACTGCACGCCCGAGAAGTGTCCGCCATCGAGCTGACGGAGGCGATTCTGACCCACATCAGCGAGACCGAGCCGCAGGTGCAGGCGTTTATCACCCCGACGCCTGAGCTGGCGCGGGAGATGGCGCGCCACGCGCAGGCGCGCCTCGACGCGGGCGAGCGTACCCCCTTGCTGGGCGTGCCAATCGCGCTGAAGGACAACCTCTGCACGCGCGGCGTGCGCACCACCTGCGCCTCGCGCATCCTGCACAACTTCGTACCGCCCTACGACGCGACGGTCGTTGAACGCCTGCGCGCACAGGGGGCGGTGTTCGTCGGCAAGCTCAACATGGACGAGTTCGCGATGGGTTCGTCCACCGAGTTCTCGGCGTTCCACCCGACGCGCAACCCGTGGGATATGGCGCGCGTGCCGGGCGGTTCGTCGGGCGGTTCGGCGGCGGCGGTCGCCGCGCATATGGCATACGCCACGCTTGGCTCCGACACGGGCGGCTCCATCCGTCAGCCCGCCGCGTTCTGCGGGGTGGTCGGGCTCAAGCCCACCTACGGGCGCGTGAGCCGCTACGGGCTGGTCGCCTACGCCTCGTCGCTGGATCAAATCGGACCGCTCACCAAGACGGTTGAAGACTGCGCGATTATGCTCAACGCCATCGCGGGCAAAGACCCCCGCGACGCCACCAGCGTCGATATGCCCGCGCCAGACTTCCGCGAGGCGCTGGTGGACGACATCAGGGGCGTTCGACTGGGCGTGCCCAAGGAGTTCTTCGGGCAGGGCGTGATGCCCGAAGTCGCCGAGACGGTGCGCCGCGCGATTGGCTTGCTGGAATCCATCGGCGCGGAAGTGCAGGAGGTCTCCCTGCCGATGGCGGAGCAGTCGCTGGCGATTTATTATATTCTCGCGCCCGCCGAGTGTTCCTCGAACCTCGCGCGCTACGACGGCGTGCGCTACGGGCTGCGCGTCGGCGCGGAGAAGGGGCATATCGGCATGATGGAAGCCACCCGCGCGGCGGGCTTCGGCAAGGAGGTCGTCCAGCGCATCATTATCGGCGCCTACGCGCTTTCGTCGGGCTACTACGACGCCTTTTACCTCAAGGCGCAGAAAGGGCGCACGCTGCTGCGCCAGCAGTTCGACGCCGTGTTCCAGCAGGTGGACGCGCTGGTGTGCCCCACCGCGCCCACGCCCGCCTTCAAACTCGGCGAGCTGGTGGACGACCCGCTGGCGATGAAGCTTGCCGATGTGCTGACCATTCCGGTCAACCTGGCGGGGCTGCCGGGCTTGAGCGTACCCTGCGGCTTCGTGAACGACCTGCCCGTCGGACTGCAGATTATCGGCAAACCGTTCGATGAGGCGACCGTGCTGCGCGTGGGCTATGCGTGGGAACAGCTCGCGTGCCTGCGCGACGAGCTGCGCATGCCGACCGCGCTGCAGGTGTGAGCCTTCAGGTACACTCCTGTTCGATGACGACGCAACGCCGTGCGCCCGAAGTGTGGCGCGAGATGGGGCTGACCGACGCCGAGTACGCACGCATCGTTGCCCTGCTGGGACGCGAGCCGACCGATGTGGAGCTGGGCATGTTCGCCGTGATGTGGTCGGAACACTGCGGCTACAAATACTCGCGCCCCGTGCTGCGCCTGTTCCGCAAGTATCGCGAGTCGCTGGAGGGCGCAGGCTTCGAGAACGCGGGCGTCGTGCCGCTGGACGAGCGGCTGGGCGTCGCCTTCAAGGTCGAAAGCCACAACCACCCCTCCGCCGTGGAGCCTCATCAGGGCGCGGCGACGGGCGTCGGGGGGATTATTCGCGACATATTCACGATGGGCGCGCGCCCGATTGCGATTCTAAACTCCCTGCGCTTTGGACCGCTCACGGAACCGCGCAACCGCTACCTGTTCGAGCATGTGGTGGAGGGCATCGCCAGCTACGGCAACTGTATCGGCGTGCCGACCGTCGCGGGCGAGGTCTACTTCCACCCGTGCTATTCGGGCAACCCGCTGGTGAACGCGATGGCGGTGGGCGTTGTACCGCTGGCGCGCGTTGTGTCGGCGCGGGCGGATGTGCCCGGCAGCGCGGTGATGTATGTCGGCGCCAGCACGGGACGCGACGGCATCCACGGGGCGACCTTCGCCTCCGAAACGCTCGGCGACGACCAGGAAGAGAAGCGCCCGAATGTGCAAATCGGCGACCCGTTCATGGAGAAACTGCTGATAGAAGCCACCCTCGAAGCCCTTGAAACGGGCGCCGTGCTGGGCATGCAGGACATGGGCGCGGCGGGACTGACCTGCACCACCTGCGAGCCGACCTCCAAATCGGGCACGGGCGTCGAGATTGAGACCAGCCTCGTGCCCACGCGCGAAGCCGACATGACCCCCTACGAAATCATGCTCTCTGAGTCGCAGGAGCGGATGCTGCTCTATGTGCAGGCGGGGCGTGAGGAAGAGGTCGCGCAGGTGTTCCGCAAGTGGGGGCTGAACGCCGTCGTAATTGGGCGCGTGCTGCAGGAGCCTGTGTTGCGCGTGCGCCATCGAGGCGAGGTGGTCGCCGAACTGTCGCCCGACTATCTGACCACCCAGTGCCCGACCTACACCCTTCAAGCGGATACGCCTGCCTACCTCGCGGAGGCGCAGCGGCTTGAGCTTGAGTCCGTGCCCGTCCCCAGCGACATGAACGAGGCGCTGCTCGCGTTGCTCGGCGCGCCGACGATTGCCAGCAAGCGGTGGGTGTACGAGCAGTATGACTGGTTGGTGGGAACGCAGACGATTCTGCCGCCGGGCGCAGGCGACGCTGCGGCGTTGCGCGTGCGCGGCTCGGAACGCGGAATCGCGCTCACTATCGATTGCAATGCCCGCTACTGCTACCTGCACCCCTACAGAGGTGGGCAGATTGCCGTGGCGGAGGCGGCGCGCAACCTCGCATGCGTCGGCGCCGTGCCCCGCGCGATTACCGACTGCCTCAACTTCGGCAACCCACAACGCGCCGAAATCTTCTACCAGTTCGAACAGGCGGTGCGCGGAATCGCCGACGCGAGCGAATTTTTCGAGACGCCCGTCGTGTCGGGCAATGTGAGCTTTTATAACGAGAGCGAGTTCGGCGCGGTGTACCCGACGCCGACGATTGGCATGCTGGGCGTGCTGGAACGCGCCGACGACGCCGTTGGGATGGGTTTCCGCGAGGCGGGCGCTGTGGTGCTGCTGGCGCGCCCCGCCGCGCGCCCTGCCGACGCCGAGCCGCACTTCGGGCTGGGCGCGAGCGAGTATCTGTATGTCGTGCACGGGCTGGAGCGCGGCGCGCCCGACCCAGTGGAGTTAGCGACGGAGCGCGCGCTCCATCGACTGCTGCACACGCTCGCGCGCCGACGGCTCGTGCGCTCGATGCACGACCTCAGTGAGGGCGGTTTCGCCGTCGCACTGACCGAGTGCGCGCTGGTGCATGGGGTAGGCGTACAGGTAGCCCTGCCTGCGGAAGCGTTTGACCACGCGCCGCGCCCCGACGCCGCGCTGTTCGGCGAGCGGCAGACGCGCGTGATTCTCTCCGCCGCGCCTCAGCACGCAAGCGAGATTGTCGCGCTTGCCCGCGCGCACGGGCTTGCGTGCGATACGATTGGCGCAACAGGCGGCGAGCGCATCCAGATTGACTGGCAGGGCGCACGGCTCATCGACCTGCCCCTGACGCGCTGCCGTGAGGCGTATGAGGGAGCGATTCCGCGCTGGTTTAGTATCTGAAACACCCACCCGATACGCCCTAAGCCTCCTCCAGTGGGCAGCTGTGCAGGGGGAAACTGCGCATGCCTGTCCTGCCAGGGAACATAACCGTGACGACCGTCTCGGCGCACTTGACGACAATCCCCGTGCCCAGTTCGGGGTGGCGCACACGCTGTCCGGGGAGGAACGGCGCGGGGGTGGGGCGCACGGCGGCGCTGGCGACGGCGCGGGCAGGCGTGCGGGGCTTTGCAGACGCAGCTGCAGGCGCGCCGTACAGCGTCTGGTACAGCGTCGGCATCGGATCGTCGCCCAGCGCACGCAGAAACGGCGACGGTATCGAGCTGCGCCTGCCCTCATAAGAGCCCCGTGAGAGCGCATAGGTTAGATGTAGCTCGTCCTTCGCGCGGGTCATGCCGACATAGCACAAGCGGCGCTCCTCCTCAATCTCGCGGGGCGTCTCGCTGCGGGAATGGGGCAGCAGTCCCTGCTCCAGCCCCACCAGAAACACCACTGGAAACTCCAGCCCTTTGGCGGCGTGCAGGGTCATCAACACGACCTGATTTTCGCGCTCGTTGAGCGTGTCCAGGTCGGAGACCAGCGACACATACTGCAGGAAGCGCATCAGCGGGCTGAGTTCCACCTCGTCGGCGTCGCGTTCGGAGTCGCGGGTTTCAAACCGTTCGGCGATGTTGACCAGCTCGCGCACATTCCCCGCGCGATCTATCGATTCTGGGTCGCCGCGTCCTTCCAGCCATGCGAGGTAGCCCGTCTGCTGCAGGAGCGTGCGCATCGTATCGGTCAGCGTATGCGTCTCGGCGTACTCGCGCAGCTGCTCCATCAGCGCCACGAACCCCAGCAGGGCGTTCTGCGCGCTGGTCGCCAGTTGCTGCAGCAGGAGTGGGTCGTGCATCGCGCGGTAGAGGCTGATTCCGCACTCGGCGGCGTAGGTCTGCACCTGTTTGAGCGTCGCCTGCCCGATTTTGCGCGGCGGCGTGTTGATGATGCGCAGCAGGCTCAGCGAGTCGTCGGGGTTCGCCAGCAGGCGCAGGTACGCCAGCACATCTTTGATTTCCTTGCGGTCGTAAAAGCGCAACGCGCCGACCAGCCGATGGGGGATGCGCTCGCGCATGAACCGCTCTTCGAACGCGCGCGACTGGGCGTTCGTGCGGTACAGCACTGCGAAGTCGCCGTAGCGCCGCCTGCCGAGTTGAGTCTGGCGATAGATGTAATCGGCGACGATACGCGCCTCCTCTTCCTCGTCGCGGGCAGGCGTGAGCGTAATGGGCGCGCCCTCTTTGCGCTCCGTCCACAACCGCTTGGGCGCACGGAAACGGTTCTCGCTAACCACCTTGAACGCCGCGTCCAGAATCACCTGCGTCGAGCGGTAGTTCTGTTCCAGCTTAATTACCTTCGCGTCGGGGAAGTCCTGCTCAAAACGCAGGATCAGCTCCACCTCCGCGCCGCGAAAGCCATAAATCGACTGATCGTCGTCGCCCACCACGCACAGGTTGCGATGCTTGTCCGCCAGCAGGCGCGTCAGCACATATTGCGCATAGTTCACATCCTGATACTCGTCCACCAGGATATAGCGGAACTGATCCTGATAGCGTTCACGGGCATGTGGCTGAGTCTCCAGCAGCTCGATTGCCTTATTGATGAGGTCGTCGAAGTCGAGCGCGTTCGCCGCGCGCAGGTAGGTCTCGTAGCGTTCGTAGACGCTGGCGACGATGCGCTCGAAGTAGTCGCTGGCGGACTCGCGGTAGTCGCGCGGGGGTATGAGTTTCTCTTTCGCGCGGCTGATGGCGTTGCGGATGGCGCGCGGGTTCATCTGCTTCTCATCAATATTGAGTTCTATCAGCACGCGACGCACCACCTCCAGCTGGTCGCCGTCGTCGTAGACCACGAAGTTGGGCGGGATGTCGATGGCGCGTCCGCTCTCGCGCAGGATGCGGGCGCAAATCGCGTGGAATGTGCCCACCCACAGGCCGCGCGCCTCGTCGCCCTGCAGGATGCGCCCCAGTCGCTCTTTAAGTTCATCGGCGGCTTTGTTGGTGAAGGTGACCGCCAGAATGTGGCGCGGGGGCACGCCGTGTTCGCGAATCAGATGCGCAATCCGATAAGTAATCACGCGCGTTTTGCCCGACCCCGCGCCCGCAAACACAAGCAGCGGACCGTCCTTATGCAGCACCGCTTCCAGCTGCTCTATATTCAGCGTGCTAAGATCCATCGGGAGAAAGTGTACCCCCTGTCGGCGCCCTACGGCGTGAAGTCCGTATCGGGCGTGACGCGCCGGGTGAACGCCGCCATCAGGCGCGCGGCGTTCTCTACATCCTCCAGCGCGAGCAGCTCGCACGGGGTGTGCATATAGCGCAACGGCACGGAGACCAGCCCCGTCGCCATGCCTGCCTTGTTGAGTTGCATGGCGTTCGCGTCGGTGCCTGTGCCGCCGCCCGCCGCCTCCAGCTGGTAGGGGATGCCTTCCGCCTCCGCCGCCTCGACCAGCATCTCGAACACACGCGGGTTGATGTTCGCGCCCCGACAGATGACGGGACCCTTGCCCGGACGCATGTCGCCCACGCGCCGCTTGTCAACGGAGGGGTAATCGGAAGCGTGCGTCACATCGACGGCGATACCCACAGGCGCGTCCACGCCATACGCGCTGGTGCGCGCCCCGCGCAGCCCAATCTCCTCCTGCACCGTCGCCACCGCGTACACAGCCGCCGTCGGGCGGTTCTCCGAAAGCAGGCGCAGCGCCTCCGCCACGATGAACGAACCCATCTTGTTGTCGAACCCGCGCGCGGTCGCGAAACCGTTCTGCAACTCCTCGAACTCCACCGCGAAGGTCACAGGGTCGCCAATGCGCACTTTCGACTGGGCGTCTTCCTTACTCGTGGCGCCGATGTCGATCCACAGGTCGTGCAGCTTGGGCGCTTTGCCGCGTTCGTCGTCGTCCAGCAGGTGGATGGGCTTTTTGCCGATGACGCCGGGAATGGCGCCTTGTTTGGTATGCACGCGCACGCGCTGCCCGACGGGAATCACGGGGTCGTGCCCGCCGATGGGACCGAAGTAGAGGAACCCCTCGTCGGAGATGTATTTCACGATGAAACCGATTTCGTCCATATGCCCGGCAAACATCACGCGGGGCGCGCCGTTCGGGTTCAGCACGGCGATGGTGTTGCCCATCACATCGGTAGACACCTGGTCAGCGAACTCGCGCGTATAGGCGCGATAGACCTCCGCTGCGCGCTGTTCATAGCCCGACGGCGACGGCGCGTTCACGATAGCCTTCAGAAACGCCAGCGACTCTGCTCTCATAGGCTCTCTCCTGTCGTGCGTAATAGGTTTGCCATCTCGATAGCGCTGAGCGCGGCTTCGCTGCCCTTATTGCCCATTTTGCCGCCTGCGCGCGCCAGCCCCTGCTCAAAAGTGGCGTCGGTCAAAACGCCCAGCGCAATCGGCTTGCCCGTCTCCAGCATGATTTGCATCAGTGCGGAGCAGACCGCGCTGCTGATGTGCTGGGCGTGGCTGGTTTCGCCCTGCAATACCGCGCCCAGGCAAATCACGGCGTCGTACTCGCCCGACTGGGCGCATTCGCGGGCAATCAGCGGAATCTCCCAGCTGCCCGACACGGCGTAGGTGTCGATGGCGTTCGGCTCCGCGCCGTGTCGCAGTAGGGTCTGAATCGCGCCCTCCTTCAGGCGGTCGGTAATCAGTTCGTTGTAGCGGCTCACCACGATAGCAAACCGCAGCCCGATCGCGCTCAGTGCGCCCTCAAAATGGCTCATCAAAAGATGTTATACCCGATTCGCCAGTTCCGTGAGCTATAACCTTTTCTTAACCTAACGGTCAGTATACTTTGCCCCCGTTATGAGAACCGTGAGCGGCGAGGGGGGCGTGTGAGTCTCGGTCGCCGCGCTATCCCCCTCGCCCAAAGGATTGGGAGAGGGGGACGAAGGGGGTGAGGGCTACATACTCTGCCGCTAACGAAATAGGGTACGCCGATTGGTATTAATCCTCAATCTCCTCGCCCAGTCTGTAGAATCGCCCGCGTGAGTAGGCGACGGCGCGTTTCGCGGGGTCGCCGACGGCGCGCAGCGGCTCGCCGACGATGAGCATGTGGCTCCCGTAGACGCGCCGATCCAGCACGCGGCACTCGAATTGCGCCGCCGCGCCCGCAATCAGCGGCGCATCGATAGACACCGCTGGCTCGGTCGGGATTTCAAACGCGCGGATTTTGTCCACTTCACTGCCGGAGTGCCTGCCGCAGACGCGCCCAATCCACGCCTGCTCTTCGGTAATCAGGCTGACGCCGAAAGTGGTCGCCTGTTCAATCAGTCCGCGTGTGTAGCGCTCCTCGCCCACGAACACGCCAATCAGCGGCGGCTTGAGCGACACGGGCGCGCACCATTCCGCGCTCATCGCGTTCACCACGCCGTTCACCGAGACGGTCACGATACTCACGGAATTGATAAACCGCCATGCGTCGCGGTCGATCTGGGTCAGGGGTTGCATAGGCGCGATTCTACCCGACGGTCATTGGCATCAATTTAAGCCCTCCTCACCTTGCACCAACTGAAAGGTCGCAGGACGCCTCCGACGCCGACAGACACGACACCCCGACCAACACCGCCTAAACGCCTCCACCACATCCCCCAAACGACAACGCCTCACCATCCACCACACCAACAACCCACACACCTTCTGCAACGCACGCGCCGCCTGATGCAGACTCAAGTCCCATACACGCCCGCGCGCCAACACCACCAGCCAGTGCAACAACACCACCCCAAGCAACTTCGCATACACCTCACACAACACCCGCCACGGGTTCCGACTGCGCCACGCATCAATCGCGAGCACACTCTTCCACACACGAAACAATATTTCTATCTGCCACCGTACACGCGCCAACACCCCCACCTCGTGCGCACTTGCCAGCGTACACGGCACATTCGTCACCAACAGCACCCAGTCCGCCAACGCCAGCA
>JBBIQK010000008.1:0-69508 GCA_037442365.1 Armatimonadota bacterium | reverse complement strand
GCGAGTGTGTCGGCTTCGGTGTCCAAGAGTCGTCGCAGGATGTTCTCCAGCTGTTCAGTAGATGTCAGTTGCCGTTGTGCATGCTAAGATTATAGCCCAAAAGGGCTTAAATTGATGCCAATGACCTCACGTGCGCCTTGTTTAGATTCTGATCTTTGCTGACAAACACCACCGCATGTGTCCAAAAATCCTGCTCTCTCACATGCGAGTCTATACGGGCTCGAACTGGGTCACCCTCGCCGATGTATACACGCAGTCGCTGAGTGGACTCGTCAGGGCCCCAAAGCACATAGACCCCCGATCGGACGAGCTCATGGTTTTGTCTAACCTGAGCATATAGAGCACGAGGGAAGACAAATCCCTTCCCAATCCAGTTAAGCACCTCGATAATCTTCAACTCTTCTGGGTTTCCGGAAGGGATAAAAATACGCACAGAAACTCCGCCAGAAAAGCTCGTGGTGCAGTTTTCTATCGCAGAATTCGCAATCTGCATAGTTCCTCTCCTACGAGTCAAATCATTTTGCAGTAGCAGGCGCAAGCGCGGCACGGAGCGCGCTGATTTGCGCCATCAGACGCGTGAACGCCTCGGGCGTGAGCGACTGCGCGCCGTCGGAGAGCGCACGGTCGGGATGCGGATGCACCTCGATAATCAGCCCGTCCGCGCCTGCCGCCGTCGCCGCCAGCGCAAGCGCAGGTACATAGCGCGCGTGCCCAATCCCATGACTGGGGTCGACGATAATCGGCAGGTGGGAGTGGTACTTGGTGACGGGCACGGCGTTGATGTCGAGCGTGTTGCGTACATAGGCGCGGTCGATGGGCACGATGCCGCGCTCGCAGAGCATCACCTGTTCGTTGCCGTGCGTGAGCAGGTACTCGGCGGCGGCGAGCCACTCGTCGATGGTGGCGCTGGGAGCGCGCTTGAGCAGCACCGGCTTGCCCGACTTGCCCGCCGCGACCAGCAGCGGGAAGTTCTGCATATTACGCGCGCCGATTTGCAGAATGTCGACATACTCGCCCATCATCTCCACATCGTGGGGGTCTATCACTTCGCTGACCGTCAGGATGTCCACCTCCTGTGCCACGGCACGGAGAATCTCGAGCCCCTCGCGTTGCAGCCCCTGGAACGAGTAGGGCGAGGTGCGGGGTTTGTACGCGCCTGCGCGGAGAACCTGTGCGCCCGCTGCTTTGACGGCGCGCGCCGCCTCGCTCAACTGCTCGTAGCTCTCCACGGCGCAGGGGCCTGCCATCACCGTGAAGCGACCGCCGCCGATTTCCACATGCCCAATTCGTACGATCGTGTCGTGTGGGTGGAAATCGCGCGAGGCGCGCTTGTAGGGGCGCGTGATATGAATCACCTGATCGACGCCGTCCATCGCCGACAGGTGCTGATCCAGCACGGGACGCAGCTCTGGGGGAATCGCGCTGGGAATCCCGACGGCGACGCGCGCCCCACCGGGCAGCACCAGCGACTCCATCCCGTGCTCGTGAATAACTTCACAAACTGCCTGAATCTGTTCCTCGGTTGCTTCACGCTTCATCAGAATCATCATATGCAGACACTCCCTTAGCCGACAGCCCCCTCGCTGAGCGCCGATTCACCAACCGCAGCGTTGCGTAGCCTATTATACCCCGATTTGGGAGGATTTTGAGGCGGTATACTTGGGTGGGCGATGGGCAAGTACCAGATTTTAGACCACACGGCGGACAAGGGGCTGGCGGTGGAGGCGGCGAGTTTGCCTGATTTGTTCGAGACCGCCGCGCATGGGCTGTTCCGACTGATGATTGACCCCGCACAGTATCCGCCCACCGAGCGGGTCGCCATCACCCTGCACGCGCCTGATTTAGAAATGTTGATGGTGAAGTGGCTGAACGAGTTGCTGTACCACTTCGAGGTGCATCACTGGCTCTTCAGTCGTTATGAAGGCGTCGAGGTGCATCAGGCGGACGGTCGCTGGCGTCTGACGGCGCAGGCGCACCATCGCCCGATTGAACCCCAGCAGCTGGAGTGGGAGGGCGCGCCCGTGAAGTCCGTGACCTATCACGGGCTGCGCCTGGAACGCGACTCAGAACGCTGGAGTCTCCGATTCTTCGTAGATGTCTGACGATTTGCCGTTCGCGACGAGGTTGATGGTGTCCTCGCCGGGCAGGATGCGCACGAGGCTATTGCCGTCCGCCTGCTGGGTCAACTCCACGCCCGTTTTCACGAGCTGGGGCACGAGCCACAGCAGTGTGCGCAGGTGGCTGGTGGCGCGGTGGGTCGTCCACGCGCTGGCGCCTTTCGCAAAGAGCGCGGGCAGAATGAGCTGGTCTGAGAGGAAGTAGTCCACGGCGGCGCGGGTCTTCGCCCATTTGGTGAATTCGTCCCACGCCTCTTCGACGACCTGCTCGATGGCGATCCCACGGCGTCCCAGTCGGATGAACCCTGCATAACCATGTTCCGCCTCTGCGGCAAGCGTCACGGATAGCCCAAATCCGCGCGAGGGCAGCACCCGATGCACGAACTCAGGGCGTAAACCGATAAGCCCGATGAGCGTTTCCGCCGCCTGATCGCCCCGACGGAGAATGTTTTCAGGCAGGTTCGACAGGGTGAAGATGAGCCGAATCGCCCTGAGCTTGCCGCGTTCGCGCCAGTCGATGGGCGTCAGGGGCGTCTGCGCGGGCTCGACATACAACACGGCGCGCCCGCCGCCGCGCGGGTAAAAGCCGCCCTCCAGCGTCTCCACGCGCGCGTTCACTCCGAAATGGCGCAGGGCAGGGAGGTACACATACTCCACATAATCGGTGCCCGGACTCCAGCCCACATGCGTGCCGCCGATGATAGTTATCCTCGCCGACTGCCCTTTGAGCGCGAGTGGCAACAGCACGGTCTGCGCAATCAGCATGACCGCGCCTGCGGAACCCTGCCCGGAGATGTCCTCGATGTCGAACATGAACTCGCCGCCGACGACCTCGTTCGGTTCGAAGCGCAGCTCGGTCGAGCCAATCATCGCGCCCTCGACGCGCGCGTTGCTGATGGTGGCAGCGGCGTGGATTGCGGTCAGATGCTGCGGCTGCAAGCCCGGATTGGGGCGCTTCACGCGCAAATTGTAAAACTCCACAGGCTGACCTGTAATCATCGAAAGGGCTAACGCCGTTCTTAATATCTGCCCGCCGCCTTCGCCATAGGAGCCATCAATTCGAATCATCTCTCGACTGCTTGGGTACTCTACCATCTTACCTGTAGTATACCCCAAGACTGGGGTAAAATCACACCGCCATGAGCCTGTTGCTGAGCCGCGAGATCAGCTTCTACCGCAATCGCCTGCGCCAGCTGCACCTTCGCCTGCGCGACCATCTGTATCGCCAGATGCGCGCCCAGAACCCCCATGTGCTGGCGCAGGTGAGCCATGACGCGGGGGGCGACACGCAATACGCCATCGATGCGCACTTAGAGACACTGTTGATTGACTTGTGCCGCGAATGGGCGCAAGAGTCGCCGTTCGTGCTGATTGCCGAAGGCATCGGCGACGACGGCTGGTATCCGCTGCCTGAAGGCACGCCTGCGCGCGAGGCGGAGTTCCTGCTGATTGTGGACCCTATCGACGGCACACGCCCGATTATGTACGACAAGCGGAGCGCGTGGCTATTGAGTGCGATTGCGCCCAACTTCGGACGCGAGACGACGCTGGAGCATGTACTGCTGGCGATGCAGACCGAGCTGCCCACCACGCGCTGCTATCTGGCGTACCATCTGTGGGCGGTGCGGGGGCAGGGCGCGCACGCCGAGCTGCACAACATGCTCACAGGCGATATACAGCCCACCCCACTAACGCCCAGCCGCGCCGAGAGCCTCGAACACGGCTTTGCGTCCTTCGTGAAGCCGTTCCCCGAAGGCAAGCAGACGATTGTGGCGCTGGAGTCGGCGTTCTGGGCGCGCGCGCTGGGCGCGAGCGTCAACCCGCTGGTGTTCGAAGACCAGTACGCCTCGACGGGGGGACAACTGTTCGAGCTGATGAGCGGGCGCGATCGGCTGATTGCGGACATTCGCCCGTGGGCGTTCGCACAGGAGGGGCTGGAGGTCGCGCCGCTGACCTGCCATCCCTACGACATCTGCACCGCGCTGATTGCGCAGGAGCTGGGCGTGCAGATTACCGACTTGCGCGGCGAGCCGCTGCGCGCCCCGCTGGACATTCGCGCGCCCGTCGGCTGGATTGGCTACGCGAACGCAACCCTGCGCCGCAGGTACGAGCCGCTGCTGATGGAGCTGCTGTGGGGAGGGGTATAACGATGTCCATACGCACGCATGCGTGGCGACTGACGCCCGACGGCGACTATCACTGGGAGTCTGTTGATCTGCCGCCCCTGAACGCTGGAGAAGCCCTGATACGCCTGCGCGCCTGCGGGCTTTGCACAGGCGAAGTGATGGACTGGTACACCCTGCGCAAAGCGCCCCTGACGCCCGGGCATGAACTGGTTGGCGAGATTGAGGCGCTGGGCGCGGGCGTGCAGGGGCTGTCGGTGGGCGACCGCGTGGCGGCGCATCACCATGCGCCATGCCTGAAGTGTGCGCTGTGTCGGCGGGGCGCGTTCGTTCACTGCCCCACATGGCGGCTCACGAAACTCACTCCGGGCGGGCTGAGCGAGCGGTTCATCGCGCCTGCCGAAATTGTGCAGACGGACCTGCTACGCATTCCCGACGATGTGTCGGACGAGCGGGCGGCGTTCGTGGAGCCGCTGGCGTGCGTGGTCAAGTCGCTACGGCGTGCAGAACTGAAACCGGGCGACACGCTGGCAATAGTCGGCATGGGCGTGATGGGCATGCTGCACCTGCTGCTGGGGCAGGCGTGGGGCGTGGGACAGATTTTCGCGATTGACCGACTGGAGCATCGGCTGGCGTTCGCCGAATCGCTGGGCGCGACGCCGCTGCACGCCGACGATGCGCCCCGCAGTCTGCCAGAGGGCGCGGTGGTGGTGGTGGTCGGACCGGGCAACGAGGCGGCGCTGGCGCTTGCGATGCAGATTGTCGCGCCCGACGGGGCGGTGGTGCTGTTCACGCCCGCGCCGCCAGAAACGCGGTTCCCCCTTAACTGGCACGATGTCTATATGCGCGAAACGCGTCTGATTCCCAGCTACTCGGCGAGCCATGTCGAGATGCGCTACGCGCTGACGCTGATTGCCGACGGGCTGCCGGTGGAGCGGCTGATTACGCACCGCCTGCCCCTGTCGCGCGCGCCTGAAGGGTACGCCCTGCTGCGCCGCGCCGAAGCGCTTAAGGTGATTGTTGCGCCATAGCCTCACTTAGCGGTTCACAGGCAACGCCTGCGAGAGGTCGATGTGCCCGCCCAGGCTCTCAATGGGCTTGCCTTCGACCCGAATTTCGACGCGCTGAACATTCGGAAAGCTGCCCGCCGTGCTGGCGACAGCGTTCACCAGCGCGGCTTCTTCGTCCGAGCCGCCCTCGAAGTTCTGGGTCAGCTCCTGCGAGAAGTTGAGCTGCAGTGTGCCATCCTGCAGGGTCGCGCTCAGCAGTCGCACACCTTTGGGGAACACGCCCGACTCGCGGATGAGCGTCTCGAAGACCTCCATGTACGCCGCGCTTGGGTTCTGGATGGCGACAGGCTTGCTCTCGTAGGTCAGCTCGCCCTGTGGGTTCACGCGGGGGATGTAGATTTTCGCGTCGCGGGGCGGCTGGATGGGCTGAGTGGGCGGCGCAGGGGTCAGGCGCAGCCACACCCCCACGGCGATTGCCAGCGCGGCAATCGCCACAAAGAGTACGCCCAGCATGCTCTGCACGCGGCGCGCTTCGTTCATTTTACGCCTCGTCGGTCGATTCGGCTTGCGTCTGCGCTTGGGCATCAGTTTCAGGGGCGGATTCGTCGGCAGGCTCGGTCGGCGCGTCAGTTGCCCACTCGATGCGGAACTGCGTTTTGCCGAGCGTCAGCACTGCGTCGGGGGGCACGGTGGCGGGCATGTTGGGCGCGATACGGGTCTCGCCAATAAAGGTACCGTTTGTGCTGCCCAGATCGGTGAGGCGCACATCCGCGCCGACAATCTCGATAGTCGCGTGCTGTCCCGACACATAGGCGTCGGGAATCACGATGTCGTTGCCTGCGCGTCGCCCGATGCGCTGCAGGCGTGTATAGAGCGGGAAGCGCAGGCTGGCGTCGCTGACGCCGACCAGATACGCCAGCGGCGGCGCGACTTCGGCGGCGACGGTCGGCGTCTCGAAGCCTTCGGGCAGCTCCAGCGTCATCTGCACACTGCCGAACTGAAGCGTTGCATTGGGAGGTACGGGAGTACGCTCTGCACCGACAGGCTGCCCATTCAGCTGCGTGCCGTTCGTGCTGCCCAGGTCCTGCAGGTAGGCGTGGTTTTCCTCGATGATAATGCATGCGTGCCGTCGGCTCACCGTGCCGTCGCTGATCAGCACATCGCTGCTGGGGTCACGCCCGATGATGTTCTCACCCGCCTTGAGCAGGAATTCGCGCCCCGCGCTGTCGCGCAGTTTCGGATACGCGCCTGCGGGGGCGGTTTCTGTCGGCACGGCGCTACTGAGCAGAAAGCCGCACTCGATGCAGTAGAGTTCGCCGGGTGGGTTCGTTTGCGCACAGATGGGGCACTGCGCAGGCGCCATCGCCTGAGTCGCTTGCGGGGCGGGCGTGATTGCCACCGTCGCCTCGCCGCCCACAGCCACTGTCGTCTCGGTCTGCATATCCTCATGATACCCTCAGAAACGCCGTCAGAAGTAGCAGGAAAGATGCGCGTCGCCGCGAACACAAGAACGGGATCCCCCAATAGAACATGGAGGTTGACTGAATGATGATGAATCGCTGGATACGCTGGAGCGCGCTGGGCGCGCTGATGACTCTGGCTTTTGCGACGGCGTCGGCACAGCTGGAAACGGCGGCGGCGCGTTTGCGCTTCGGGGCATACTTCCCGTCGGACACCGACCTGCAGGCGTTCAACAAGACCTGGTTCGCTGTCGGGCTGACCTTCGCGACGGACGGTGTGCCGCTTCTGGGCAGCGACGCGACCGAGCTGAGCGCGGATTTGTTCACGCATCAGACGGGCGGCTCGCGCGGCGCGATTACCAGCCTGCTGGTGACGCAGGTGTACGAGCAGCCGGTCGGCGATAGCGATATGCGCCTGCAGCTACGGCTGGGCGCAGGTCTCTACATCGTGGACACGACGGGACCGAGTAAGAATATCTTTGGCGGGCGCGTTGGGCTGACCCTCTGGTTCAACGACTCCTACAGCGCGGAGCTGAACTTCGATGTTACCGACCGCTTCGGCGCGAACCGCGACCGCGCGAACGGATTCTCGTTCACGATTGGTTTCCAGTTCTAAATGGCAGGCGTGTCGCGTCTGTTGTGCATGCTCTGGCTTGCGGCGTGGCTGTTCACGGGCTGCCGCGAGCCAGAGCATACAATTCGCCGAACCCTGCGCCCCGGCGACCAGTGGCGCTACACGCTGACCCTGCAGGGCTCGCTGCAACAACAGACCGACACGCTGGAGTTGCGCTACATAGACCGCGTGCAATCCGTGGAGTCGGACGGCAGCGCAATTGTGGAGCGCACCCTGCAAATGGAGCCGGACGCTCTGCAACGCCTGCAGGCGAGCGCGGCGCCCTTTGGCGCGATTAAGCCCCGAACACGCTGGCGGCTGTTTCCCGACGGACGCGAGACCCCGCTCGACGAGGGGAGCTTTTTTATCGGCGCGTTCCGCTATGCATATCCCGACCGTCCAGTACGGATTGGGGCGCAGTGGGGGCGTGTGGAGCGCGTTGGCAGCCTTGAAGTGAAGTATCTCTGTCAGCTGGAAGGTATCGAGACGCTGGAGGGCGCGTCGTGCTACCGAATCCGCGTGCAGGTAGAGCCGATGCCCGACTCGCTGCCCCAGATGGAGGGCACGATGACGGTGTATGTGGATACGCAGTCGGGCTGGACGCGCCAGATTCGAGGTACACTTAACATGCGTGCAGGAAAAGTAGCGGGCGATTTCGCACTGACTCTGCGCGGCGCACCTGTTGGAGAGCAGCCATGAGAGAGCGATTGTGTCCAGTGTGTCAGATAGAGCTGAAGCCCGAGGTGCATTACGGCGTGACCATCGATGTGTGTCCCGCCTGCGCAGGCATCTGGTTCGACGCCGACGAGTTGACGCGACTCAAAACCATCGATGAACAGATTCTGCCGCGCCTCGATACGCTGTATCAGCCCGAAGTGGTCGCCTATGACCCGCCGTGGGAGCGATTGTGCCCTGTGTGTCGGTACGCACTGCGTCCGTACCATTATCTGTATAGCTCGAATATTGAGCTGGACACCTGCGATCAGTGTGGCGGGGTGTGGGTCGATAATTCGGAGCTGGAGAAGATGGCGCGCGTGCTGCAGGATGCGCGTGCGGCGGAGATTCCGCCTGAAGCGGAGGCGGGGATGGCAATTGCACAGATAGAGGCGGAGGCGATGGAAACGCGTGCGCGCGCTGAGTTCTGGCGGGGCTTGTTCAGTTTCATGAGTGCGCGTCTACGATTTCCTTTCTGAGCATGGAACCAGTGCGCGTGGGGGTACATGTCGCGGCGATTACGCCGTTTACGGGGGAGGGCGCCATCGACGCGCCCTATTTCGCGCGGCTGCTGGCGCACTTCGAGGCACAGGGCGCGCAGGGGGCGGTGGTTGCAGGCTCGACGGGTGAAGGTCCCTCACTGAGTGCGCCCGAAAAGGCGCAGCTGTATGCGCTCGCTGTGCAGGGCAGGGGACGGCTCCAGATTACGGCGGGTGTGCTTACCTGTAGTCTGGACGAGACGCTCTATCTGGCGCGTCAGGCGGCCCGGGTCGGCTGCGACGCGCTGATGGTCGCCCCGCCGTTCTATTACCCTGCGCCCTTGGAGGGGCTGATTGCCTACTACCGCGCCGTGCTGGATGCCAGTCGGCTGCCTGTGATTCTGTATAACATCCCCCAGCGCACGCGCGTCAAAATCACGCCCCCGCTTGTGGACGCCCTGCTGGAACATCCGAATCTGTACGGCGTCAAGGACAGTTCGGGCAGCGTGCGTTCGATGCGCCAGTTCCTGAAATACGCGCCGCGCCTGCACGTGTGGGTCGGCGAGGAGAAGCTGCTCTGGCAGTGTTTGCGTGGGGGCGGCGCGGGGTCGATCAGCGGGCTGGCGAATGTGTACCTGCCGCGCATGGTCGCGCTGTGCCGCGCGTTCGAGCGGGGCGAGGAATGTGCGGGATTGCAATCGCTGATCGACGCCGCCGCCGACACAATCGACGCTTACCCCGCGCCTGCGAACTTCAAATGGGCGCTGGAGCGGGCGGGCTTTCCCGCAACGCGTGTGCGCCCACCCCTGCGCGACCTGACCGACGCCCAGCGCACGCAACTGGCGCAGGCGTGGCAGGAGATTGTCTAATCCAGAATCTCATAGCGTGTATTGCGCCGTTTGGGAACGAATCCCGCACTGCGAATCACGCGCTCGATCTCCTGCGCGTTCAGGATGAATTTAGACCCCTGCGCCGAGACGACATTTTCCTCGATCATGGTGGAGCCCATATCGTCCAGCCCGTAGCGAAGGGCGACGGTAATCACTTTGGGACCCTGCGTGAGGATGCTCGCCTGCAGGTGGTCGAAGTTGTCCAGCATCAGCCGTGCGACGGCGACGGTGCGCAGGTACTCGGCAGGGGTTGCCTTGCGCACCGTCGGCAGGTCGGTACCTTCGGGCTGGAAGTTCCAGCACACAAACGCCGTGAAGCCGCCCGTCTCGTCCTGCACCTCGCGCAGGCGGATGAAATGCTCCACACGGTCTTCGATGGTCTCGACATGCCCATACATCATGCTGGCGGTGCTGCGCAGTCCCAGCAGGTGCGCCTCGCGCATAAAGTCGAGCCATTCCTGCGCGGTGTCTTTGAAGGGGGCAATCTGCTGGCGCACGCGATCGACCAGAATCTCGCCGCCCGCGCCCGGAATGGAGTTCAGCCCCGCGTCGATGAGCCGCTGCAGGCACTCGCGCACGCTCAGACGCGAAATATGCGCGATATAGAGAATCTCCGTCGGCGATAGCCCGTGGATAATCACCTGCGGGTAATGCTGCTTGATGAGTCGGAACAGCCGCTCGTAGTAGTCGATTTTCAGTTTGGGGTTCAGCCCGCCCTGAATGAGCGCCTCGACGCCCCCCTGACGCACCAGCTCGTCAATTTTCTGCAGAATCTCCTTGTCGCTGAGCAGATAGCCCTCCTCGTGATTGGGCGGGCGGTAGAAGGCGCAGAATTTGCAGCGCACCCAGCACACATTCGTGTAGTTGATGATGCGCCCGATGACATAGGTCACATAGAGGTGAGGGAGTTTGCGCATGCGTACAGCGTGCGCCAGTGCGCCCAGCGCGGGCAGGTTGGGGTAGTGGAACAGCGCGACGCCGTCCTCGAAGGACAGCCGCTCGCCCGCCAGCGCCTTCTCGGCGATGGCTTCAAAGCGTGTAAACTCGGTACGAACAGGCGTTTCTAACATTGGTAGTGATACCTCGCTGAGATTATACCCGACGGGCAGGAATTTGCGGGATGCGCTATAATAGAGGCGCTATGAGCCAGTCTATCACACGCCGGGAATTTTTGAAAGCGGGCGTGGCGTTGAGTGCGCTACCGCTCGCGTCGATGGTGCATGCGCAGGGTTCGGACCGTATCAAGGTGGGGCTTGTGGGCTGCGGTGGGCGCGGCACAGGCGCCGCCATCGATTGCCTGCGCGCCGACGAGGGCACGATTATCTGGGCGCTGGGCGATATCTTCGAAGACCGCCTCACCGCCAGCTACGAAGGGCTGAAAGAGCAGTTCTCCGAGCGCGTGCAGGTTCCGTCGGAGCGTCGCTTCGTGGGGTTCGACGCCTACAAAAAGGTGCTGGAGAGCGGGATTGACATGGTGCTGCTCTGCACGCCGCCTGCGTTCCGACCCGTGCATTTTCTGGCGGCGGTCGAGGCAGGCAAGCATGTGTTTATGGAGAAGCCCGTCGCCGTGTGCCCGGAAGGGGTGCGGATGGTGTTGCGCGGGGGCGAGATGGCACAGCAGAAGCGGCTGGGCGTGATGCCGGGCACGCAGTATCGCTGGCATCCGGGCTATCAGGGCGTGATTGAGCGCATCCGCGCGGGGCACATCGGCGAGCTGCGCGCCGCCTACGCCTACTACAACGCCGCCAGCCCCGCGCCCAAGCCGCGCGAGGCGGGCTGGAGCGATATGGTCTATCAGCTACGCAACTGGCTGTTCTACACCTGGATTGCGGGCGACCAGCCTGTGGAGCAGTTCGTGCATAACATCGATGTGATGAACTGGGTGATGGGCAGCGTGCCCGTGCGGGCGATGGCGATGGGCGGGCGTCAGGTGCGCACCGCGCCCGAATACGGCGATGTGTACGACCATTTCGCGATTGAGTACGAGTATCCCAACGGCGTGCGCGTGCTGGCGATGTGCCGCCAGATGGACAACACGGCGTACCGCGTCTCCAACACGGTGGTCGGCGCGGAGGGGCAGGCGCTGATGGAGCAGTTCACCAACTTCTATGTGCGCGGCAAAGAGACATGGGAGCCAGGCAGGCAGTGGCTGAACCCGTATGTGGAAGAGCATCGCGTGCTGATAGAGAGCATTCGCAAGGGCGCGCCGATTAACGAGACGCGCACGATTGCCGAAAGCACGCTCACGGCGATTATGGGGCGCATGTCCGCCTACACGGGCAAGGTGGTTACCTGGGACGCCGCGCTGAACTCGAAGCAGAACTATGTCGAGCGCGTGCTGAACATCGGCTACGATAGCCCCGCGCCGCAGGACCCTGTGCCAGTGCCGGGCAAGACGCCGCTGGTTTAAGCGGTACACTATCGGCGTGCTGGGCGTTCTGGTCGGGCTGGTTGCGGTCGTTGCGCTGACGCTGGCGGGCGGCGTGTGGGCGCGTCGCTGGACGCCGAACCGACTGGAGCAGCTGGCGTATGGCGGCGCATTCGCGCTGGGCGTGTGGGCGTACCTGATTGTGGGCTGCGCCGTGCTGGGGCTGATGGGCTTCGTCCCGTGGACGCCGCTGGTTGTGGCGGGCGCGCTGGCGGCGGCGGGATGGCGGATGATGAATACCCCCCTCCTGCAGGTTCCCCCCGCAGGCGGGGGGAACCACTTAGAAAGCGGTTCCCCTCGCGAAGTGGGGGGAACCTCATGGAGGGGGGTACTGGGCGATTCCTCTTGGATTCGGATAGCGTTCTCTCTTTTATGCGGCGCGCTGGCGGTGCTGAGTCTGCTATTATGCGCCCTGCCGCCCGACGGCAACGAGTGGGACGCGCTCGCCTATCACCTCGCCTTTCCCAAGCTCTACCTGCAGGCGGGCAGGATGGTGGAGATTCCCTTTATGCACCAGAGCTACTTTCCGCCGTTGCAGGATATGCTCTACCTATGGGGGCTGAGCATATCGGGCGAGTCGGCGGCGAAGACGACACACTGGGCAGTGGGGATGCTGACGGCGCTGGGCGCGGCGGGCTTTTTGCAGCGGCGGGGCGTGTCGGGCGTGTGGGCGGGGGCGTTGATGCTGGGTGCGCCTGCCTTCCTGTGGCAGATGTTCAGCGCCTACGCCGACCTCGCGACCGCACTGTACGCCTCGCTGGGCGTGTTCGCGCTGGCGTATGCGGTGCAGGAGGGCAATCGTCGCTGGCTGTGGGCGTCGGGCGCGCTGATGGGCTTCGCGCTGGCGACCAAATACACCGCGCTGCTCACGGCGGGGCTGTGGGGCGTGGTGGGGCTGGTGTGGCTGCTGCGGACGGGTCAGGCGAAACTGACGCCGACGCTGGTGGGCGCGGGGCTGCTCGCAGGCACGATAGGCGCGCCGTGGTACCTGCGCAACTACCTGTGGACGGGCAACCCCGTGTATCCGTTCGCCTACGAGATTTTCGGGGGCAAGAACTGGAGCCAGGCGCAGGCGGACGCCTACCGCAACGACCAGCTCAAGTTCGGGCTGGGACGCGAGCCAGCGCAGTTGCTGCTCGCGCCGTGGAACCTGTCGGCGTCGCCTGCGCCGTTTGCCGACCCCATCGGCGCGCGGGTGGGCGAGCGGGTGTTCCTGTTGCCGTCGCTGGGCGTGGGCGCGCTGGGACTGCCGAGCCTGTGGCTTTCAGGCGGGCTATCGCAGGGCGCAGGCTATCTGCTCGCGTTCGTGGGGCTGCACACAGTCGGCTGGTTCTACCTGATGCAACAGATTCGCTACTGGCTGCTGCTGTTGCCGCTGCTGGCGGCGGGCGGGCTGGCGAGCGTCGGGCGAGCGGCGCGCTGGGCGCAGATGGGCTACAGCGGATTGCTCGCGCTGCAGGCAGGCTTCACGCTGTGGCTGATGGGCAGCGTCTACCTGCCCGTGCTGCCGCTGGCAATGCGCGACCGCGACGCCTATCTGAACCGACGCCTGCAGATTTACCCTGCCGTGCGCTTTCTGAACGAGCAGACGCCCCCCGACGCAGGCGTTATCCTGCTGGACGAGACGCGCGGCTACTACCTGCAGCGGCGCTATATGTGGGGCAACGCGGGGCATCATCGGCTGATACCCTACGACTCCCTGCGCGACGGGGACGCGCTCGCCGACTGGATGGCGGCGAATGGGTATGCGTACCTGCTCATCAACCGCCAGTTCACGCCGCAGGGGACGCCCGAAGCGTGGCGCGCACTTTACTACGACGCCATCGCGCGCGGACGCCTGCAGCTGGTGTTCGCCGAGCGGATGGTGGAGGTTTATCAACTCAGCCCGCCGCCATCTGCTCCCTGAGGTAGGCGGCGGCTTTCGGCAGCTCGACGAGTGGGTCGCCCGCGACGCCGCACTCCAGCGCCATGTAGCCCGTGTAGCCCATCGCGCGCAGGGCGGCGAATCCGCTGCGAAAGTCGGTGTGCCCCTGCCCGGGCAGCAGGCGGTTGCTGTCTGCCAGATGCACATGCGCGAGATGGTTGCCTGCGGCGCGCAGCGCGGCGGGAATGTCCGCCTCCTCGATGCTCATGTGGAAAAAGTCCGCCATCAGCTTCAGGTGGGGATGGGGCAGCGCGTCGCACAGGCTTGCCGCCTGCTCCAGTCGGCGCAGGAAGTGCGTTTCGTAGCGGTTGAGCGGTTCCAGCAGGATGTGCGCGCCTGCTTTCTCGGCAGTCTGGAGCAGGTCTTCGAGCAGCTTGAGCAGCAGGTCGCGCTCCAGTGGTTCGGGCGTCGCGAGCGGGCTGAGGTCGGGGAGGCGCGGCGCGCCGAAGATGGGCACGACAATCAGCCCGACGGCGCCGATGTCGCCCGCGACGAAGAGCAACTCACGGATGTCCTGCATCGCGAGGGCGCGCTGGCTGGGGTCGGCGTCGAGCAGGCAGCCGCGAAACCCCGCGCAGATGGTGCTGGCGCGCACAGGGCTATTGCGCAACGCGCTCTGGATTTCGGCGACGCGCTCCTTGACGCCGCCGCCCCAGAACTCGATGCCCTCGTAGCCCCACGCGGCGAGCCGCTCCAGGCGCTCCGGCAGGCTGTTGCCGGGCACAAGACCTTCCTGACAGGCGAGTTTCATAGCCTGCCGATTCGACAGGCGGTTCGGTTTTCCCGCTTCACATCCCCTGTTTTTTCAGCTCGGCGGCGATGTTGGCAAGCGCGAAGACTCGATGCCCCGCGTAGGGCAGTCCGCGCGCCATCCGTACCGCCTCGCGGTAGCGCCCGCGCTTCGCCAGCCCAATCGCGTACCCCGCGCGATAGGTCGCCGCGTCTGAGTCGGACAGGCGACCCGCCCGTTGCAGCAGCGCTTCCGCCTGTTCGAGCCGTCCCGCCTGCGCCACCGCCGCGACGCCGTAAACCCAGTAGACTTCCTCCGGGTCAGTCCCACGTATCAACTCGTCAAGCGCAGGGTTGTCCAGCCCCAGATAGTACGCGGATTGGAACACAAAAGGCGCGTTGGTTATATGAGGATTGGCAGAGTCGGTCCAGCGTATTACCTGCGCTGCGTCCCGAAAGAATCGCTCCGAGCCAGACGCCACAATCCCCAGCGCCAGCGCGTCTACGAAGTCCGGTTCCAGAAATTCGTACTGCACCACCCACTGGCGCGCGATTCGTTCAAGGGCGCGCTGCGTCTCGGGGGATATCGTCGGGTACTTTTGCCGAAGCTGTTGCAGCTGGGATTGCACCCAGCGTGCGCGGTCCGATTCGGGGTCTTTGCGAGTCAGCGTGCGCGCCTCCGACACTCTGCCTTCCTGAAGCAGCCCCGCAACGACAATCCAGTGCGACGGGATTCCTCTGATTTCGAAGTCGCTGTCGCGTTTTCGCGCAGCGGTCAGCGCACCCCAGCGCCTTGTGTTCACCAGCCCCTGCAGGTAGCCGCCGCGCAGGTGTGTCTCGGCGCATTCGTAGGCGTCGGTCGGCAGTCGGTCGAGGATGCGCCGCATGGTTTCCGCGGGCAGGCATTCAGTGAAGCGCACAGCGAGCGTATACAGGGCGTCGAAATTAATCGTCTGCTGGGTATGCGCGCGCAGGTAGCGGCGCAGGGTCTGCTCAGCGTGCTGGGCGGCGTCGTTCGTGCGCCCCGCGCGCGCCAGAGTCGATGCGTGCTGCACAGCGGCTTCCAGCGCAGGCGGCAGCTCGACGAGATCATCGTCTTTTTGCTCCAGTCGCTTCATCTGGCGGTTCAGGAAGTTCAGGGCGCGCGCAGGTTGACTGCGTTGCAGCAGGGCGTTCACCACAAGGAGCGTCTCTCCAAAGGCACGATGCGCAGGCGCATGCTCCAGCGCGCGGAGGGCAGTGTCCATCTGACCCGCCTGAACCGCTCGACGCGCAATCAGCAGGTAAGCGGTCTCGTACATGTTGCCCGACTCTTTCTGGCATGCCCAGCGGATGGCTTGCAGGGCGTCTTCGTAGCGTCCCGCCTCTATCAGTTCGCTGGCGAGATACCCGTAGAGCGACTCTGGCTCTTCATACGATTGCCAGGGGAGTTTGTAGTTGATCGGTGTGATTTGTTCGCGGGCGCGTTCCAGCGCGAGATCCAGCGCGCCAGCAGCAATGAGCGCATGGATGAACTCGTGCTGCACGGGAGGCTTGATTGCGGGAGGCAGGGCGTCCACGAATTCAATCGCTTGCTGAATCTCGCCCGCGCGTGTCAGCGCGCGCACATAGAGCGCCGCGCCGTGCACTCGATGCCAGAGATGTTGCTGCGCCGCCAGCTCCACCCGCGCCTCCCGAAAGAGCGCGCTGGAATGGATGGGGCGCAGTTCCTGCACCACCCACGGCGCGAGAATCAACAGCAGACTGCCCACTACGGGCATAAGCAGCCAGCCAAGCCATCGGTAGCGTTCCCAGTGTTGTCGCATTGTTCTCACCTCGCAGCGATTCGGATTCGGAATGGGTTGCTGTGCGCCTGAAACGGCGCATACATCCCCCACAGGTGCGCTGGTAATAAAGTATACTCGCCCGGCGACTCGGCGCGCACGAGCAGAGTGTAGCGATACTCGTCGCCGCGTTGCCAGCGACTGCGGAAGGCGACGGCGCGATCGTCGCGCACCTCCTCATGAGCGTAGTCCCACCACCAGCTGGTGTAGAACGCCTCGGTGTCGAACGGGGCGCAGCCTGCGGGGAAGGGCGTCTCCAGCACGGTGTAGTCGAGGCGCGAGACCTTCTGCGGCATGCGGGCGACGACATCGATGCGCAGCAGGTCGCCTGTGCGCACTGTGTCGCCTGAGCGCAGGGGACGCAGCCGCTCGCCTGGCGTCGTCATCTCGGCGGGGCGTTCCACACGGTAGACGCGCAGCTTCAGCGGTCCTGTGGGCGCGTCGGCGTGCTGGAAGCTGAGCTTACGCGGCTGTTCGAGCGTCAGGCTAATCAGCGGCGCGCCGCGCGTGGGGCGCAGCAGGAGCGTGTTCTCGCCCCTGCGCCATGGCAAGCCCGTCAGACGCAGCGTCTGGGCGACTCGTCGCGCGCCCTGCGCCTGCACGGTGATTGTGCGCACCCGTTGCCCATTCAGCCACACTTCGTAGGCGCCCTCGAGCGCGCTGTCGCGTTCGTAGCGCACGCTGTACGCCAGCAGCGCCTCCACCGCGCGCGCCGTGTCGCGGCTGGAGTACCACGCCTGATTGCGGTAGCCCAGCGCCAGCCCCACGGCGGTCTTGCCCAACAGCTGCTCGTAGCGCGGCAGGCTGCCAAACAGCGCCTCTGCCAGCGGGCGCGCCTCCAGCAGTGTGAGCAGGATTTCCGCTTGCGTCTCCGCCTCGTACCAGGCGTAAGACCACCTGTCGTAGGGGTCGTCCGTGCGGTTGGGCGACCAGTCGATATGGCTGCGGTCTTCGAGGGCGTCGCGTTGCATGGCTTCCCAGAGCCGTTGCAGGTGCGCCCGGGTGTCGGGTAGGTCGCGCCAGTGCAGCAGGATGCGCGCCAGCGTCGCGCGATAAGGTTGCATCCATTCAGGGGGGATGTAATCCTCGCTATTCGGCGTGCGGGGCTGCGTTGCCCACTCGACCCACTGCGCCATCGGCTGGGGGGCGTTCAGCCGCGCGGGCGGAGGGGCATTTGTCTGCGCGAGGGTCTGCAGCACCAGAAGCGCGTCGTGCGTCGGCGCGCTGGTATCCCCATCCTTGCGGTTCAGGAGGTGATTGAGCATCTCCTCGGCGTGTCGCGCCAGCGCCTGCACGCCGCGCTGGTACATCGTTTCGGGCACGGATACGCCCGCCTGCTTCGCGGTGTGCAAGCCCCACACGGCATAGGCGGTTGTCCACGCCGACGACTCACGGTCCTGCCACCAGCCCCAGCCGCCGTCGGCGCACTGCATCCGCTGGAGGCGTTGTAGCGACTGCTGAGTAATTTCATCGATTTTGCGTCGGGTCGCCTCGTCGAGGGGCAATTCAAGCTGCTTCGCCGCCTGCAGCGTCAGCAGAGCGGGCACGAATCGGCTCACGGTCTGCTCCACGCAGCCGTAGGGATAGTCGAGCAGGTAGGGCAGGCTCTCGACGGCGATTGCGCTTACGCTGGGGAAGCTGCGCAGGGTCAGCGCGGCGCGTTCGGGGAGCGCGTCCGCGTGCATGGTGAGCGTCAGCGTGCGTTCCGCGTTCAGCGCGACGGCGCGGCTGTCGGTCTCGGTCAGGCTCAGCGGCTTGACCAGCAGGGTGCGCGCTTCGGCATCGCGCAGGCGTCCGTTGCGCTCACGGGCAATCAGCACAAACTTCTGCTCGCCCAGCGCGCTGGGGGTGTAGTCCCAGCGCAGGGCGACGGAGTTGCGGGCGGGCACGCGGGCAATCTGTCGCCGCACGCCGTCGGGCGCACGCAGCTCGACCTCCACCTCGCGCGGCTGGTCGGTGTCGTTGCTCAGAATCGCGTTAATTTCCGTGCGATCGCCCTCCACCAGCCACATGGGCAGGCGCAGGCGCGCCGTCAGGTCTTTCGCGGCTTTGACCTGCGCGCGGGCGTAGCCGATTCGCGTGTCCGTTGTGTGCGCGATTGCAGTCAGTCGCCACTCGGTGATGTTGTCGGGCAGGCGCACGCGCACGGTCGCCCCGCCGCGCGCATCGGTACGCACGATGGGCAGCCAGAAGGCGGTGTCGCGGAAGTCGCGCCGAATATTCTCCGTTTCGCCCTTGTCGCCCTGCAGCGCAAGCCACACGGCGGAAAAGTCCGTATTCACCCTGTTCCAGCGCCGACTGTAGAACGCCCTGCGCACGGCGGCGGGGTCGTCCTCACGGATGGCGTAAATCGCCTCGTCCACCACCGCCAGCGAGAGTTCGGCGGGCACGGGGTTGCCCTGCGCATCAGCCGTTTGCAGGCGCACCTGCATCGTTTCGCCGGGTTCATAGCGCGGCTTGTCGGTCTGAATCTGCACGCGCATCGCGCCCAGCCGTCTACCGACGCGATACTCCAGCTGGCGTTGCACCAGCTGCTTGTCGCGCACCATACACACGGAGACGAAGGCGTTGGGGATTTGCTCGCGGGTAATGGGCAGGCGCACGCGGGTGAGCGCGCCCTGCGCTCGGACTACTTGCGAATGGTAGAGGCGTTCGCCCTCGAGGGTGATGTAGAACACGGCGTCGCGATGCGGAGTGCGTAGCGCCAGCTCCACCTGTTCGCCCGGTTCGTAGACGCGCTTCTGCAGGCGCGCCTCCAGCGCGTTGGCGTCGCGCGCGTGGGCATCCCACTGCGGCGCGTAGGCGTCATCCCACACCCACAGCAGATGACGCGCGTCCACCAGGTAGCCCTGTGCGTCGCGCGCCTTCAGCGTAATCTCCCAGTCGCCTCCTGTTTCAGGCGTGAACTCGAAGGCGGCGTAGCCCTGCGCGTCCGTTCGGAGCGTGCCCTGATGTTGCTCGGCGATGCGCCTGCGGTCGCCCGCCAGCAGGTAGGTCGCCGCCTGCCACTGCAGCGCCGCCTGCACCGGCGCGCCCGTGCGTCGGTCGATCAGTCGCACGCGGTAGCGATAGACGGTTCCCGCGTCGCCGAACTCACGCTCTGATTGCAGGCGCGCCTCCCACACGGAGGGGGCAACCTCGAACGAGGCGCGTCCCTTTGCGCCCTCCCAACCCTCCGAGAGCGCGTACACCTCTACGGTATATTCGTAGCTGGTGCTCGCCGCGTCAAGGAAGGAAGCGGTTGGGCTGGCGTCCGTCAGCAGGTCGCTTGCCCGCAGGGTGAGGGTCGCCCGCCCCGCCGCGTCGGTCGTGAGTTCGCCCGTAGCAATCACCTGACCTGCATACGCGGCGCTGTAATCCCACCCCTCAGCGGCGTCCTCGGACAGTTCGTCTTCCTCTACGGGCTGGGCGTCGTAAGCCTGGTCGCTCCACCAGCGCCACGCCTCGCGGCGATAGATGGTGTAGGTCAGCTGCGTATTCGGCACAGGCATTCCGAAGTAGTATTCAGTCTGGATGGGGATGCGCACGGTCTCGTCGGGCATGTAAAGCTCGCGGTCGGGCTTGAGGGTGATACGGTAGGTCGGTTTGCGGTACGCACTGAGGGGAACCCACTGTTCCACCACGCCGAGGTCGCCCACCTGCGCACGAATAGTGTAGTAGCCCATCTCGGCTTCAGGGGATGTCGGGAAGCTGCCCGCAAACGCGCCCATTGAGTTGGTCGCTGTGCGCGCTTCGTAGATCACCTCGTCGCGGGGGTTCAGCACCGTGATTCGCACGGGCGTGTTGGGCGGCGGCAGGCGGTAGGCGGTCATCTTGCCCAGCCGCGCGACGCCCTTGAAGTGAACCGTGTGTCCGGGGCGGTAGATGGGGCGGTCGGTGTAGAGCGCGCCCGTGCGCGGTTCGCCCGTGCGCGGGTTGCTCCATGAGGCGACCAATAGGTTGCCCCAGTGAACGACATTACCCGTGCGCGGGGAATACACGGCGACGAGTGTTCGGTTGTATCCGTCGTTTTCATAGGACGCCACGCGCCCCAGACGCGCCAGCCCATCGCGATTGGCGCGCGCCTCGGCAATCATGCGCGTTTCGGAGCGAGGCGGCGATTCATTCGCGCCAACGCTGACCTCCCGATACACGCGAACACCGACATTTGCGATTGGTTGCCCCGTGCGCAGGTCGGTACACCACAGCTCGGTCGCCTCGTCGCTGACTTTCGACACGACGCCGATGGAGGAGATTACCACCAGCGCAATTTGGCGGTTCGGTCCCGACTGCGCCTCCAGCAGGTACGCGCCTTCAGACTGCTGGGGCAGCTCCACATACTGGGTGAACACGCCTTCGGGGTCGCGCCCGCGAATGGGCGTCTCGCGCGATTCAAGACGCTCCAGATGTTGCCTGTAGGCGTTCAACTCGTGCGTCAGCCTCTGGTCGGTCTGCCACCACCCGTACCGCGTACTCTCGAGAAAGCGATACAATCCAACAGGCGCCGCATCTGAGGCGCTGAGGCGCACCTTGTAGAAGTTCAGGCGGATGCTCTCGTCGTCGTTGAAGCCGCGCAAGCCGACGCGCAGCAGTTCACCGGGGTAGTAGACCGCCTGCGGGTGAATCAGCTCCAGAAACGGCTTAGGCGGCTTGAGGGCAAGCTCCAGTTCAGCGCGTCCCCCCTCGCGCACCACCACGCGCATTTTCCGATCGGGTTCGTAAGGATAGTCCTGCGGATCGTAGAGCGTGTGCCATCTGCTGTTCGCTTCGACGGTGTAGACCCCTGTGGGGATGCCGCGCAACTGGAAGCGTCCTTCCCTGTCGGCAATCACTTCCCAGGTGCGCCCGTCAGGTTCGCCGCTATAGCCGCACTCGTACCACTCGAGCCAAGCATCATCCCATCCCTGACGGCGGGAGGACATCTCCTGAGGCGCCTCAGGCGGGGGTTCAGCGGCGGGCGGTTCGGAGGCCCTGGACTGTCCCAGCGGCTCCTGCAGATAGAGGCGGACATAGGTTTTCGGGAGCGGGTTCAGAGTGCGTTCGGAGTAAGCGACGCCAAACACACTGCCGCGCGGCGGTTCGTTCTGCACCAGCCCTGCAATCCCGTAGAGCTGGAAGCCTATCAACAGTGCGCATCCAAGCGCGATATGTGCAACCTTGCGCCAGACCATACAATCACCCTGCACTCTATATTCGACGCGCGAAAACCATTCCTGCTGGGTTTATTCACCGTTGCAGGAAATTGGGGGAAGCAGTAGTATAATAAGGGCAGGGGAAACTGTATGGCGCTGGAGCAACAGCAATCGGCTGACGCGCAGGCGCGCTATTCGCCCGAAGAGGCGGGCGAGATTCTGCGTCGGGCGGCGAACCTGCAGGACAGCACCTTCACGGTCGAGCAGTTGCGCGCGATTGCCCGCGAGGCGGGCGTCGCCGACGAGAATCTGGAGCGCGCGATTGAACAGCACGAGCAGGGGCGTATACAAGTCGCGCAGGAGGCGCAGGCGCGCCTCAAACGCAAGCGGCTGCTCAAATGGTTAGGACTGGCTGCCGCTGGATTCGTGCTGTCCGTGATACTTGGCGTTGTCGCGCTCGCTGGTTTCTGGGTCGTTGCAACCACGCCGCAGTCTTTCGAGGCGACCACGCAAACCTCCTATGGTCTGGGCGATCTGCTTGCCTCCTCCAGCAGCTACGCAGTCTATCGTGTGAACGCTCTGTCCTCAGGGCAGGGGCACGCGCAGCGGGTGGTAATCCGCAGCCGTTTCGGGGACGAGTATGTGGTCGGCGCCGAGTTCCAGCGGGTGTCTTTTGCTTCATTTGCACCCTATGCCTCTCGTGTGGCGCTCTACGACTCGGCAACGGGTGAGATATGGGTGGTTGAGTTGAGTGGTCAAGCCCTTCAGCGCATCGGGCGCAGCGGCGAGCCGCTTGTAGTCGGGAACCAGTTCGTGGGAACGATCGCGGGCGGCAACCCGATTGTGGGTTGGGAATCGGACAGCGCTTCTCCCCGACTGCGTATACGACTGGACAGTGGTCAGGTCGTTGATGTGCCTGTTCGGCGATAGGAAATCTGGGGATGGCACAGTATCAAGCACACGGGGCAGACAGTATGACTCTGGAGCAGCAGCAATCGGCTGACGCGCAGGTGTGTTATTCGCCTGAAGAGGCAGTTGAGATTCTGCGCCTGGCGGCGAACCTGCAGGACAGCACCTTCACGGTCGAGCAGCTGCGTGCGATTGCCCGTGAGGCGGGCGTCGCTGACGAGAGTCTGGAACGCGCGATTCAATATCACGAACAGAATCGGCGCACGCAGGCGCAACTCGCAGAGCGCGCCGCCGTGCGCAAGCGCTGGTTCAGGGTGGGGCTGTGGGTGAGCGTAGCGGCTCTTCTGGCGGCGGTTGCGTTGCTTGGCGTTCGCGTCTTCTCGTCGTCCAGCGAAACCGCGTACTACCCAGCACTGGTCGCCTCAGAGTTCGGATTGGAAAGTTTACTCGCTTCGTCGCCCGCCTGTGGCGTCTACAAGGTTCGATACACTGACGACAAACACTTCGCATACGGACGCGAACAAGTGATAATTCGCCACAGCAACGGACGGGCATACTCTGCTGGTTTTTTCGATCATATCGCAACAGCTTCGATTGCGCTCTCGGGCAGGTATGTGGCGTTGTATGATTCGCGTGCGGGTGAGGTTTGTGTTGTCAGTGTCGAGGGCTATACTTCAGATCTGGTAGGGCGTATTGGCTCACCTATTCGTCTGGGAGACGGCAACGAGGGCGAGATTGCGCACGATGACCCCATCGCTGGCTGGCAGACCCGCGACGGCGCCGATATACTTCAGGTGCGCCTGCGGAACGGGGATGTTGCCAATATAATGGTCTCTGCCGACTGAACCGTTATCAGGTACACTCTTGGAGCGGAGGAGACAACTCATGACGACGCGAGCCACACTATCAGTGGAGGGACAGAGCTATACCTACTACAGTTTGCCCGCCGCAGAGCAGCATGGTCTGGGCAGGATTGACCGATTGCCCTTTTCTATTCGCGTTTTGCTGGAGAATATGTTGCGCCTGGCGGAGTCGCCCGAGGGCGCGACGCTGCTGGGTTCCGAAGCGGAGGCGACCCTGCGCGCGCTGGCGAGCTGGCAGCCCCAGCCCGAGCCGCGCGAGATTCCCCTGATGCCCGCCCGCGTCATCCTGCAGGACTTCACGGGCGTGCCCTGCGTGGTGGACCTCGTGGCGATGCGCAACGCCATGCAGGAGCGCGGCAAAGACCCCCAGCGCATCAATCCCGTCGTGCCCGCCGACCTGGTGATTGACCACTCGGTGCAGGTGGACTACTTCGGCACGCAGTACGCCTTCTTTTTGAATGTGGAGAAGGAGTTCGAGCGCAACCGCGAGCGGTACATGCTGCTGCGCTGGGCGCAACGCGCGTTCGATGGCTTCCGTGTGGTGCCGCCCGGTACGGGCATCGTGCATCAGGTGAATCTGGAGTATCTGGGCAGGGTGGTGCAGACGCGGCAGGTCAACGGCGACGCAATTGCGTTCCCCGACTCGCTGGTCGGCACGGACAGCCATACGACGATGATTAACGCGCTGGGCATTCTCGGCTGGGGCGTTGGCGGGATTGAAGCCGAGGCGGTCATGCTGGGGCAGCCCTACTATATGCTGATTCCGCAGGTGGTGGGGTTCAAACTCACAGGCGAGCTGCCTGAAGGCGCGACGGCGACCGACCTCGTGCTGACTGTGACGCAGATGCTGCGCAAAAAGGGCGTGGTGGACAAGTTCGTGGAGTTCTACGGACCGGGCTTGAGCAGCCTGACCGTCGAAGACCGCGCGACGATTGCGAACATGGCGCCCGAATACGGCGCGACGATGGGCTTTTTCCCTGTAGACCAGCGCACGCTGGACTATCTGCGCTTCACGGGCAGGCACGAGAGCCTTGTGCGGCTGGTGGAGGCGTACTGCAAGGAGAACGCGCTGTTCCGCACCGACGCGACGCCCGACCCCGAATACTCTGACACGCTGGCGCTGGATCTCAGCACGGTGGAGCCGAGCCTCGCGGGACCGAAGCGTCCGCACGATCGTGTGCCCCTGCGCGAGATGCAAACCAGCTTCCGCAAAGCGCTTTACACCCCCCTGCGCGAGGGTGGCTTTGGACTACAGGCGCCCGAACCCACCCGATGGGACGACGAGTCGCCCGTGGAGGAGACCCCTGCCGAGCGCGGGCATGTGGGCGTGCCCGTCGTGCTGGACGGCGAGGAGACCTTCCTCAAGCACGGCGATGTGGTGATTGCGGCGATTACCTCCTGCACGAACACCTCCAACCCGGCGGTGATGGTCGCAGCGGGGCTGCTGGCGAAAAAGGCGGTGGAGCGCGGGCTGCAGGTCAAGCCGTGGGTCAAGACGAGCCTCGCGCCAGGCAGCCGCGTGGTGTCCGACTATCTGGCGAACGCGGGGCTGCTGCCCTATCTGGAGGCGTTGCGCTTCCATGTGGTTGGCTACGGCTGCACAACCTGTATTGGCAATAGCGGTCCGCTACCGCCCGTGATTTCGGAGGCGGTCAAGGAAGGCGACCTGGTAGTTGCGGCGGTGCTGTCGGGCAACCGCAACTTCGAGGCGCGCATCAACCCGCAGGTGAAGGCGAACTACCTCGCTTCGCCGCCGCTGGTGGTCGCCTACGCGCTTGCAGGCACGGTCGACATCGACCTGCAGCACGACCCGCTGGGCTGGGACCCGAACGGCAACCCCGTGTTCCTGCGCGACATCTGGCCCACGCCCGCCGAAGTGCGCGAGACCATCGCCCGTGCGCTTCAGTCGGAGCTGTTTAAGCACCGCTACGCGCAGGTGTTCGATGGCGATGAACACTGGCAGTCGCTGCCTGTGCCCGACTCCGAAGTCTATCAGTGGGATGCGAACAGCACCTACATTCAGCGACCGCCGTACTTCGGCGGGATGCCCGACACGCCGCCCGCGCTGAGTGACATTCACGGCGCGCGCGTGCTGGCAATCTTCGGGGACAGCATCACGACCGACCACATCTCGCCTGCGGGCAGTATCCCCGTCGACAGCCCTGCGGGGCAGTACCTGATTCAGCACGGCGTCGACCCGCGCGACTTTAACACCTACGGCTCGCGGCGGGGCAACCACGAGGTGATGATTCGCGGCACTTTCGCGAACATCCGCATCAAAAACCTGCTGCTGCCCGGCGTGGAAGGCGGCTACACCATCCACTGGGACACGGGCGAGCGCACGACCATCTACGAGGCGTGCCAGCGCTATGCGGCTTCGAACACGCCGCTGGTGGTGCTGGCGGGCAAGGAGTACGGTTCGGGCAGCTCGCGCGACTGGGCAGCGAAGGGAACCGCTCTGCTGGGCGTGCGCGCGGTGATTGCCGAAAGCTTCGAGCGCATCCACCGGGGCAACCTCGTCGGGATGGGCGTGCTGCCGCTGCAGTTTATGCCTGGCGAGAACGCACAGTCGCTGGGGCTGACAGGCGAGGAGATGTTCCATATCGAAGGCATCGCCGACCTCGCCCCGCGCAAGACGCTTACCGTGCGGGCGGTCAAACCCGACGGCGGCGTGCGCGAGTTCCGCGTGCTGGCGCGCGTCGACACCCCGATTGAGGTGGAATACTACCGTCACGGCGGCATCCTGCCGATGGTGCTGCGTAAGATGATGGCGTGAGTTGCCTGCGCGTCCTCCGTTCTGGGGGGCGCGCAGGGTATAATTGCGCTGGTGAGTTCTATGACGCAGACCCGGTTCCCAATCCGTCTGACGGAGCGTGCGATTGCTCGAATCAAGCATGTGCTGGCGCGGCAGGGCAAGCCTGACGCCTACCTGCGCATCGGCGTGCGCGCGGGGGGCTGCTCGGGATTCGAGCATGTGATGATGCCCGTGGACTCGCCGCGCCCGAACGACCTGATGGCGGAGTTTGACGGCGTGCGCGTGGTGATAGACCCCAAGAGCGCGGAGATACTGGAGGGCGCGACCGTCGACTACACGGGTCAGCTGATTGGCGGCGGGTTCCACTTCGAAATCCCGAAGGCGAAGCGCACCTGCGGCTGCGGCACATCCTTCAGTCTGTAGCGCCGTCGCTTGAATTGCGCGACGTGCTGGGGTATAATTTGTGGCGCGAGCGGGCATAGCTCAATGGTAGAGCTCCAGCCTTCCAAGCTGGCGGTGCGGGTTCGATTCCCGCTGCCCGCTCCAGTTTCGTTCTGCCTCCACACAGAGCCCCAGCTTGGAAGGCTGGCGGTCTGGCGCTACTGGGGCTTGACCTCCTCTATCGCGTCGTCGCGACACACGAAGGCGTTGAACCGCTGGGGCTGCGTCGCCGCCAGCCCGAACTCGCCTTTTGCGGAGATGGCAATCACCGCGCACTGGTGCTGGGCGACATCGGGCAGTCGCCGCAGCATGAAGGCGATGCTGCGCTCGCACGCCTGCTGCGCCGAGTAGCCTGCCCGCATCGCCTCGACCACGCGGCTGGCTAATGCGAATCGCCAGATTTCCTCGCCGACGCCTGTGCAGACCGCCGCGCCCGCCTCGTTGTCCGCGTACAGCCCCGCGCCCACAATCGGCGAGTCGCCCACGCGCCCGGGCAGCTTCCACGCCAGCCCGCTGGTGGTGCAGGCGACCACCAGATGCCCCTCGTGCCAGCCCAGGACGCCGACAGTATCGTGCGACTCTTCGGGGGCGTCGGCGCGTTCGGTGGAGACCTCTTTCGGCGCGGTCTGCTGCACGCGCCACTGTTGCCAGCGGAGCAACGATTCGGGCGTGAGCAGTTGCTGGGGCGTGTAGCCGTGCTGGAGGGCGAATCGCGCCGCGCCGTCGCCGACCAGCATCAGGTGGGGTGTGCGTTCCATCACCGCCCGCGCGAGGTAAATCACGGGCATGAACTGTCGCACACCCGCGACTGCGCCTGCCCGCAGCCGCGCGCCCTCCATCACGGCGGCGTCCAGCTCCACCTCGCCGTCGCGATTGGGTAAGCCGCCATAGCCGACCGACAACACCTGCGGGTCACGCTCCGCCGTCGCCGCGCCTTCCACCACCGCGTCCAGCAAGCGCAGGGCAGAGTCCGTCTCTGAAGATTCCTGCCAGCGTCGGTGCGCCGTCTCCACACACGCGCGCCCGAACCACCATGTCGCTGCAAAGAGGGTGTTCACGGGGGCGCGATTCGCTGCCAGCGCGCTATCTCCTGCAGGGCATGGTGAGGGCTTGACAATCACGCTCAAGCAGGTATACTGTGGGCAGTTTGGGGGTATCACGATGGCGTTGAACGCTTTGAACTGGGTGGATCGGTTGCGCCCCTATCGACGGCGCGTGCGACTGTTGCTGATGTGGCGCTACGGCGCAATCGCGGGCGTTGCGGGCGCGCTCGTGGCGACGCTGCTCAGCCTGCTGGACTGGCGCGGCGTGCTGACGATTTATCCATGGCAACTGGCGGCGTGTATCACGTCGGGCGTGCTGATGGGCGCGCTGTACGGACTGCTGATTCGCGTCTCCGACGCCGCAGTCGCCCAGCTTATCGACCGACGTGCGGGGCTGAAAGACCGCCTGCAGACGGCGATGGAGCATACCGACGGGGCGCACCTGTTCGACCTGCCGCTGATAGAAGACGCGCAATCAGCCCTGCAAGACGCCCATCCGAAGCGTATCCTGCGGCTCCAGTTCGGCAGGTGGCAGAAGCTCTTTGTCGGGGCAGTCGCGCTTACTCTATTTGTGCAATTTTTGCCACAAATCCTGGCAATTGCGATTCCTGAACGGCGCGAGGAACAGAAGGAGATTAAGCAGGCGGCGGAAGAGGTTAAGGAGGTCGCCAAGCCGATTCTGGAGGAGGCGAAAAAGCCCGACGCCGACGAGCTGACCAAACGCATCGCGCAGAATGTGGAACTCTATAACAAACGCGCGCGTGAGGCGAAGATGAGTAAGCAGGAAGCCCTATTGCGCTACAACGAGATTCTCGAACAGGCGCGCCAACTGGAACAGCAGACCCAGAAGCAGCTGGAGCAGGTCGCCCAGAAAGCCCAGACCGCAGGCGAGCAGCTCCAGAAACTGGCAGAACAGTCCAACCCCCAGCTGAATCAGCTGCATCAGCAACTGCAGCAGCAGCTCCAGTCGGGCAAAGACCTGCAGGGGCGTCCGCTGAGTGCGCAGCAACGCGCCGACCTGCAGCAACAGCTCCAGCGCCTGCAGGCGACCATGCGCGCGATGCAGAACCCGAATCAGGCGAACCTGCAGAGCCAGATGGACGACCTGCAACGCCAGATCGAAGAACTGCAGAAACAGCTCCAGTCGGGTAAGGACGCGAACGGCAACCCGCTTACAAAAGAGCAGATGGAGCAGCTCAAGAAGCAGCTCGAATCGCTCCAGCAGCAGATGCGCGCCCTGAAGCTCTCGCAGGAGGCGCAGGAGTTCATGCGCAAACTGATGAACGATCCTGCCTTCAAAGAGGCGATGGAACACCTGCGCAAGCTCGCCGAGAAGATGCAGCAGCAGAGCCAGCAAACAGACCCCCAGCAGCGCCAGATGACGCAGGAGGAGATCGAGAAACAGCTGCAGGAGCTGGAGCGCAAATTAGAGGAATTGGCGAAAAAGTATAACTCCGACGAGAAGATTCGCGAGCTGGCGCAGCAGATTCTGGAGCAGGTGAAGCAAATGAAGGAACTGAGCCAGTGTCAGGGCGCGTGCATGGGGCTGGGGATGTGTTCCAGCTTCGGACTGGGGCTGGGCGCATTCGGCACGAAGCAGAAGCAGGCGTGGGACAAGGGCGAGTTCGTAGGACAGCCTGAGATGTTCAATCAGGGCGACAAACAGCCTGAGCTGAAAATCCCCATGAAAGACACGCCCGTCAGCGGTCAGCCGCCGCTGGTTCCCGGCGCAGGCGACTACATGGACTACAACGCGCCCCCGACGCCCGGCGGCAGCTCCATCCCGCTTACGCAGGCGCTGCCAACCTACCAGAAGAAGGCGGAGCAGGCGCTGAGCCAGCAGAATGTGCCGCCCGCAGAACGCAAGCGCGTTAAACGCTACTTCGAGTCGCTGCAGAGTGGGAAGTAATACCAACCTGCGGTTGAGGATTCGTAAAGCGGCGATCTATGGAGTGCGGAGGCGGAGCTTCCGCGACGCTGAAGCTTCCGCTCCAGTACTCCAGAGCGCAGTCAAGCAGGATTCCGACCCGCGCGAGCGTATTTACACGCTATGCGTCGCCTTGTCGGAGCGGGGTTCTGGCTTGCCTGCGCGTGTCTCGCGCTGGGGCAGGTTGTTAGTGAGCGCGTCGGGGTCGTCGCGGCGGGGAATAACCTCGCAGTGCGCCCTGAGCCGTGTAGTACGAATACGCTCGGCACACTGCCTGCGGGCATCGACGGAACGGTGCAGGGCGTATCCCAATCGTGTGGCGGGCTTACATGGCTGCCGTCGCGCTGGGCGAACGGGCTGCAGGGATGGGTTGCGACGGGGGCAGGCGGCGTGGAGTACCTCGCGCCGCTGGCGGGGCAGGGCGTATTCCCGAATGTCGCTGCGCCGCTGGCGTACCCCGTGCGCGTGGGACCGAACGCTTCCGCGCTGAATGTGCGTACAGGTCCCGGTACCGAGTTCTCCATCATGACAACGAAGTCTGCAGGCGCGACAGGCTGGGCAATTGAGGCGTTCAACAATACCGCCGCGAACATCGTGTGGTGGAAAATCCGCTGGGACGACGGCGTGGTAGGCTGGTCGGCGGAAGGAGTGCGCGGCGCAGGGATTTACCTCTCGATGACAGGTCCGCCGCGTCCGAAAGCGACTCTGTATCTGCAGACGCTGGGTACAAGCGGCTTAGATGTGCAGGTTTTGCCAACAGACTTAAATACAGGCGCATCGACAGTTGCACTGCCCGCAACGCTGGTCTATCTAACGGGGGAGCGCGTCCAGCTCACTGCGCCTGAGTATGCCCCGAATGGCGCTCGGTTCACACGCTGGATGGTGAATGGGGAGAGCTTCCCGCGACGCACGCTGACCCTATATGCGGGGCAAGCGCGCCAGATTACGCTTATCTACAGCCCGCGTACCCCCCAGACCGAAGAGCAGTTCCTGCGCAGCCTGCTCGCCCCATGGCGGCAGGGGCAGGTGTGGCTGCCGTCAACTTACGACTCGCACGCAGGCAACAATCCAGAGTACGCCGTCGACTTCAATCGCCTCTCCAGCGCGCGGACGACCTGCCCATATTACAACGGCTTTCTGCAGGACTGCAACGAGCCGATACTGGCGTCGCACGCGGGGCGCGTCTACACCCGCGCGCAGAGCGGCTGCACAGGCTACGGCAACTACGCTGTCGTGGTGAGCAGTGTGCGTCCTGCAGGCGCAGGCAGCAATACCTATCTGGCGACGATTTACGCCCATCTGAACTACTTCCTCGCGCCGAACGGGGCGTCTGTGGAGGCGGGCGCGCCCATCGGCAGACTCGGCAGCACAGGCAGCTCGACGGGACCGCACCTGCATTACGAAATCCGTCAGGTCACGGTGTCGGGCGGTACGCTCACGCTGGGCGCGCGCCTTCAGGTGCTGAACAACCCGCGCATCCGCCTGAGTGGGCAGCCGCTGCAGGTCAGCTTTAGCTGCCCGATTTCGGGGCTGGGGTACGGCGGTCCCGCGATTACGGGCACCGCGCCCGCAGTCAGCCTACCCGCGAATATCGAGCCGCCCTGCACGCCGTACAACTGCCCTGGTGGCTTGACCGACGGGCTGGAGGAATTGCCCGACTTTGAACCCAGCCGCTGCGAGGGCGAACTGCCCGACACGCTCACGCTCTACCTGTCGGATGTGAACGGCGACGGGTGCGTGGACGACGCCGACCTGCTGCTGGTGCTGCTGCGCTTCGGGGACGCCTGCGACAGCGGCGAGGACATCACATGGGACGGCATCGTGGACGATGCAGACCTGCTGCAGGTGCTGATGGACCTCGGACAGGGCTGCGACGGGGCGCATTAGCAGGAATCGCTGGCTTTCTGGGGAATCGCGCGCTCATGCAACGAATGCGAATTTTTGGATGGGCTTTGCTAGCGACGCTGCTGACAGCAGGCTGGGCGCAGAAACCGCTGGACGACTACTTCAAGCGCCCAGAACCCGCCTATCGCTGGGAGAAACGCGAAACCAAACGCGTCGACGGCGTCACGATACACACGCTGTTTATGATTTCCCAGACATGGCAGGGCATCGAGTGGGATCACTTCGTGCAGGTGTTTTATCCCGACCGCCCGCGTTTCCCGCGCTTTGCGGGACTGTATAACACGGGCGGGCGACCTGACGCCGACGATGAGGCGTTCGGGACGCATATCGCGCGTGAGTCGGGCGCGCCGTTCGTCATCCTCTACGGTATCCCCAAGCAGCCGCTGTATAACAACCTGTACGAGGACGCGCTAATCGTCTACACATGGCAGAAGTTCATCGAGACGGGCGACACGACCTGGCCGCTGCACTTCCCGATGGCGAAAGCGGTGCTGAAATGCATGGACACCGTGCAGGCGTTTCTGAAAGCGGAGCGCAAGCCCGTCGTGGAGCGGTTTATGGTCACGGGTGCGTCGAAGCGTGGCTGGACCGCGTGGCTGGTGGGCGCGAGCCAGGACCCCCGTGTGGCGGGCATCGCGCCGATGGTCATCGATGTGCTGGATTTGCCCAAGCAGGTGCCCCATCATCTGGAGTTCTACAAGGGCAAGCCGAGCGAGCAGATTGGCGACTATGTGGCGGGCGGGATGCTCCAGCTGCTCAACACCCCGATCGGGAAGCGACTGATCGAGCTGGAAGACCCCTACAGCTATCGCGACCGCTACACGATGCCCAAGCTGATTATCAACGGCACGAACGACCGCTACTGGGCGCAGGACGCGCTGAACCTCTACTGGGACGGCTTACCAGAGCCGAAGTGGATTCTGTACGCGCCCAACAGCGGGCACGGGCTGGACGACCGCACGCGCGTGCTGGCGACGATGGTCGCCTTCATCCAGACTCTGGCGCGTGGGCGATCCCTGCCCAAAATGGAGTGGACGCTGAATGAGACTCCGCAGGGCTTGGAGATTCGCGTGAGCAGTCAGCCAGCGGCGCGGGAGGCGCGCATGTGGTTCGCCAGCACGCCCGATTACGACCTGCGCGAGTCGCGCTGGGCAAGCACGCCGACGACGCGCACACGCGACGGCTGGCAGGGCTTCCTGCAGCGACCCCGACGCGGACGCGCAACCGCCTACGCCGAGCTGGTGTTCGACATCGACGGACGGCTGTTTACGCTCACAACCCAGCTGAAGGTGCTGGAGGCAAACACACAGTAGGAGGTAAACGATGAAGCAACCGAACACACTCACACGGCGTGAGTTTCTGAAGGCGTCGGCGGGCGTCGCCGTGGGCGGCGCGCTCGCGAGCCTGCCGATTGAACTGTTCGCGCACGCGCAGGGCAGCGACCGCCTGCGCGTCGGGCTCATCGGCTGCGGCGGGCGCGGCACAGGCGCGGCCATCGACATCATTGACGCGCATCCCAGCGTGGAACTCTACGCGATGGGCGACGCCTTCAAAGACCGCCTCGATGGCTCCCTGAACGCCCTGCAGGGCGAGCTGCAAGATGAACGCAAGGCGCGCCTAAATGTCGGCGACCGCAAGTTCGTCGGGCTGGATGCCTACAAGGGCGTCATCGCCAGCGGGGTGGACATCGTGCTGCTTTGCACGCCGCCTGCGTTCCGCCCCATTCACTTCCGCGAGGCGATTCAGGCGGGCAAGCATGTGTTCATGGAAAAGCCCGTCGCGGTGTGTCCTGCTGGCGCGCGCCTGATGTTCCAGATGAGCGAGCTGGCGACGCAAAAGGGCTTGAGCGTCGTCGCAGGCACCCAGCGCCGCCACGAACCCAACTACATCGAGACCATCCAGCGCATCAAAGACGGCGCGATTGGCGAAATCGTCGGCGGCGCATGCTACTGGAATCAGGGCGGACTGTGGCATGTGGAAAAGCGCCCCGAATGGAGCGATGTGGAGTGGCAGATGCGCAACTGGCTCTACTTCACCTGGCTCTCGGGCGACCATATCGTGGAGCAGCACATTCACAACATCGATGTGATGAACTGGGTGCTGGGCGCGCATCCCATTCGCGCGATGGGCATGGGCGGACGCCAGTCGCGTGTGGAGCCGCACTACGGGCACATCTATGACCATTTCGCCGTCGAGTACGAGTACCCCAACGGCGTGAAGGTGCTGAGCATGTGCCGACAGGTGGACAACTGCGCGATTCTGATCGGCGAGCGCGTGTACGGCGCGAAGGGCACAGCTGAGCCAGCGGGCAGCATCACCGCCGGGGGCGAAACATGGCGCTACGACGGGCAACGGCGCAGCGGCTACAAAAAAGAGCATGAGGATCTGGTGCAAGCCATCCGTTCGGGCAAGCCGCTCAACGAGACACGCGCCGTCACCGAAAGCACGCTGGCGGCGATTATGGGGCGCATGTCCGCCTACACAGGCAAGGTGGTCACCTGGGACTTCGTGATGAACCAGTCGCAGCTGAACCTGCTGGAGCGCGCGGAGAAGCTGGAGTTCGGCGTCTTGCCCGTCGATGCAGTCGCTATGCCGGGCAAGACGCCGTTGGTGTGAGCGGGTATCCTGTAGCCGTGTGTGGCTGATAGTGTCTGCGGCGCTGGCGGTACAGCTCAGTGTGCTGCTGTATAACCTTGCGTACTGGCGCAGGCGGCGACTGAGCGCGGCTGCTGGCGCAGACCTGCCAACCCTCTCGGTGCTGATCCCCGCGCGCAACGAGGCGGAGAACCTGCCCGCGCTGCTCGCGACGCTTGCGCCGCACCTGAGCGCGGGCGTCGAGTGCTGGGTGTGCGACGACGGCTCGGACGACGGCACGACGGAGTGGCTGGCGCAGCACGCCGACAATCTCGGCGTGCGCTGGTTTCCAAGCAAGCCGAGCCCGGACGGCTGGGTGGGCAAAAACTGGGCGTGCCATCAACTATCGGCGCGCGCGCAGGGGGAGTGGCTGCTGTTTCTGGACGCGGATATGCGCTGTGAGGCGGGCTTTGTGGACGCGCTGCGGGCATACCTGCAACGGACGGACGCGCACCTGGTGAGCGCGATTCCGTCCTTCACTCCTGCCAGCCTGCCAATCGCGCTGCTGAAGCTGATGGTGCCGTTCTCGGTGTTCACGCTGCTGCCGTTGCCGCTGGCGGAGACACATCCGAACCCGGCGTTTGCCTTCGCGAACGGGCAGGTGATGGCTTTCCGCAGGAACGATTACATGCACTGGCTGCCCCATCAAGCGGTGCGGGGGGCGGTGCTTGAGGATGTCGCCCTCGCCGCGCTGGTGAAGCGGCGTCGGGGGATTGTACGCCTGCTGGACGCACGGGCGTGGCTGCGCGTGTCGATGTACCCGACGCTCGGCACGGCGATGGACGGCTTCGCCAAAAACGCGGTCGCCATCTGCCGTGCCATTCCAACCGCGCTGCTGGTGGGCGCACTGTTGATAATTGTCTATCTGTACCCGCTGGTTGGCGCGCTGCAGGGGCAGTCTCTTCCTGCTGTTGTCGCGTACGGGGCGTCGGTGTTCATCTTCGGGCAGTCGGCGCGGGTAGTTGGGCTGCCGTTCTGGCTGGGGCTGGGCTATGTGGGGAGCGTGCTGATTGGCTTGTTCACGCTGGCGCGTTCGGTGGCGTGGTATCGGCGAGGCGCGATACGATGGAAAGGACGGGTCTATCGGGCGCGTTCGTGAGGGCGCAGGAACGGTTCGTGGACTGGCTTATCCAGCGCGACTTGCGACGCTGTTTTCGGGCGGTCTATGTACGCGGCGCGTCTGCCGACGGCGAACGCCCGCTCATCCTGTTCGCGAATCATCACTACTGGTGGGACGGCTATCTGGGCTACTGGCTGATACGCTCGTGGGGGCGGCGGATGCTGGTGTGGATGGAGTCGTACCGCCGCTTCCCGCCGTTCCATGTGATAGGCGCGTTGCCGTTCCCGCCTGACGACGCCCAGCGACGCGCGCACACGGTTAGGCGCACGGTTCAGGTATTGAATGCGGACCCCGCCGCACTGCTGCTATTTCCTGAAGGCGTGCTCCACGGCAATACGGAGCGGCTGCTGCCCTTCCAGCGGTCGCTGCACTGGCTGGCGTGTCGCGTCCCGCAGGCGACGCTGCTGCCGCTGGCGATTCATATCGAGCCGAGCTATCACCAGTACCCCCGCGCGTTTTTGAGCGTCGGCGCGCCTTTTGCGAGCGAGGCGACCGATGCAAGCGAGTGGCTGATAGCGGCGGCGGACGCGCTCCAGAACCTGCTGCGCCAGACCCGTGCCGACGCACGCGCCGGCGTCGACGATGCACAGCACGCCGCGCAGGGGTTTCAGGTACTGCTGCGGGGCGCGCGCTCCATCCACGAGCGATTTTAAGTGCCTTTGCAATGAATTTTCAGCGACTCGCCTGTCCGCGCATGCGCGTAATTTGGAGTGCTGAAGCGGGAGCTTCAGCCTCGCGGAAGCTCCGCTTCCGCACTCCATAAAGGCGATGCTGTACGCGCATGTCGCAATTCTCGCGCAAAGACACTTAGGTATCCTACAGGCGATGCGTTCTCTGCTGACGCGCTTCGGGGAGGAGTCGACTCTGGCGCAGGATTACGCGCACTGTCGCGCAGTGCAGAAGGCGCACGGCGTGAGCTACTACTTTGCAACGCGCTTTTTCCCGCCTGAAACGCGCCGCGCGGTGCATGCGCTGTACGGCTTCGTGCGCTACCCGGACCAGTGGGTGGACTGTCCCGACGCGGATACGCCCGCAGGGGCGATACGGGGGCGTCTGGACGCTTACGAGCGCGACCTGATCCGCGCGGTGTGTCGCGAGCCTGTGTCGCTGCCGCCCCTGCGCGCTTTTGCCGATGTCGTGCGCCGCTACCGCATCCCCCTGCGCTATCCGCTAGAGTTTCTGGACGCGATGCGCATGGATTTGACGCACTTGCGGTATGCGACCTTTGAAGAGCTGCAGACCTACACCTGGGGCAGCGCGTCGGTGGTGGGGGTGATGATGTGCTACATTATGAGGGCGACGAGCGTGGACGCCCTGCATCACGCCTCACGGATGGGGCTGGCGATGCAGATGACCAACTTCCTGCGCGATGTGGGCGAGGACTGGCAGCGTGGACGCATCTACCTGCCGCAGGACGAGCTGCAACGGTTCGGCGTCGCGGAGACGCAGATAGCACAGGGAGTCGTGGACGGGCGCTGGGTGGAGTTCATGCGCTTTCAGATCGAGCGCTGCCGTGCGCTTTACGCCGAAGCCGAGCAGGGGATTCCCCTGTTGCCGCGCGAGGCGCAGTATCCTGTGCTGTTAGGCGGGCGGCTGTATGCGCGTATTCTGCAGGCGATAGAGCGCAATAACTACGATGTGTTCCGCCAGCGCGCCCGCACGACGCACGCCGAGAAGCTCAGGCTGGCGGCGGCAACCTACTACGAGTGGCGCTACAACATCACCACGAACCGCTCCGCCTCGCGCATGTAGGTGTTGAACGGGTCGCGCATGTCCACCTGACGGTTGCGATCCACATACACAATATCCCAGTCGATATAATAGCGGTTGTAGCGTCGGTCGGCGAGCTTTTTGATAACATAGCCGCGCGCGCAGGCGCGGGTGTCGGCGGGGGGCGTCGTGATGCCCGCGTCGATCTGCACATCGTCCACCACGCGCTTCACCTCGCCCATCTGCTGCAGGGCGTAATAGAGTCCCTGGTCAGGATTGATGTTATGATACTCCAGGTCGATGGCGTGCAGCGCATCGTCGCCCCACTGCGCGCCCGTCTCTTCCATATATTCCCGCAGGATACGCAGCTTGATCAGCCAGTCGATGCGGTCTTCCAGCGATTCAGGGTCGGTTTCTAAAGTGTCCAGCACATATTCCCATTCGTGCAGCACCCAGTCGGTTTCGGGGTCGCGCCCTGCGAAGCGTTTCTGCGCGAGTTGTAGGTAGGCGCGCTGGAGGTCAATCGCCGAAATCGTGCTGCCGTCGAGCATCGTGACAATCCACTTGCGGGTGGGGTCGCGCGAGATGCTCTTGAGCGTGTGCAGGGCGTCCTGCAAGCGGAGCCAGTTGGGTAGGGCGCGCGCTTCGGCGAGGTCCAGCACGAGGCAGGTCGTACCGATTTTCAGCGCAGAGGCATACTCGCTCATGTTGCCCTCGCCAAACAGCAGGTGCAGTCGCTGATAGTTCTGGTAGCCGTACACGCTGTCCCACTTGGGGTTGATAATCGCGCGGTTGAAACGCACGCGCGAGGCGTTCTCGCGCACGATGTGGTCGGCGCGCTGCGAAAGCTGATACTGCACGGTCGGGTCAGGCTCCACATTATACACATTTGAGACCCAGATAAAATCAATCGGGTGGTCGGCGACTTCGGAGAGGGAGGGGCGGAACCCCGCGTGTTCGAGTCGGTGTCCGCCGACGCGCCCCGCGCCCGCAAAAATCTGGCGCGTGGTCAGAAACGGCAGAATCAGCTTGTGCCAGTCGCTGGGGAGCCGCTCGTCCGTGCGCACGAGGTAGTTCTCGTGGCAGCCGAAGGTGTGCCCCGCGAAGTGGTCGACATTATTATTGTGGAAACTCACGCGCTCGTCCCAGTTCATCTGCTTGAGTGTGTTGTAGACGATGCGCTGTCCCGCCTTTTCGTGGGCGACGATGTCGAACAGGCTGGCGCACTCAGGCGTGGCGTACTCGAGGTGGCTGCCCACCGCGTCGATGTAGAGTCGTCCCCCATTAACCAGAAACCCCCCGCTACGGGCGGGTTCGAACGCTTCGTCGCGGGCGGTGAGGTCAATCAGCCCCAGCCGTATCTTGTGGAAGACATAGTTCTTGACGGCTTCAACGACGGTTTCGGAAGTGCCCACGCGATCGTCTCGCACGAAGCATCCGAACTCGGTCTCGATGCCAAACACGCGACGCCCTATCATCTTCGGCTCCCCCTACGGCTCATACCCTATTATACACCATGCGACGGCGTTTCGGTTCCTGCGGCGTGTGTGCGCACGCGGAACGCGCCCAGCAGCAGCGCGAACAGCATCATCCCGCTTCCCCATAGAAATAGCGATTCGTGCATCTCTACCGACTCAGGGTACCCCAAGGCGTCGAGAAGAGGCATGAACACCCATATCTGCGCAAAGGGCGACTCGGTGTCTCCCCAGAAGAACATCAAATCTACCGTGATAGGGAGCGTGGCGATTGCGACGATGGCGACCAGCGTCAAAGCGCGCGCGGCGACCAGGGAGCGCGCCTGCAAACATACCGAGCAGAACCGTCCTATCCCCCAGAACAGCATCCATAGCCCCGTGAAATAGGTCAGCAGAGAGGCAAAGTATGTCCAGAAGAGGGGGTCCAGCGCGGCGAGCGCGCCTGTCCAGTAAAACGAAAGCAGAAACGCGCCCACCATGAGCAGCCAGGCAGTCGCGAGGAAGGGCAGCGCGCCTGACGGCGACGGACTGAACATGCTTGAGGGGCGGAATGTGCCGTCGTCGATGCAAACAGCCTCTTCATCTTTCCCGAAAGGCGCAATCCACGCCGCCAGGAGCAGAAAAGGCGCGAAGCACACCAGAACGACCACCACTACATACTCTGGGGGCGGCACTCCCGCGCCCCCGCCTGCCAGCGCCAGCAGGGGAAGCACACACACCAGCACATTCAGAGGCAGCAAAATCAGCAGCTGGCGTCGGACGGAAGGGAGCATGTCCTTGTCATACAGCCCGACCTTACGCGCCGCGGCGGTGAGCGTCAGGCGCGTGAACAGCAAGCATAGCACGACGCCCACAAACCAGCTGGGAACCTGCCATCCGCCGAGGTCCACTTGGGTATCTGCCACAAACGGCGCGGCGAAGGGGTTGAGCAGGGCAGCTGGGAACGCCAGATTCACGGCGCCGACGCCGCCCATCCCGCCTCTCCCGAATATCCCTGCCGCGAATAGCTCCTGCAGCATCACAAGGACGCCTGTCGCCAGCAGGAAGCCTCCCACGCGCAGGTAGCTCCACAAAACCGCCAGAGTGGAGCTGCGCGCGTATGCGGAGGTGAAGAGCGCAATCGCGCACAGCACCAGTCCCCCGCACGCAATCAGCAGGTACGCTTTCAGCAGCTCAGGGAACGACACCCCGCCCAGCAGTACGCTCACGGCGCTGATGGGCAGCGTCAGCGCCAGCAGCAGCACGATAAACGCAAACGAGCCAACCAGCTTGCCCACCAGCAACTGGCGCGCAGTCAGCGGCGTCGCCAGCAACAGGTCAATCGTCTTGCGCTCGCGCTCCAGCGTAATCGCGTTCGCCGTCAGCGCGGGCGCGACCAGCACAATCAGCAGAATCAGCGTACTCAGCACCGCGCGATAGAACTCCACCAGCGCTTTCTGGATCTCGACGGGGTTCGTCAGGGTGAGGTTATCGCCAATGGCTGCCTGATACGACAGCGCCACGACCAGTATCAGAAACGCGAGGTAGAACGCCTGGAGCAGGTATCCCCGCTCCATACGCACTCGAACGCGCAACTCCCGCCCAATCACAGGGTTGCCCAGCAACTGCGTGAACACCCCGACCAGATACTTGCGCCAATCGATTAGAGCCGTGCGTATCGCTGCCATCGATTCCGATGCGAACAATTCGCATCGACCGCCCGGATTCCTGCCAGCCCGTCAAAAAATGGGGTATAATATGGTTACTCTCTTTGAGAGGAGGATACAGCAATGAGACAGATAAGACTCGCAGCTAAGCATACTCGCTGGTGCTTGACGGGCTTGCTTGCAACGCTCGCGTTCTCGGCGGCTTCCGCGCAAACGGTCTTCGAACGGGACAAATCAGGCTTTCTGACCGCTATAAGTTCTCTCCCGCGAACAGTTGTCGACTTCGACGGTATTGCGCCTGATACAGACATCTCTGGGCAACAAATTGGCGTTGTGCAGTTTGTGCGCGTGGGGGCGCCTCTGATTGTCGTTCGGGCGGAGGACACCTTTACGCCTGCCGATGGATGGCGTTCAGGAACCGTGCAGAATCCCAGCCAGAACAAGCTTATCGCGACCACGCCAGAAAATGTACTATCTCCGGGCGGACGCGAGCTGGTTCCTGGTCCTGACCCTAACCAGGTAGACTCTCTTACCCTTGTGTTTTCAACGCCTCTGCAAGCGTTCGGATTTGATCACATCTCACAATCTGCGGATGGATTTAGCCTCACCTCCGTCCGTGTGTTGGATGCAGATGGTCGGCTGTTGTTTTCAGGGGGGTGTTCCGATAAGCAACACTGGTCCTGCAGACAACGCACGGCCTGCCGCGGACTTCTGGGGTATTCTCTTCGATACGCCCGTTATTGCGCGAGTAGAGTTGATTGAGGCAGACGGAGACAATGGATACCCTGACTGCAACATTGGCTACGACACGATGTTTATAGTCGTGCCTGAGCCCGCTTCATGGGCTGGGGTTGCTGTTGGGCTGGCGGCGCTGATTCGCCGTCGTCGCAGATCGTAAAGCGTCCGCCGCTTATAGTAGTAGGGCGCGGGGCGCAGGTATTCGCCCCGCGCCCTACTATTACTCTGGGATCAACACGCTCTTCACCGTATGCCGCTGTTCCATCGCATGGAATGCGTCGCGCCATGCCTCCAGCGGGAAGACGCGGCGCATTGGCGCGAGTTTGAGCTGTCCCGCGCCCATCAGCGTCAACACGCGCTCCCATGTGCCCCATGTGTGGCTGAAGGTTCCCTGCAGACGCAGGTTTTTGCCCACCAGCGGATCCAGACTGTAGCCCAGCGGTTCGGGTCCCCAGCCGACTTTGGTGATTTGCCCGTCAGGTCGGGTGATGCGCAGGCACGGCTCCAGCACGGCAGAGCTGCCCACCGCGTCGATCACGAGGTCTGCGCCCAGCCCATCCCCCTCGCGGCGGATAGTCGCTTCGAGGTCGTCGCGGTCGGCGCACAATATCGCATCCGTGCCGATGGCTTCCGCTATTTGCAGGCGCGCGCCGTCGGTGCTGAGTCCGACCAGTATTGCCTTACGCGGGCTGAACAGCTTCGCCATCTGCAGGCATAGCAAGCCAATTGGACCGCTGCCGAACACGACCACCAGGTCGCCCGGTTTGGGCTGGGAGCATTCGATTACGGCGTGCGCAGCGACGCAGCAGGGTTCGGTCATCGCGGCGTCCTCGAAGCCGAGCGTGTCGGGCAGGCGGTGCAGGATTCGCGCGGGCGCGCGCACATAGCGGGTCATCGCGCCGTTCACCCCGTAGCCGAAGCCAAGCCGCTGGGGACAGAGGTTGTAGCGTCCCGTGCGGCAGTAGGCGCACTGCTCGCAGATGACCGCCGCCGTCTCGCACGCGACGCGGTCGCCTACCTGCCAGCCCTGCACGCCCTCGCCAACCGCTTCGATGACGCCCGCGAACTCGTGCCCCAGCACCACGGGCACATTCACCTGCCACGACTGCGTGTTATGGTACTGGTGCAGGTCGGAGCCGCACACCCCGACAGCGCGCACGCGCACAAGTACCTCGCCTGCGCGGGGCGTCGGCTCCGCAATCTCGCGCAGCTCCACGCTGCACGGCTCCAGCGCGTAGTGGACGACCGCCTTCATTTATCCACCGCAACATGCACGCGCTTACGCAGGGTCGCTTGCGCCGCCGCCAGCCGTGCAATCGGCACGCGGAACGGCGAGCAGCTCACATAGTCCAGCCCCACCTCGTGGCAGAAAGCGATGGAATCGGGGTCGCCGCCATGCTCGCCGCAGATGCCCACCTTCAAATCGGGGCGCACCGCGCGCCCCAGGTCGAACGCCATGCGAATGAGCTTGCCGACGCCGTCGCGATCCAGCGTCACGAACGGGTTTTCGGGCAGGATTTTATGCTCCACATAGTAGGCGAGGAACTTGCCCTCGGCATCGTCGCGGCTGTAGCCGAAAGTGGTCTGGGTCAGGTCGTTCGTGCCGAAGGAGAAGAACTGGGCGTACTGGGCAATCTCATCGGCGGTCAGCGCGGCGCGCGGGATTTCGATCATCGTGCCGAACTTGTAGTCCACGCGCACGCCCTCGCGCTCCATCACCTCTTTGGCGACGCGCTCCAGATGCTCGCGCGCGAGTTTCAACTCGTTCACATGCCCCACCAGCGGAATCATAATCTCCACATGGGGTTCGCAGCCACGGCGCTGGGCTTCAGCAGCCGCCTCCAGAATCGCGGCGACCTGCATCTCCACGATTTCGGGGTAGAGCAGCGACAGACGCACGCCGCGCAAGCCGAGCATCGGGTTCGCCTCGTGCAACTCTTCCACGCGCTGTAGCAGGCGTCGCTTCTGCGCGAGCGTCTCCGAGTCGGGGTCGGTGATTTCCAACTGGGCGACCTCGCGCAGCAGGTCTTCGTAGCGCGGCAGGAACTCATGCAGGGGCGGGTCAATCAGCCGAATCGTGACGGGTAGCCCGCGCATAACCTCGAAGATAGCGAAAAAGTCGCCGCGCTGGAACGGCAGCAGGTGGCTCAAGGCGTCCCGCCGCTCTTTCTCGGATTTGGCGAGGATCATCTCCTGCATAATCGGCAGTCGCTCCTCGCCGAAGAACATATGCTCGGTGCGGGCAAGTCCGATGCCCTCCGCGCCGAACTCCAGCGCTTTGGCGGCGTCGTGCGGGTTGTCGGCGTTCGCGCGCACGCGCAGACGACGGAACCCATCCGCCCACTGCAGCAGCGTGTGCAGGTCTTCCGTCAACTCAGGCGCGACTGTGGGCACGGCGCCCCTGTAGACTTTGCCCGTGCTGCCGTCGATGCTGATGAAGTCGCCCTCGCGGATAGCGACGGTCTGCCCATCCACCGCCACCGTGAACAGGTTTTCGTGTTCGTCGACGCTAATCGCCTCGCACCCTGCGACGCACGGGATGCCGAATCCACGCGCGACCACAGCGGCGTGAGAGTTAGAGACCAGTATCGGCGTGAGCTGCGATGAGAAGACGATGTAATTCTTGTCCAGCTCATCGGTTGCGTCCACTTCGAAGTTGTAAACGAGCGATTGTTCGCGCTCAGGCGCAAGCGACACGCGCATAGAGCGCAGAGGCGATTCGAGCAAGCGCGCCAGTTCGTCGCGGAGCGCGTCCGATGGGCATATGGGAAGGATGTCGCGCTGAATCTTGTCCGCGCCGAACATGATGTTGCGCTTAATCGCGTGTCGCACGCGCCCGTGATAGTTCACCTCATCTACGATGTCGCCACATAGCGCGCGCATGCTGAAACATTTCGTGGAATAGAGCCGTTTGGACGGCTCTGCTTTCACGCGATGGGTACGCGACAGAATCTGAGCAACGCCTTCGGTAATCTGAATCAGATACGCGCTTCGATTGTTCGACACTTGCGGCAGAATGCCCAGTCGCAGGCACGCCAATACAATCGCCTCCAGTAGCCACGGCTTGCGCTCGGAAACCACAATCTGCACGCGCACAGCGCTGGAGCCTGTCGAGTAGGAGCCATCACCGTCGATGTACCCTGCAAGGAAGTTTTGGAGCGCCTCAGCATCCGCCTGCAAGACCCAGCCGGTGAGATTGGCGATGGCTTCTGCCAGACGCGCGGCAGGCTCACGGCGGTAGCAGATGTAATCGGCGACTTCGCCCTCCACGGGACGCCCTCGAAGCATGCTTCTGGTGTAGCGCATGCGCGCCTCACTCAGGGAGTATCCGAACGCGGACTGGAAGGCGTCGCGCACGCGCTGAATGAATTCCGCTTTCTCAGCGGTTGGTTTCTGTATGAACACGACGCATCCTTTCGTTGGCGTAAGCCGTATGTGCCCGTCGGAGAGGAGAGCGCCCAGCACATAGGCAAACGCCGTCGAGTAGCGCGCCTCCCCCATCGGCGGAATCCAATCCACTGCCAGCAGGTACTCCTGGTTCTGGACGACCGCCTCCAGTGGGACTTTGCACAGCTGACGCTTGCGCACAGTGAACATCTTATGGTCAGGCGTGATGCGAATCCAGTTGTTGCGCGCCCGCCCCGTCTGTGAGATCTGCGCCCGTACAACTTCAGCGGGGCGTCGCCCAGCGGCGATTATAGGACGCCAGACCGGACGCATCATGCGCGTGTCAAAGGACAGCATTTTCAGGGGGATCTCTTCAGCAAACAGCTCGAACACGCGCTCAGCAGAAAGCAGCCCCTTGTCCGTCAGGACTCGGGTGTCCCCCGCGATACAGGTCATTCCCCCGCGCGCTGTAAGGATTGCCTTAGACGCCAGCATCCCGCCCACATCGTCGGGGTTCGTTTCGGGGCGCACGAGGATAACAGGCTCGGTCTTGCCCAGCTCCATCGCGCGTTTGGAGTCGAACACGGCGCGCCCACTCGCCGCGCCTGGGGACGCGCCCAGCCCCTGCGCTAGCAGCAGATACTCGCCGCTGGCAAGCGCTTTCTCGTCAAAGTGCGGGTGCAGCAGCTGGTCTAACTGGCTCGGCTGGACGCGCAGCAGGGCTTCGTCGCGCCCGATGAGACCCTCCTGCGCCATCTCGACGGCGATTTTGACCGCCGCTTTGCCCGTGCGCTTGCCCACGCGACACTGCAGCATCCACAGCCGCCCGCGCTCCACCGTGAACTCCAGATCCATCATATCGCGGTAGTGGCGCTCCAGCCGATCAGCTATCTCAAGGAACTGCGCGTACACCTGCGGCAGGCGCTCGTGCAGCGCACTTAGGGGCAGGGGTGTACGCACGCCCGCGACGACATCCTCGCCCTGCGCGTCCGGTAGGAACTCGCCGTACAGCTCGCGCGCGCCGGTGGCGGGGTCGCGTGTGAAAGCAACCCCCGTTCCCGAATCCTCGCCCATGTTGCCGAACACCATCGCCTGCACATTGCATGCCGTGCCTAGGTCGTGAGGGATTTTCTCGCGCTCGCGGTAAATCACGGCGCGCTCGTTGTTCCACGAGCGGAACACCGCCTCAATCGCCATCTCCAGCTGCTGATAGGGGTCTTCGGGGAACTCCTTACCGAAATCGTGCACGATTTGTTTGAACTCATGCACCAGCGCTTGCAGGGCGTCGGCGGGCACTTCGGTGTCCTGTTTCACGCCCAGCTGCTCTTTGAGCGCGTCGAACCGCGCCTCGAAATAACGCTTCGGGATGTCCATTACCACATCGCTGAACATCATGACAAAGCGTCGGTAGGCGTCGTACACAAAGCGCGGATTATTGGTCAGGCGAATCATCCCCTCGGCGGTGGCGTCGTTGAGACCGAGATTCAGAATGGTGTCCATCATGCCGGGCATCGAGAATTTCGCGCCCGACCGCACGGAGACCAGCAGCGGGTTGTGCGGGTCGCCGAATTTTTTGCCCACGCGCCCCTCCACGATTTGCATCTTCTCGCGCACTTCCTGCATCAATCCGTCTGGCAGCCGCTGGCGCTTCATGTAGCCGCGGCAGACATCGGTCGTAATGGTGAAGCCCGGGGGGACCGGTAGACCGATATTGGTCATTTCGGCGAGATTCGCACCCTTGCCGCCCAGTAAATCGCGCATGTCCGCGCTGCCTTCTTCAAATAGATACACTCGCTTCATAGTTATGCCTCCTGTAAATGTCTCTTAGTGCGCGACGGCGGCGTCCGCACAGCCTCCGGCGCTGGAGGCAGTAGCCGATATATTATGGCACATTCGGGGAACAGATGGCGAGGGTAGTGCTTCGCTCGCCCTGCAGTGGAGGCTATTCAGCCCCGATACTATCGGCGCGTTTTGAGCAACGCGAAAATCACGAACGCCTCGCGGCTATCGGTTTCCAGCGAAATAGTGGGCGCGTACACGCCCGCGCGTGAGACCGCCTGAAGCGCCAACCGCTTGCCCGATACGGGCGATTCGGCGCGTTTTCCATCGCGATCGAGATGCATCGTGAGTGTGCGCACGCGATCGTCGCCTGCCGCTGCCCAGATATGCGCGCCCCCACTCAACTCCAGCTGTCCGAGAGTGAACGGGCGCTCTACAGACGCCAGACCGCCCACCATACATAGTCCGCGCTCGCCAAGTGCGACGGAGACGCCACGCGCCTCCAGCGCCATTATCGCTTGCTGAAGTCTGCCCAGCGCATCGCTCCAGTGTTTGACGGTCGCCTGCCAGTCGCCCTGTTCCGCTGTCAGCAGCGCCGAGCAGCGTGCGGTATTTTTAGCTTCCAGCAGGCTTATGCGCAGCGTGTAGACGCCCGATGCAGGGGGGGTAAAGCGTGTCAGCGTCTCCCGAACGCCCTCGTCGCCCCGCGCGATTATTCTGCCCAGCGGGTCTATCACTTCGCACCGAACCGCCTGCGCTTCAGGATCGCCCATCACGAATAACCGATAGGGCGTGCCAGACTCCAGACGGCGCGTGAAGGCAACCGTCTCCTGCGGTCGGAGCGCGACCATCCAGAAGCTACAGTCCTCGTGAAGTGCAAAGGTTGCGCGGGTAGGCGCGCCGATCAGCCCAGCACCCCCATAAAGTAGCATGCATACAATCAGGAATCCTCGCAAGAGCCTGCGCATCGCTTGCCCTCTTAGCCCGCAATCGGGTCCAAGGGGCATTATGGCGTCGTGGGGGAAAACTCTTTATGGGCTAACGCCTGCGAGGGGCAGTCCCGTCGTCTGCGGCAGTCCCAGCAGGAGGTTCATGTTCTGAATCGCCTGCCCTGCAGCGCCCTTGACGAGGTTATCGATCACGCTGATAATAACGGCGGTCTGTGTGCGCGTGTCAACGGTCAGTCCAATATCGCAACGGTTGGAGCCGTACACCTCGCGCGTGGCGGGATACTCGCCCAGCGGGCGCACAACGACGAACGGCTGCCCGCGATAGAACTCCGTGTAGTGGGCGTGGAGCGTCTGCGCCGGGAGCGGTTCCCGCAGACGCACATACGCCGTGCAGAGAATGCCGCGCGTCATCGGCACGAGATGGGGGGTGAAGCGCACGCGCACTGGGGCTGGGCTGAACGCCTGCAGGGTCTGCTCGATTTCGGGAGTGTGGCGGTGCTTCTCCACGCCGTAGGCTTTGAAGTTCTCGTCCAGCTCGGTGAACAGGTACTCGACGCTCACGCGCGACCTGCCCGCGCCCGACACGCCCGACTTGGCGTCGATAATAATCCCGTCAGGCGCGGCGACGCCGATCTGCATTAGCGGCGCGAGCGCAAGTCCTGCTGCCGTCGGGTAGCAGCCGGGGTTCGCAATCAGCCGTGCATTCTTGTAGGCGTCGGTGGGGATGAGTTCGGGCAGCCCGTACAGCGCTTCATCAAGCCATTCATAGGCGGTATGTGGCTTGCCATACCATTCAGTGAACTGCTGGGGGTCTTTCAGGCGGAAGTCGGCGGAGAGGTCGATCACTTTCAGCCCGCGCTGGAGCAGGGCAGGCGCGTGTTCCATCGCGAAGCCCGTTTCGCCCGCAAGGAACACCACCTCGCAGTCGCGCGCCAGCGTGTCCGGGTCAAACGCGCTGAGCGTCGGCAACGACAACCCGTTCAGGTGGGGCAACAGGGTGTGGATGGATTTGCCCGCCTCGGAGCGTGAGACAAGCGCAGTAATGTGCGCCTGCGGATGCCCGCTGAGCAGGCGTATCAGTTCACTTCCTGTATAGCCCGTCGCGCCGACGATGCCTACGCGATGCATGTAGATACTATACCCGTTCCGCCGAAGGTGGGGGCAGGGAGTGTTCCCCCGCCCCACCTTTCCGCTCAGAACCAGATGGTCAACTGCGCCGAGCGCGACACGCCGTTGTAGGTGGCTGTGATGGTGACTGTGGTGATGGAGAAGAAGCGCGAGGTCGTGCGGATGGTGAAGTTGGCGCTGGTCGCGCCCGCGGGGATGGTGATACTGCTGGGCACGCTTGCGCGGGTGGAGTTGCTGCTGCGGAGGCTGACCACGACGCCGCCAGCAGGCGCGGGACCGCTGAGGGTCACTGTGCCTGTCGCTGTGCTGCCGCCCCAGACGGAGGTCGGGCTAATCGTGAGCGACTGGAGCGTCACGCTGGACGAGGAGGGGTTGACCGTGAGCGTTGCCGTGCGCGAGACGCCGTTCGCCGAAGCGGTAATCGTCACGCTGGTCGTGCTGGTGACCGCGCGGGTGGAGACAGTGAAGGTCGCGCTGGTTGCCCCAGCAGGCACGGTGACAGTGTTGGGCACAGTGGCGACATTCGTATTGCTGCTGCTGAGGTTTACCACAAAACCGCCCGACGGCGCAGGCGCCGTGAGGGTGACTGTGCCCGTACTGCTGTTGCCGCCCACCACACTCGTCGGGTTCAGGCTCAGACTGCTCAGGTTCGGCTGCGTCGGACCGCCCCCAACCGCCTGCAACGCACGGTACACATTCAACCGACCCGCACCTGAGGCAATCGTGCGCCCGTTATACGGCTGATACGGATCGACATTCGTCTGGAGCGCGTTGCGCAGCTGGGTATTGGTCAGGCTCCCGTTGTGCGACCACAGTACCGCCGCCGCGCCCGCTACATGCGGACACGCCATCGAGGTGCCGCTCAACGAACGATACTGATTGCTCGGATAGGTCGACAAAATGCTCACCCCAGGCGCCGCGATGTCCACCCACGAACCGTACTGCGAAAAACTCGCCAGCCTGTCCGACGAATCGGTCGCCGCCACCGCGATGCTGTTCGTGTAATAGGCAGGATACTGCGGCGAGGAACTCCCGCCATTCCCTGCCGCAACCACCACCAGACAGCCGCGCGTCCAAGCATAGTTCACCGCGTCCTGCAACTGCTGCGCGCCCGAACCCGCGCCGAGACTGAGGCTCAAAATATGCGCCCCGTTGTCCGCCGCCCAAGTAATCCCGCGCGCCACCGCGTCCAGACTGCCCGAACCACTGGAACTGAGAACTTTCACGGGCATTAGTTGCACATACGCGCGAGAGTTGGAGACCGCAGGGTTCCACGCCGCCACGCCCGCAACGCCAATCCCGTTGTTGATTTCGGCGGCGGCAATCCCCGCGCAGTGCGTGCCGTGCCCGTTGTCGTCCAGCGCATTGGTGGTGTTGTTCAGCGTGTTGTAACCGTACACTGCGCCGTTGCTGTGCCGACGCATCTTGTTGGCGAGGTCGGGATGGTTGGAGTCGATGCCCGTGTCGATAATCGCGATGTAGACGGTGCGCTGGGGCTGCCAGATATCCCACGCGAGGTTCGCCTGAATGCGCGCCAGTCCGTATTGCTGGCTGTAGCTGGGGTCGTTGGGGGTGGCGAAAGCGAAGGCGAGGTAGTTAGGTTCGACATAGCGCACGCCGGGCAGGGCGCGCAGGAACTCGCCTGCGTCCTGCATGGTGAGGTTGGGGTCGAGTTTGACCACGAAGCTGTGGATAGGCGGGTTGTGGGCGGTGATGGTTCCGACCATCTCCATCGAGGTCAGCGGGAGCGGTAGGTCGCTGGCTTCCAAGCCAACCACCAGCTCGCCTGGCACAAACGGATGCTCAATCAGTCGGGGGTCGAGGCTGGGCTGATGAACAGGCTCCGAGTCGAGCTGCGCCCAGCCGACGCCTATGCTTAGCAACACTCCTGTAAGCCCAAGAATCAGATTGCGGTATCGCATAGATTTGCCTCCGATATAAAATTTTCGAACGACCGTTCAATATCCTGCCGACTTTTTCAAGAGTAGAAGGCAATTTACCGATAATTCGCGCTGTGGAGTGGTTGAGAATACTGCTGCGGCATCGGGAACCCTGCGTGGACGACTCGCACACACGCAAGTTGCTTTCGGATGTGCTGCGCCTACTGGGCGAGTACACCTTCGAGACTCATCGGCGGCGTGCTCAAGCGGCGCGCGAGGCGTTCTTGCGCCTGAGCGAGTGTGCGCGCGCAGGCGAGTATGCGGAGATATTCCCCTTTCTGCAGGAGCAACGGCGCGATGAGCAACAGTTCGTGCAGGGGCAGTTGAACGACCTGCGCGACCTCACATGGAACCTGATCGACGCCCTCTCCCGAATGGCACAACAGGAGGCGCAGGATGATGCGACGCTGCACCATCAGGTGCGCCAGATGAGCCTTCAAGTGCAGCAGCCCGAATCGCTGGATGTGCAATCACTTTGTCGGACGCTGCAGAGCATCACCCTGCTCATCACCGAGCGCGAGCGTCGCCATCAGCAGACCCTGCGCCAGCTGGAAAGTCGGGTCAATCACCTGATGCGCGAGCTGGAGCAGGCGCGCCGCGAAAGCACCACCGACCCGCTGACGGGGCTTTACAACCGACGCGCCTTTGAAGAGTGCCTGAACCATACTGTCGGCTTGAATCGTCTCTTTGGCTATCCCGCGACGATGATGCTGATTGACATCGACCATTTCAAACAGGTGAACGACACCTACGGACATGCAGTGGGGGACGCCGTGCTACAAGCCGTCGCAGAGCTGATTGTGCGCGTGTGCAAACGCAGGAGCGATTTCGCCGCGCGCTATGGCGGGGAAGAGTTCGCTGTGATTATGCGCGAGACGGTCATCCGCGAGGCGCAGCGCATTGCCCAGCAGTTAGCCGCACAGGTGCATCAGCAAGCCATCCATGTCGACAACGCCGAGCCAATCCAAGTCACGGTCTCAATCGGGGTGAGCGAGCTTGGAACGCACGAGAGCGCGGATGAGTGGTTTCGCCGCACCGACGCGCTTTTGTATCAGGCAAAACAAGCAGGGCGGAATCGAGTGGCAGCATAGGGCGCAGGGAAGTTGACCTCCCCTGCGCCTGTCTGTACCTACAGGGTCCATTCGCTCCGATTCAGCGAGCCTGCCTGCACCACGCCCGAGAAGTGATAACTGTAGGCGTTGAGACCGCTGCCGCGCCAGAACGAGAACTCGATGGTATCGGCGCCCTCCGCGTTATCGACGATGGTGAGCGTGAAGTCGCCCAGTTGAGGCGTGCCGCGCCGTCCACTTGCAGGCGGAAAGCCAAACTGCCCCAGCAGACCCGTGCCAGAGGCGGTAATCACAACGGCGTCCTCGCCTTCCTCAACCTCCAGCGAGTTGAGGCGATGGATGCGCACCGACTGATTGTTACCATTCACGCTCCAGGCGAAGCTTCCGTTGCCGAAGTATCGATTCGTAGCCCCCTCGCGGCGCTTGAGCGCGTTCAGCTGAAAGTCCAGTCGTCGGTTGAGCGAGTCAGTTGCGTAGCCGCGCGCCAGCACGCGCGTGAACACGACAGCGGCGTATGCCGCGCTTATCAGTACCAGCGCCGCCACGGCGCCCAGTGCCTTGAATCGCATCAGTATCCTCCCTCTGTGTGGTTTTGGGGAACCCTCCCCAGCGGGAGTTTTCCACATCCACAGCCGAAGGCGTCAGCGACTTTGCGGGGTTTCCACGCCTGTCGTGCGCTGAAGGGGCATTCGCTGTCCGTATGTCAGGCTACGCCAGAGCCACTCCAGCGGTCCGTAGGCGTACCGCGCCAGCCAGAGCATACTCACCACCACCTGCACGCCCCAGAGCGCCAGTGCAATCCCTGCGCCAAGGGCAACTCCAACCTTCGCGTGTAGCCCCAGTCCGTAGCCGTAGAAGAGCAGCGTGCAGATCACCGACTGCGTCAGGTAGTTGGTGAGCGCCATCCGCCCCGCCGCCGCGACAGGGGCAAGCAGCCGTTGTAGCCCCACCACAGCCGACCAGAGCCAGCCGAATGCGCCAATATAGCCCAGCGCCAGCACAGGTCCGAAAATAATCCCCAGCGTGAGCCAGCCATAGGCTTGCAATTCGTTCTCGTTGCGCAACGCGTTCAGCACGCCTGTCGCATACAGCGCGTTGAGCGCAATACCGATAGGAATGCCCGCCATCGCCAGCCAGCCCATCGTCCTGCGGTAAGCGTCCAGCTGCCCAAACACGCCCAGTTTGCCGAAGTAAAGCCCCAGCAGGAACATCAGCAGCACATTCGGCAGGAAAAAGAGCGCGTTCACCAGCATCACAAGCCACTCGACGAATCGGAACTGTTGCGCGACCCAGTAGCTGGACTGGGCATACGCCTTGCGTCCCTGCTCAATGTAAGGCGTGAAGAGGTCGCCGCCCGCCGCTTGCGCGTCGCCCGTCGCCGCCCACCAGAAGGTGAGACCGCTGCAGCTCAGACAACACAACATTTGCACCCCCCACAGCCCCAGTATCCAATACAGCACAGCGCGAGAACTCAGCCGCGCAAACAGCAGCAACAGCATCCCGCACAGCGCGTAGAGGAATAACACATCGCCCGTCCAGATAAACAGCCCGTGCAGCAGCCCGAAGCCCAGCAGCACGAGCATGCGACGAAGTATAATGCCCGTCGCGTTCACACCTCGCGCCTGCAGCCGCGCGATCTGCAACGCGAAGCCCAGCCCGAACAGAAACGCGAAAATCGGGTAGAACTTGCCCGTGAACAGGGTCTGTATCAGCAGGAACGCGGTCTGGTCGGCGGGTTGCGTCAGGCTCTCCAAGCGCGGGAACTGATCCAGCGTGCTGAGCCCCTTGAAAAAACCCATGTTGACCATCAGGATTCCCAGCAATGCAATCCCGCGCAGCGCATCCAGCGCGTGAATGCGCTCCCCCTCGCCCACAGGGGTCGGTTGTGTCGTGTCAGTCATCGTTGTCCCCCTTTGACACGGCGTCGCGTGTCAGGAGTCGGTTCGACGCATGAGGACGCCCTCCTGTCGAAACTCGGCAGGAGTTTGCGTAAAGCGTGCGAATCACGCGCCCATGACCCGCGATGCGCTGATTCAGTGGATTGAAGACCACACCGACGAGATGATCCGCGATTTTCAGGCGTTGCTCCGCGCCGAAAGCGTGCGCAGCGAGGAGCGTTCTCCGGGGGCGCCCTTTGGGAAGGGCGTGCGCGACGCGCTGGATGTCTCGCTGGCGATGGGAAAGCGGTTCGGGCTGAACCCGCGCGACTTTGACGGCTATGCGTGCGATATGACGCTGGGCGACGGCGGAGAGATGGTCGCTTCGCTGAGCCACATCGATGTCGTGCCCGCAGGCAACGACTGGAGCTATCCGCCCTTCGGCGCGGAGATTCACGACGGCTACATTTACGCGCGCGGCGCGACCGACAACAAGGGCGCGACACTGGCGAGCATCTACGCCCTGCGCGCGCTGAAGGAGCTGGGCGCGCCTCTTCAGCGACGCGTGCGCCTCATTATCGGCTGCGACGAAGAAAGCCGCTGGGAGTGCATGCAGCACTACCTGAAGCAGGAGCCTGAGCGTCCCGTGTGGGGCGTCAGCCCCGACGCAGGGTGGCCCTTTATCTATGGCGAGAAGGGAATTGCGAACCTATACCTGGAGAAGGCGATTGAGCCGTCGGACGGCGTACGCGTGCAGTGGGCGCGGGGCGGCGAGCGGCACAACATGGTTCCCGACCGCGCCGAAGCGCTGGTGAACCTCGCGCTGCAGCCCACGACCAGTGTTGAGGGTGTGGAGTGGGTATCGGACCCTGCGGGCTGGCGCGCCGTCGCGAAGGGCAAATCGTCGCACGGGAGCTACCCCGAAGGCGGAATCAACGCCGTGACGCGTCTGCTGGAAGCTCTCGAACCGCTGAACCTGCCCGACAACGAGCAGTGGCTGCACACCGTGCTGGAGTGGTCGAAGTCTTTCGATGGCGCGGCGTTGGGGATTGCGCACAGCGACGAGCAATCAGGCGCGCTGGTGTGCAATCTCGGCGTGTTCGAGTACGATGGCGCGCGCGTGCGGTGCGTGTTCAACATCCGCTATCCTGTCACATGGTCGCTGGAGGCGTTGCAGGAGCGGTTGCAGCCGACGCTGGAGCGCACGGGCTTTCAGTTGAGCAAGGTACGCCACACCGCGCCGCTCTACATTCCGCCCGACACGCCGTTTTTGCAGGCGATTCTGGAGGTCTATCGCGCGGAAACAGGCGACCACGCGAGCCAGCCCGCCACGATGGGCGGCGGCACCTACGCCCGCACAATGCCCAACCTTGTGGCAATCGGCGCGGCGTTTGAGGGCGACGGCGAGGCGCATCAGGCGAACGAGCGCATTAGCATCGAGAGCCTCAAAAAACTCGTGCGCTGCTACGCGCGAATCTTCGAGCGGCTGGCGAATCTGGGGGCTTAAGCCGCTTCGGAGGCGATTTCGAACAGGCGTATCTCGCGCACGGTTTTTTCGATGAGGTCGGTCTCCAGCGTCAGGCAGCGGCGTCCATAGTATTCGGCGGGTTGCAGCTCCACCTGTTGCCCGCCGAGGTTCGCCCAGCCGTTCAGCGGCGTGAACAGCAGTAGCCCAAATCGGTAGAGGGTGGTCATCGAAAGCAACCCTATCTCCAGCTGGCCGGGCAAGCCGCTGAGTTTGTAGCGAATGTTTTGCCGCGCGGTGAGCCAGCTGACGACCTCCTGTGCCGTGCGCCACTCCGCGCCCAGATGTCTGGAGCGTCCCAGCAGGCGCATCAGCGCGTCGGCGTGCGCCTGCGTTTCCAGCACGGATGGGCGCACGGTGATATGATAGACGCCGTGTGCGCCAACCGCGCGCTCCAACAGCAAGTTCGCCTGCGCTGCGCTTGTCCACTCCATCGCGCGATAGGTAGTCAGCGGGAGTGTGAACAGTTTGTACAGCTCAGCGTGGCGATGCGGGTTCATGGGGCGGAAGGGGTGCGCCGTGCCGAAAGTGAAGCCGCCCGCCTGAGGATGATACCCCCCACGGCTGAGGTCGCTCAGTATCTGGGCGTTGTCGGCGTAGTGATACAGGTCGGTACAGCCGCGCCATGCCAGATCGGCGACCTGCAGGGCGGTAATCGCGCGCACGCCCGTAAATCGCCGCAGGCTGTCCACCTGCCCTTGCATCGTACTGGCGCGGCAGAAGTGTTCCTCATCGGGCACAAAACGCACACCAATCTCATGTTCGCGCTTGACGAGGTCGCGATAGAAGTTGGGATGGTGAATCGCTTCACTGAGGCACCACACAGCGCGCACGCCCGTGAGCGTCAGCAGGTGGTTGAGCGGCGCCTCGTGGTCGGCGCACTCGGACTCCGAGCTGATGCTCAGCACGCTGACGGCGGGCGCAAGGTTGGGGTAGTACCAGAGCATAGGCACGACTTCGCCGCGCTGCTCTCCCGCCCACAAAATCGTGCGAATCAGGCTCTCTGCCCAGAGGTCGGCGACGGGCTTGGCGAAACACAGCACGCCGTCCTCGCAAGGCGCGCGATCGAGCGTCCAGTCGAGCCGTGTGGCGTCCTCGCTGTGCGGGCGCGGCTCGTCGTCGGGCGGCGTGTCGGGCGGCAGGACTTGCGGCTCGACGACGGGGCGTCCCATCTGGATCCGTGCCATCGTCTCGCCCACATGCACGGCATAAAAGACGGCGTGTCCCGCGCCAATTCGATGATGAGTGACGGCAGGCGCGCCCGTGTCGCGTCCGTGCGGGTCTAACCAGCGCGCCCACACCTCGACGCCCTCGCCGGCGGAGACCATCGTCCCGCCGAACGCATGCAGCATGCCCCACTCCTGACAGAAGGCGGGGCAGTCGCACTGGGCGCAGGCGTAACCTTCGCCCAGTTGCTTGGGCAAACCGTTCGGGTGGGACTGAATCGCAACGCCCAGCAGGTCGCCTGTGTCGCATGGACTGCCGACGGCAATCCAGACGCCGCCGCTCTCGACAAACTGGTGCAACGCCAGGCGCAGCTCGTCCCCGAGCGCGCCGCGTCCCACCGTAATCAATACGCTTAGATGGGGCAGACGCGCGGGCAACTCCGTTGGCAGCAACCAGTCTATCAGGAACCCCGCATGCGCCAGTCGGTAGCAGGCAAAGTAGTCAAACAGGTGCGCGTTCAGCGGCACGACGCCGCCGCTGATGCGCCCTGTTGCCGTCATGGGGCAAACGCCGACCCGCATCCACTTCCAGACCGCGTTCATGGCTCAGCGATATTATCGGCGGTTGCGGAAGGAATCATTAACTGAATTTGAGGTACAATTCCTCTGGAGACAGTACCTATGGCACAAACGCGCCCTGCGTCCCTGCGACCTGACACAGAAATCCGCCTGCGCATGAGCTACGAGGAGTTCCTCGAGTGGGCGGACGAGGATGTTCACGCGGCGGAGTAATCAGCCGATTTCGTGGACGCCCGCGCCCAGCGCTTTGCCTCCAAGCATGGCTGTGTAGCCGCTCGGAACAGTTATCCGCCCGCGAACGCCGTCCGCGTCGGACTGTTCCAGCGCGAACTCCAGCACACCGTCGGGCAAGGGCAGCCGTCCGTGTGCCCAGCGCAGATCGCCCAGAGAAGGGTTAAGCTCGAACCGTCGCCAGCCCGCCTCCAGCGGCTTCGCGCCCAGCACGGTGATCGGCAGGAAGTAGGCGGGCGCGGCGCTCCAGGCGTGGCAGTGGCTGCGCGTGAAGAACTCCGTGCGGTGCGCCTGAAGCGGCGTGGGCACGCGCTCGCCCTTGAACTGTTCCCAGCACGCCACCGCGCCCATCGCCAGCATAAAGCCCCAGTCCTCGCGGATACGGTTCAGAATCTCCTCGCGACGATCGAGCTGCAGCAGCGTCTCCAGCAGGAAGGCGGTCATGAACGGGCTGCCGATGCGCACGAAGCCGTCGGGCGGCGCGGCGAGGTAGCCCTCCAGAATCGCGCGTCGTTCGGGCGTGGGCACATTGCACAGCAGGGCGACCACCTGAGTCTGGATGCTGAACACGGGGCTATGCGCGCCGTCGGGCTTGAGGCAGTCGGTGTAGGCGCGTCGCGCCTCGTTCCAGAGGCGTCCATTGATGGCGGCGCGCAGGTCGCTTGCCCACTGACGCCAAGTTTGCGCCAGCGTCGCCTCGCCCATCAGGTCGGCAAGCTTCGCCGTGTCGTCCCACACGCGCACGAGCCACATGTTCTGATGGCTCACGACGCCCTCGCCCGGGGTGTCCATCGGCGCCCAGTCGAGCATGTTCCACGCGCGTATCTCCAGCAGCCCATCGGAGTTCAGATACCGCTCGTGCAGGGTCTGGTTCTGCTGGGCGATGGAGGGGAACACCTCGCGCACGAACGCCTCGTCGCCTGTGAACAGGTAATGCTCGTAGCAGGCGATTGCCCACAGGAGCGACCACGCGGTGAGGATGTTCTCCCACGCACTGGGTACCTGGCTTTCCACCAGTGGCGACTGCTTGAGCGACTGCCCCGCCAGCAGCAGACACCGCCGCGCCAGCGCGTAGTCGCCGAAGCCTGCATAGGCGAACAGCGCCTCGTTGCGGGAGTCGCCCACCCAGAAGGTCTGCTCGTAGGTCGGGCAGTCGATAAAAGTGTCCTCGCTGCACAGGCGCACGGTCTCGCGCGCCATCTCGTAAATCTGGTTCAAGAGTGGGTCGGAGCAGGCGAACGCGCCGCGCGCTTCGTAGGGGTAGACACTATGGAAGCAACTCACCTTGCGCAGGTGGACAGGCTCCGTCGCGCCTTCTGGGAAGCGGATGGTGAGCGTCGCGTAGCGGAAGCCGCGCTTGACCACGCTCAAAAACCGCTGCCAGCCCCGCCGTGTGATGTACCGAAAAGTGTTGTTCAGCCCCCATGTCCACTGCACGCGATCGCGATGCACGGGGTCGATATACTCGAAGCCATTGAAGTCGATGGCGACGCCTGCAGGGGCTTCCAGCTCCAGTTCCACATAGCCGAACACCTCGCGTCCCCAGTCCAGTCGCAACTCGACATCGCCAGACTGCGGGGGATAGACAATGGTGGCGTCGTCGATGGCGTTGAGACAGGCGTAGGTATGTTCCACACGGGGCGTTTCGGGCTGGGGTCGGGCGTGGTGATTGGTGAGCGCGAAGATGGGAGCGCGGGCGGTATGCATTGGGTCGAAGCTACGCGCCTTCGGATGGTGGCGCAGCTCGGCGACGGTGCGCGCCTCGCGCACACGCTGTAGCTCCGCCTCGTCGCCGTCGAACGGTCCCAGCGCCACCCACGGGTGATCCGCTCGATCCATCAGCGGGTTCACGAAGCGCACGGGCGCATCATCGGGCGCCTCCACCACGATGTAGCGAAACCAGTCGTGATACCAGCGCGACACATCGAGGGTCAGCAGGTGCGCCCCTGCTTGCAGACGCAGGGTGTGCATGCCCCCCTCGTGCGGCGCGGGTTCCCCGTTCAGGCGCACATCGGCGGGGCGCAGCCCGTGATGCACATCGCCAATCCGCAGGGTGCAGGGCGATTCGGCGCGGATTTCGGTCGCCACAACGCCCGACAGCACGCGCGGGTTCGCGCTCAGGTCGTCGGGCGCGAGGTACGGCTTGAGGTCGAACGCCCATGCGCCGAACGGCGGCTTGACCACACGGGCGCGCTCGACCACCTTCGGCTGGACAGGCTCCAGCGTCAGGAAGGGGATAGGACGCGGGCGCAGCTCACCCCACGGCGCGCAACCCGCCTCGCCGACCTCCACCGCCTCGTTCCATTCGTAATCGTCGTAGCGGGGCATCGTCCAATCGCCCATCGCGCGGCGGGCGTCGTAGAGTTCATCAAAACCCAGCTGGCACGACATCCGCGCGGTTGCCCGCTCGAAGGCGGGGTGGGGCACATTCAGCCAGCTCGCGTCGGAGGCGGCGACGATTTTGCCGTCGCACTCGACCTGCGCAATCAGCCCGCCACGCGCACCGCCGCGCACAAAGTCATTCTGAAATGTGCCGATCCCCAGATGATGCACCAGCACGGCGACGGCGTTCAGCCCCTCATGCGCATACTGCGTCACATCGTGCAGGTCGTAATGCCAGTGTCCGTAGAAGCTACGAATCGGACCGTGCCCGATGAGGCGTCCGTTGAACCAGAGGGTGTAGCGGGTGTCTGCGCTGAGGGCAACCGTGACTTTGCCGAAACCGCGACTGAGCTGAAACTCCTTGCGCACGCACCAGTAGAAGTTGCGCGGGGCAGCCTCGCCCGGCGACCAGATCCAACGCGCTCGCCAGTTCATGGACATAACGCTTCAGCGCGTATAGCGGGACTCCTGCTGTTTATGTACCTTCGGGCTGTAATTCCGACCCAGCGCACTTCAGACTTCGGAATTGTCTCGCGCACATCTGCATAGGTGTACTGTTGCCCACGCCCCGACTGCTTGCTCTGCCAGTTGCGTGTCTCGTGCGCGAAAGACTCCCTCGTAAAGTTCTGCCACTGAAAGAATACTGACTGCCAACTGGGACGAGCCTAGACTCATCAGGGTTTTTGTATACGCCTCTACCCCTCGCAGGTGTCTCACTATCCAGCCCGTGTCCAGTAAGTAGGTGGGTGTCAAAACTCTACCCCCATGCATGAGTTCGACAGACGGTTCGAGTACACATCTTCCTCAAAGCGTTCACAGTCCAGCAAATCTGCCCAGGCGCCAGCGGTCGATTTTATGCTGTCTTCGAATGCGGATGTTTCACTGAGCGCAGGAATCACAACGGTGAGTTCTGCACCTTCCTCAACAGGCAGCGGTTCCGACAGTTCTAATGCGCCGCCGCGATAAACGCCCCTGATTACTCGCGCCATCTCGTTCTCCCCGAAAGAGTATACCTGAGGGACCGAGAATAAGGGCTACCGAGTGCGCGGCTCTGGCTGTGGGCGCACGATACTTGCAAAGTCTGACTCGCCGATTGGTTGAGAGACTCTAAATCAGTTGACCCTGATAAAACATTCCGAAGCAAAAAGGGGCGAACCGCGCGGTTCGCCCCGCAAAGCGAATGCTACAGATTATTCCTTACTGCCGACGGCGACGCAGTCCCATCACGCCAGCCAGCCCCGCGCCCAGCACAAGCAACGACGCAGGCTCAGGCACTATATACACTGCGTACAGCCCCTCATTGTTTAAGGTCACCAGCACCTCGTTGTTGGGGTTGGCAGGCTGCAGGTCAGTAACGCTGTTGCCGTTGTTCTGGTAGAGTTGGGTGACGCCCGCAAAGATGGGATGCGGACTGTTGATAGGGATATTCCCCCAAATACCGTTGTACGAAGGCGCGAAGTCAAGCCCGAAGGCGTTCAGGAACGGGTTCCAAAAGCCCGCCTCGAAAACAGCGCCGTTTACCCCCGTGCCTCCCATCAGGTAGACATGTCCGCCGTTTTGCACATACTGGATGAGGTCGCTTACCACGATGTTCGTGTAGTAGCCGCCCAGAAAAACGGCGTCGTAGGTCTGCATCAGCGCAAGGTTCAGCGCGCCTACTGTTGAGACAGTCCAGGTGTGCCCTGCGCTTGCCATCGTGTTGGCAAGCTGCGTACCAGTCAGTCCGAAGTTGTTGGTGTACGCAAGGAAGTTGCCGGGATTACCGCCTGTGAACCAGCTGGCGACATTCCGAACGAAACGATCGGTGTCTACAGGCGCGTTCGCATAGCCTGTATCGGAGAGCGTCCACTCGTCGTTGTTCACGACAATCTTGCCCTGCGCGAACGCAGCGGCAATCGTAAGCGTACCAAGGGTCACGCCAAGCAATCGCATAGTTTTCTCCTCTGCGCATAGGCGCAGTTAGCTCACAGCAACTTTTGTGCCAGGCGATGAAGCAGTCCATGCTCAATCTCGGCGGAAAGTCAGGTATAGTTCCCCCGTGCGCATGCATCCAATCCAGTGGGTACGGTTCGAGAGCGTCGCCAGCCTCAATCCGTTGCTGGAGGCGAGCCTGTTGGTGGTTGATCCGCAGGCGTGGTTTGCGGTGCGGCAGTGGTTGATGGCGAACCCGCGCAGTCTGGCGCGCGCGGAGAGCCTCGACGCCCGCGTTCTGGATACCCTGCTGCACACGCCCGAAACGCTGGACGGGGTGGAACGCATCGTGGGGCTGGGGGGCGGCACGGCGATGGACACGGCGAAGTACCTCGCGTGGCGCACGGGGCTGCCACTGATCCTGGTTCCCAGCGCGCTCACGGTTGACGCGCCGTTCACCGACTCGGCGGCGGTGCGCCGTGAGGGACGCATTCACTACACGGGGCATGTCGCGCCTGAAGCAATTCTGATTGACGCGGATCTCATCCGCACCGCGCCCGCACATCTCAATCGAGGGGGCGTGGGCGACATCCTGTCGATTCACACTGCGCTGTACGACTGGCGGCTGGCGCATGAACACCGAGGTGAGCCCTACGACGCTGCAATCGCCCAGCAGAGCGCGGCGCTGCTGGAACGCCTGCGCGCAGGGAGCGCGGAGATATACGCCGTGAGCGACGCAGGTATGCGCCTGCTGACGGAGCTGTTCTGCGAGGAGGTGTATCTGTGCCTGCAGGTGGGCAGCAGCCGCCCTGAAGAGGGGTCAGAGCATCACTTGCTGTATACGCTGGAGTACCTCACGGGGCGGATCTACCTGCACGGCGCAGCAGTGACGCTATGCGCGCTGCTGATGGCGCACCTGCAGGGGAACGCGCGCGACGAACTACTCGCCCTCGCCAACGCCTGCGGGGTGGAGTACCGTGCGATTCTCGACGAGGCAGGCGCGGCGGCGATACGGCGCGCCCTCCTGCACGCGCCCGACTACGCCTGTGAGGAGGGGCTACCTTACACTGTGCTGACCGCCCTCGAGCTGACGCCTGCACACGCCGACGCCGCGCTGGAGTGGGTGCAGATTGGATAACTTAAACTATGATACACTATGTTTTCTACACGCTGCTCTGGGCAGGGATAGTGATTGAGGCTGTTTCAGTCTACCTCGATTCGCGCGTGATGACCCGCCGGGGACGAATCTCAAGCATGTGGGGAGTTGCGCTCGGAATCTTCGCCATCTTCGGAGTCTACGGGGTCTTTCTCTCAAGTGAACAGGGCAGGCTTGCACGGGAGCTGGTAGCAGCGTGGGCGCTCATAGGGTTCCAGATAACGTTTCATGGGCTGTACCCGATTCTACGAGCCTACCGATACCGGTAGCACTGCGCTCACTCCTCGACCGTTTTCTGCAGGAGCGAAGGCGGCAGCAGGTGTCCCAGTTTCTCGGCTTTGGTGCGCAGGTAGCGCAGGTTGTGCGGGTTCGGGTGGGCTACCAGCGGCACATGCTCGACAATCTCTAGCCCATAGCCTTCCAGCCCTGCGATTTTCTTGGGGTTGTTGGTGAGCAGTCGGATTTTGCGTACACCCAGATCCACCAGCACCTGCGCGCCGAGTCCGTAGTCGCGCAGGTCGGGTTTGAAGCCGAGCGCCTGATTCGCCTCGACGGTGTCCAGACCGTGTTCCTGCAGGTGGTACGCGCGCAGTTTGTTCACAATGCCGATGCCGCGCCCCTCCTGCAGGATGTAGACCAGCACGCCGCGCCCCTCGGCGGCAATCGCGCGCAGGGCGAGTTCGAGCTGCGAGCCGCAATCGCACCGCAACGAGCCGAGCAGGTCGCCCGTGATACAGCTGGAGTGCATCCGCACCAGCACAGGCGCGCCGTCGTCCACCGCGCCCATCGCCAGCGCAAGGTAAGGGTTCGGCTCGATGTCGGTTTCATAGGCGTACACGGTGAAGTGCCCATACTTTGTGGGCAGCGAGACGGGCGGCGCGGCGCGGCGTATTAGCCTCTCGTGCTGGCGCCGGTAGGCAATCAGGTCGGCGATGGTCAGCACCTTCAGCCCGTGCTTGCGAGCAATCTTGATGAGTTGGGGCAGGCGCGCCATCGAGCCGTCTTCGTTCAGAATCTCGCAGATGACGCCCGCCGGGAACAGCCCCGCCAGCCGCGCGAGGTCGACTGCCGCTTCGGTATGCCCCGCGCGTCGCAGCACGCCGCCAGGCGCGGCGCGTAGTGGGAACACATGCCCGGGGCGCACGAAGTCGTCGGGTTTGGCGTCGGAGTCGCAGAACTTGCGGATGGTCAGCGCACGGTCGAACGCCGAGATGCCCGTGCTGATGCCCTCGCGGGCGTCGATGGCTTCCGCCATCGGCGTGCCGAACTGCGCCGTGTTCGCTTTGGTCATCATCGGGACGCCAAGCTCATCGAGGCGCGCCCCGTCCGTCGGCAGGCAGAGCAGCCCGCGCCCATGCACCACCATGAAGTTCACCGCTTCGGGCGTGACCTTCTCCGCCGCCATCAGGAAATCGCCCTCGTTCTCGCGGTCCTCGTCGTCGACCACGATGAGCATACCCCCGCTGCGGATAATCTCGATGGCTTCCTCTACCGACGCGAACACGGCAGGGTCGCGCTCCTGCGCAGTGCCTGCGACGCCTGTTTGCGGACTCATCCCGCGAAATTATACCTCAGAGGGCGGCCTGGCATTTCCGATTAGGGTATAATGCGGTATCGTGCGGCGGGTACTCGTCTGGCTTGGCTGGCTACTGGTGAGCGTCGGTCTGGCGCAGGGCGGCGCGTCGCCCGACCTGTCGCGCGCCCCCGATGTGGTGGTGGTGATTCAGGCGCTTCCCGACGGTTCGCACCCGATTTCGTGGACCTTCCGCACACGCCTGCCTCACAACACGGTGCAGGAGCGCATTCAGCGGTTTACGCAGTGGAGCGAGCGTCCCGTGGCAGGGGTGGAGATTGGCGACGATACGCTTGCGGCGAACCCCAAGCCCAACGAACGGTTCACCGTCGCCAGTTTCGCCGCCAGCGGTCTGGTGAATCTCAAGGAGGGCACGGTGAACCTCACGCCGCTGGCGCGTACCTTCGCCGATTTGCCCGTGGTGCATGTCTATGTGCTGCTGCCGAACAAGACCGAGTACGCAGGCTACTTCCAGTATGGCACACCGCACCTGCAGATGTGGACAGACGCGCAGCCGACCGTGTGGCGCACCGTGCTGAACATTTACACGCCCGACCCAGCCGTGCTGGAAATCCCGCTCAAGCGTCCCAAGCCGCAACCGCAGGCAGCGACCCCTTCGGCGCCCGCCCCGCGCCCGCCGCTGGGGGGACTGGTGCTGTTAATTCTGCTCACCGCGCTGCTGGTGGGGGCAGGGATCTTCTGGGCGACCTCGAAGCTTCTCAAGCGACAAACGGGCGCATCTCCCGTCCAACCAGAAACAGAAATGTAGCAGGAGGCGTTTTTATGCTGGATTACACCTTAGACGATCTGATTAGAACCGCGTATGAACTGCGCGCATCGGATATTTTCATCAAAGCGGGCGCGCGCCCTGTGATGCGCCTGCACGGGAAAATCACCCCTTTTGAGCAAGCCCTTGAACCGCTCAAGCCGAGCCAGTCGCGCGACCTGTGCTTCTCACACATGAGCCACGAACAGGTCGCCAAGTTCGAACACCGTCTGGCGATCGACCTCGCGTTCACGGTGGAGGGCGTGTGCCGAATCCGCGCCAATGTCTATATGCAGCGACAGACCGTGGCGGGCGTGTTTCGCTTGATCCCGCTGCAGCACTGGAAGCTGGAAGAACTCTGGCCCGAGGAGCCTGAAATCCCTCGCGTGCTGGCAGGTCTCACTCAGTACCGACAGGGACTGGTGCTGGTGACGGGACCGACAGGTTCGGGCAAGTCCACCTCGCTGGCGGCGATGATTGACCTCATCAACGAGACGCGCCGCGGGCACATCGTGACCATCGAAGACCCCATCGAGTTCGTGCATAACGACAAGCTCTCCATCGTGAGCCAGCGCGAGGTGGGGATCGATACGGAATCCTTTATCGACGCGATGCGCTCGGTCGTGCGCGAAAGCCCCGACATCATCCTCATCGGCGAGATGCGTGATGTGGAGACGATGCACGCCTGTATGCAAGCCGCCGAGACAGGGCACCTCGTGTTCTCCACCGTCCACACGCCCAGTGCATATGAGACGATGGACCGTATCGTGAACATGTTTCCGCCCGACGAGAAGAAGCACATTCTACAGCGTCTGGCGAACACCCTGCGCGGGATTGTCGCGCAGAAGCTGGTGCCGCGCGTGGGTGGTCAGGGACGCATCGCGGCGGTGGAGATTATGATTAACACCCCCACCGTCGAGAAGATGATCGAAGATGGGCACATCGGCGAGATTTATCACGCGATTCGCGAAGGCGAACACTGGGGCATGCGCACGATGAACCAGTGCCTGTACCGCTATGTGCAGAAGCAGCTCATTACGCCCGAAGATGCGATGAACTACGCGGGCATCCACTCTGAGCTGCGTCAGATGCTGCGACGGATGTAATCTCTCGGCGCGGCGGCGAGGCGTCGTCGCGCCCCCTCTGCGTATGATTATTCTGGGCGTTGATCCGGGAACGGCGACGATGGGCTATGGCGTGCTGGAAAAGACGGGCAACCGCTACCGCGCCCTTGCCTGTGGCGTGCTGGAGACGCCCAAAACCGACCCTGCGCACGAACGGCTGCTGCAGCTCTATCGCGGCTTGCACGCCCTGTGTGAGACCTACCAGCCCGACGCGCTGGCGACCGAGCAGCTGTTGTTCCAGACGAATCGGCGCACGGCGATTGCCGTCGCACGCGCGGCAGGGATTGCGCTGCTGGTCGCGGCGGAGCAGGGCATCGAATGGCGCGAATACACCCCCCTGCAGGTCAAGCAAGCGGTGACGGGCTATGGCGGCGCGGACAAAAAGCAGGTGCAGACGATGGTGCAGCGCCTGCTGGGGCTGGAAACCGTCCCGAAGCCTGACGACGCCGCAGACGCGCTGGCAATCGCCATCTGCCACGCGCACCACGCCGCCATGAACCAGCTGGTTCGGGGGACGCCATGAATGTGCCCTTCGTGCTAGTGTGCCTCGCGATCATTGGTCTGCTGGGCTACTGGGCGTATCGGCGCGTGCAGGCAATCAACGCCCGTATTGCCGAGCTGGATGAGGAACGCGCCAACAATCCGCTGGACCCGTTTTCCGCACTGATGGAACTCTATCGCCTGCAAGAGGAACACAAGCGTGGCAAGCGGGAGTAGAGCGCGTCTGTGCCGCGCGGCAGGCGTCGTGGTCGGGTTGCTGGCGCGTGTGTTGGGTGGGGGCGCGCTTTTCTGGCTGATATTTCCCCTCTGGCTCAGCGCGTTCTGGAGCGTGCAGGGCTATTCTCCCACTCTGAACGACCTGAAACACTGGTACGCGCTGGGGGCGTTCAACGCTGCGCCGATTGTGGCGACAGCGCTGTTCGGTCTGCCCGCGACGCTTGCGCTGGGACTGCTGCGGGCGCGCGGCAGATGGCTGCCGCTGCTGGGCGGCGCACTGTATTTGCTGGCGACGCCCCCCGCCGCCTACGCGCTCTTGCTGCTGTATGCGGAGATGTGGCGCTATCGCGCGTGGGATATAGCGGCGCCGACGCTGATTCGGGCGTATGGGCTTGTGGGTGGGGCGGCGTTTGCGGTTGGCTGGGCAGTCGGCTGGAGCGTTCGCCCCAGCAGGCGGCGTGTGTCTTCGGGAGCATCGTCGTGAGGGCATTGGCGAAAAAACTGGAGCGGGAGACGGGATTCGAACCCGCGACCCTCGGCATGGGAGGCCGATGCTCTACCCCTGAGCTACTCCCGCACGCCCCTAATTATACCCTCGAAGGCGACCTGTCAAGGGGGTTTTGGGGGGCAGGGCATTCCATAATCTCACGCAGGGCGGCGCAGGCGAGCTGTTGGGCGTCGGCAACGGCAATGTCCTCAGGCACGCGCTGTCCCGTCGTGAAGTAGGCGAAGGGCTGTGCGCTGCGCAGAGCGAGGTTGACGCAGTTGCCCAGTCGCGCCGCTTCGTCCAGCTTGGTCAGGATGAGCGCGTCGGGTTCGAAAACGCTGAACCGTTGGGCAGCGTCCAGCAGGGTTGCGGTATCAACAGTCGCGCTGATCGTAAGGTACACAACCCCTTTGACTGGCTGCAGCGCCTCGCGCATTGCCTGCAGGTGCGCCTCGTCGCGTTGCCCGCGCCCGATGGTGTCGATCAGCACGAGGTCATAACCCGCGACCTGTTCCAGCCCCTCCTGTACCTCGTCGGCGTTTGTGGCGATGTGCAGCGGCAGGTTCATTAAGTCGGCGTAGGTGCGCAGCTGTTGAATTGCGCCAATGCGGTAGGTATCCAGCGAGAGCAGGGCGACTTTGCGATTGTAGTCCAGCGCGTGAATAGCAGCGAGCTTGGCGATGGTGGTCGTCTTGCCGACGCCTGTGGGACCGACCAGCACGGCGACCTGCTGGTGTCGGCTCTCGCGGGGCAGCGCGCCGCCGATGGGAATGCGCGCCATCAGGGTGCGTCGCAGGGCGTCCACCGCTGCGTTCTGGGGCAGGCGGGGTACACGCCGCAACAACTCACGCGCGACTTCCTCCTCAACGCCCGCCGCCATCAGAGGACGCAGCAAGGGATGCTCGTCTAAAGTTGTGGCAATCACAGGGGGTGGGGTTTCGGGGTCTGCCGCCTCTGGCGTTGTGCCCGTAGTGATGTAGGCATGCATCGTCTGCACCAGCGCACGGATTTCCTGCATTTCGCGCTCCAGCTTGCGCAGGCGGGTCTGGGTGGGGTCGTACTCGTCGATGCCTTTCGGCTCGGCTTTGGGGGCAGGGCGCGGCTCGGCTTTCGGCGCGCTCTCCTCATTTTTGACGCCCACCACAATCTCCACCATCGGCTTCTTGCTGAAGAGCCTGCCCTTCTGTACGGTGCGCTCGCTCAGGATGACCGCGTCCGCGCCGTGCTCCTCGCGGATTTTGAGCAGCGCCTCCAGCTTCGTCGGAGCGAGATAGGTCTTCGTCTGCATAGCACTTCCCCGCACAATTATCGGCAGGGAAGACGGATTTTTAGAGAGGGGAGGGATTCGCCTGGAGGATGCGCGCGAGGAGGTATCCCGCGCCGAAGCCGTTGTCGATGTTGACGACGGCGACGCCCGGCGCGCATGAGTTGAGCATCGTGAGCAGGGGCGCGAGTCCGCCGAAGTGCGCGCCGTAGCCGACGCTGGTCGGCACGGCAATCACAGGGCAGGCGACCAGCCCGCCCACCACGCTGGGCAGCGCACCCTCCATTCCCGCGACGACCACAATCCCGCCCGCGCCATGCAGCAGCGGCAGGTGCTCCAGCAGACGGTGCAGCCCCGCAACGCCGACATCGTAGCGCGTCTCGACGCGCGCGCCCATCATCCGCGCGGTAAGCGCCGCCTCCTCGGCGACGGGGATATCCGCCGTGCCCGCCGCCAGCACGACGCCGAAGGGCGCGTCGGGAACTTCGGGGAACGCGCCGACCGTAATCGCGCGCGCCTGCGGGTGATACACGGCTTCGGGAACCTGCGTCTGCGTTGCCTGATAGTGCGCCTCGCTCGCACGAGTCGCCAGCACGCGCCCGCGCGCCGCCAGCTGCGCCACAATCGCGGCGACTTGCTCGGGCGTCTTACACTGACAGAAGACCACTTCGGGGAAGCCCTTGCGCAGGGCGCGATGGTGATCCACCCGCGCGAACTCCAGATTCTGATAGGGCAGGTCGCGCAGGGCGTTCAGGGCGTCCTGCACACTCATCGTGCCCTGCGCGACCTGATCCAACAGCGCCCTGAGTCGGTCAACCTCCACGCGCTATCGCCTCCGCCCGCGCCTTGACGCCCTCCAGAATGCCCTTCAGGTTCTGCGTGACGAGGTGATGTACCACCTTCTGCACAATCGCGCCCAGCAGCGGTACGCGCAGCTCATAGTCCAGCGTGCTCCGAAACAGCGCGCCCTCGGCGTGCGGCAGGAACTCCCACAGCCCCTCCATCCGGTCGTAGTCGCCCTTGACCTGTCGGAATCGGCATGTGCGCGCCGTATCATCCCAGAGGTCTTCCTCGATCCACTTGACCTGTAGCTTGAGTTGCGAGGCGTAGGCGACCCACTCGGTGAGCGTGCGGCTGCCGTCGTCGCTCTTTTCGAGGATGCGCACCGATTTGACATCGGGCATGAACTGCGGGAACGCCTCTACATCGCGGGCGACGGCGTAGACGGTCTCCAGCGGGGCGCAGATGACTGCCTCCAGCTCCACACGCGCCATCGTCAGCCCTCCGCGCGCTGCTTGAAGCCGCTCAGCCAGTCCTGAATGATGGTGTTGACCGCGTTTTGCGCCAGTGCGGCAAACATCGGGGGCACATTCGCCTCATAATCCAGCGTCGCCATGAGGGTGCTGCCCGCGCCTTCGGACGCCACGCGCCACTCGCCGCGCAGCTTCACCAGCGAGTCGCCCTCAGGTTGCATCCGCACGCTATAGTTCGACGCATCTATCGTATGGCGCGACTTCCAGCGCACGGGCATGCCGACGCCAGGCGCAATCACCTCCCAGTCCAGTAGGGCGCTGTCTTCCGTGCGCTCCAGCGCCTGCACCTGCTTGACATGGGGCAAAAACTGCGCGAACGACTCCGCCTGCTGCAGCACTTCGAAGACCTTCTCCGCAGGCGCGTTGATGGTAATGGATTTCTCGATTCTGGGCATACTCTCCTCCTGATGGGGGAGAGTATACCCGAGGCTTCGCGCCCCGCCCCCACACAAAAACCCCCTCTCCCAACGCTGGTAAGGGTACAGCTTTTGAGTTCAAAAGCGACCGAATGCCACCAATTTTCCCCCAGACGCCCCTCACACACACCAAAAAAAAAAGCGCCGTTGGGGTATCTTCACAACTATGAGAAACAAAAC
>JBBIQK010000007.1:0-69588 GCA_037442365.1 Armatimonadota bacterium | reverse complement strand
TGGGTTGGCTCCATCGGGTTGCTCCTGTGTGTGGATTGGTTGTTTCATAGTGTGCAGGAGATACCCGATGGAGCGTTTTTTTGTCAAGGGCTGGGCGCTAGGCGAGAGGAGAAATGACAAACATCAGTGCGGAAGCGGAGCTTCCGCGACGCTGAAGCTCCCGCTTCAGCACTCCAAATTACGCGCCTGCGCAGATAGAGCGACTGCTGAAAACTTTCTGCAACGACACTTAAGACGCCATCTCCGGGGCAGCCGCGCGCGCGCGACGCCCGAAGTAGTAAATCATAAACGCGCCCGTCGCGAACATTATCAGGCTGTAGACCGCCGCAGGGATGGACATCGCAGGCTGCTTCAGAATCGTGCTGGCAATCAGAATCGCGAGCGTGCCGTTCTGGATGCCGCCCTCAATCGAAATCGCAATCGCCTGCTTGAGCGGCAATCGGAACAGGCGCGCCACATTGTAGCCCATCCAGAGCGTCAGCACATTCAGCGCGAGCATCGAGACGCCCGCCTGCCGAAAGTGCGAGGGCAGGTTCTCCACATCCTGCAGCACCGCGCCCAGCACCGCAATTGCGATGAACAGCGTCGAGAGGAGACGCACGGGACGCTCCGCCGCCGCCGCCAGCGCGGGCTTGCGCGCCCGAATGAGCATGCCAATCGAGACGGGAATCAGGATAATCGCGCCCACCTGAATAATCGTGCGCAGCACGGGCAGTCGAATCTCCTGACTTTCGCCCAGAAAGTGTCCCAGCGACAGGTTAATCAGGACGGGCGTCGTGATGATGATAATCAGGCTGTTGAACGCGGTGAGCGTAATCCCCAGCGCGACATCGCCCCGCGCGAGGTAGGTAATCAGGTTCGCCGTCGCGCCCGCAGGGCAGAGCGCGAGAATCATCACCCCGACCGCCAGCTGCGGCTCCATCGGGAACAGCTTCGCCACAAGAAACCCCGCCAGCGGCAGCAACACCATCTGGCAGGTCAGTCCAATCACAAACGCCTTCGGGAAAATCACCACGCGCAGGAAGTCGTCGCGCGTCAGCGTCAGCCCCAAGCCCAGCATAATCACCGCCAGCGCAAGGGGCAGCACAACATTCGTGAAAATGTTCGCTTCCATAGGACGCTCTATAGACTCTCCGCGCGAATTTTCCTGTCGCCTATAAGCCGTATTGTAGCGGGTTCACAGGCTCGCCGTTGATGCGCACTTCGAAGTGCAGGTGGGGTCCTGTCGAGTAGCCCGTGCTGCCGACGCGGGCGATGATTTGCCCGCGTTGCACCTCCTGCCCTTCGCGCACCAGCAGCGCGGAGCAGTGCGCGTACAGGGTCGCCACGCCGCCGCCGTGGTCGATGATGACCGTGTAGCCGTAGCCGCGAATGTAGCCCGCTTCGACGACCACGCCCGAATCGGCGGCGCGGATGGGCGTCCCGCTCGGCGCGGCGATGTCGACGCCCGTGTGCATTCGGCGCACCTTGAAGATGGGATGCACGCGCATGCCGAACCCCGAAGTGAGTCGCCCGTTCACGGGGCGGATAAATCGTCCCGACCAGGGCTTATCGGCGCGGGCGCGTCCACGGGGCGTCTCCATCAGGGCGCGCAGGCGGCGGGCAATCGCCTGCGACTCGGCTTCCAGCTCCGCCAGTTGCCGTTCGTAAAGCGCGCGCTGGCGGGCGATGTCTTTCAGCAGCGACTGTTTCTCGTCCTGCGCGTCGGTGAGTTCCGCCTGCTGGTCGCGCAGGTCGGCTTCCAGCCCCGTGATTCGGCGCACCAGCGCGTCCATCTGCGCTTTCGCCTGCGCGACTTCCTGCTGGTCGGCGCGCACCTGCTCCAGCAGCTCGCGGTCGGTCTTGACAATCTGGCGCAGCACGAAGCTGCGGCTGTTCAGCTCGCTGATGTTGCGCGCGCCTATCAGCAGGCTCAGGTACGACACGCTGCGGTATTTGTAGGCGGCGCGCAGGCGCTGGGCGAGCAGGTTCTCCCGTCGGCGCAGGCGCTGGGTGAGCATCTCGAGCCGTTTGGCGAGTTCCGCCTGCTCTTTACGCGCCCGGGCGAGGCGATTGCGGGTGTCGCGCAGGCGCGCCGTGACGCGCGTGATGGCTTGATCCAGTTCGGCGAGGTCGCGTCGCACTTTGCGCTCCTCGCGCCGCTTCTGGTCAATCGCGCCCCTGAGCTTGCCAATCTCCCCTTGCAGCGACTGCAGCTCGCGTTGCAACTGCTGGCGTTGTTGCGCTTTGTCCTGCTGCGCCCCCAGCGGCAGGCACAGGCTCAGCGCAACGACCAGCGCCGCCAGCCAACCTCCCTGTCGCACGCCTCCCATCGCGCGCAGTATACCCCAACGCCCGCCGATTCGGGGTATAATACCTGTGCAGGACACCTGCGAAAGGAGGCTATCGATGAAGATTCGACACGCTTTGACAGCAATTACAGCGCTTGCGTGCCTGAGCAGCGCATTTGCTCAGTGCCTGATTACGGACTTCGAGGGCTTCACTCTCGGAGCCAACGGTTCCGTTCTCTTCCGCCAGCCCAGCTTCTCGGGATCGACCAGCACATTTCTGGTTACCAGCGCTTGCGACTATGCGAACAGCGTCTACAACTGCGCCCAGATTTCCGACGAGCAGGCTCTCAGCGGAACCCAGTCGCTGCGCGTGGCGTGGCAATTCATACTGAACCCGAACACGGGGCAGCCGTTCCCGAATGCCTGGCTCCGCCTGACGACCTTCAACGCCACGAACATTCCCAACCCCGCGATTAACTTTGACCATATAGTGCGCGTGCGCCTCTATGTGCCTGCCAATACGCCCGACTTCTACCTGACGCTGGGCATCCGCGAGACGGGCACAACCGCCGCGTGCGCGGGCAACGGCGGCGGTTCGGGCGCCATAGAGTGGATTGGCGCGACGGATTCGCAGGCGAATAACGCGCCCGTCGGCAAACTGATTGACCAGAAAAACCAGTGGGTGACGGTGGAGTTCAACATTCGGCAGGAGCCAGTCCGTGCGTTTGCCGCCGGAGGCAACGGGCAGATCGACGGTAACACGGGCACTCTGGAGCAGCTTGCCTTCACGCCGACCGACCCCGCGAACCTGGGTCCGTACATCGTCTACATCGATGATGTGGAGACGGTGGTCGAGCAATCGATTCCGGGCGATGTGAACGGCGACGGCTGCGTGGACGACGCGGACCTGCTGGCGGTGCTGTTTGCGTTCGGGCAGACAGGCTCCGGGCTGGCGGAGGATGTGAACGACGACGGCGTTGTGGACGACGCGGACTTGCTGACCGTGCTGTTTAACTTTGGACAGGGCTGCTAAGTTAGTGCAAGGGGCGCACCGCGGTGCGCCCCTTATTTAGTTCTGGATGGGATTGACGCTCACGCGGCGGCGGTTGCGGGGACCTTCGAACTGCACATAGCCGTCCACCAGCGCGAACAGCGTGTCGTCGCTGCCGCGCCCGACATTGCGCCCCGGATGGAACTTCGTGCCGCGCTGACGCACAATCACATTGCCCGCGCGCACGAACTCGCCGCCATACGCTTTCACACCCAGAAACTTCGGATTGCTGTCCCGACCGTTGCGGGTACTCCCGACGCCTTTTTTACTTGCCATAATCGTCGCCTCCTCAGTGATACGCAGGGCGGAGCGATCGCCCCGCCCGCGCCGTATTATACCCTATTCGGCGGTCTGATTATCCCCGCCAAACAGGATGCGATAGTAGCAATAGACAATCAGCGCGGTGAAAAAAGTCCACGCGCTCAGCATAAACACCCAGCCTGTCAGGCTCATTCGATCACCTCCGCGCGTTGCATGCTCTTGCGCACATTCCATGCGTACCAGATGGCGGCAATCTGCAGTAGAAACACGAGGATAATAAACCCGCGAATCATCCAGATATGCCAGCCGACCTGCAAGCCCGCCGCTTCGATTGGGCGCGTCGCCAGCTCGCCCGCCAGCAACGGCGTAATCACATTATCGCGGAACCAGAAGAACAGGATGGCGGCGAGGATAATCGGCGTGATATACTTGGCGCAGAAGTAGAAGAAGCGCGGCACGCGCAGCAGCGCGCCCTCGTGCATGTCCTTCCAGATTTTATCGCCGCCGAAAATCCACATCAGAATCACCACCTCAATCAGCGCCATCAGCGGCGGTCCGAAAGTGCCCGACCAGAAGTCGTACACATCGATGCCGCCTTTAATCCAGATTGCGAACTGGACGCCAATCAGCCAGAACACGCCCAGCGCGGCGACCGCTCGCTGGCGCGTCAAGCCGAACTCATCTTCGAGGAAGGCGATAATCGGCTGGCACATCGCCACCACCGAGGTCATCGCCGCGAAAAACAGCAGCAGGAACCACAAAAAGCCCAGCAGGTTGCCCGCAGGCAGGAAGCTGAACACGGCAGGCATCGAGACAAAGCCCAGATAGAAGCTGCCTTGAGAGGCGATGACCTGCGCCGCCGCCACGCCGAAGAACGCCGACGCCGCAGGCAGCGCAATCGACGCGCCCAGCACCACCTCCGCGAAGCTGTTGGACGCCGTCGTCGACAGCCCCGTGAGCGTCACATCGTCCTTGCGCCGCAGGTACGACGCATAGCACTGGATCGCGCCCATGCCCAGGCTCAACGAGAAGAAGACCTGCCCCGCTGCCGCCAGCCATGTCTTGGGGTCTAGCAGCACGAACACCTCTTTGCCGTCGCGCTCAATCCACCACTTCGGCTCCCACAGGAACGCAATCCCGTCCATCACGCCATACTCCTGCGAGACGGGATTGCCCAGCGTGAAGACGCGAATCATCAGCACAATCGCCAGCAAGAACAGCAGGGGCATCGCGATTTTCGCCAGCAGCTCAATCCCGCCCGACACCCCGCGCACCATCAGCCAAAGCGTCATGAAGTAGACCACCGCGAACACGCCCAGCGTGAACGGGTCGGGCTTGAGGAAGACGCCCTCCTCCGTGTCGCCCGAATACTGCCCCAGAAACTGCGCGTAGGGCGCCAGCACGGTCTGGGAGATTTCATCGGCGGTCATGCCTTCATGCAACTGGCTCTGCTCCACCTGCGGCATCTGTCCCAGCAGCGTCTTGAGGCTGTAGCCCAGCGTCCATGACCCCAGATAGGAGTAGTAGAACAGGATGAGCGTTGGGATGAACAGCCCCAGCACGCCGAGATACTTGGCGATGGGGTGTCGCCACATCAGCTGAAACATCGCGGGGGTGGTGCCGTGCCCACGCACGCCGCCGTAGCGTCCCTGCGCCCACTCCAGCCACATCAGCGGGATTGCCATCAGCAGCAGGCAGATGAAGTAAGGGATGAGGAACGCTCCGCCCCCGTTCGCCGCCGCCTGACCGGGGAACCGCAAAAAGTTGCCCAGCCCGATGGCGTTGCCCGCCATCGCCAGCACGAGTCCAATCCGTGTACCCCAATGCTCGCGTCCGCCGTTGCCTTGATTAGCCATTACTCTGCTGTACCTCCGTGTCTCGATGCGCCCGCGCGCGGGCGTACTCGCATTCATTCGCCCCGCCGCAGGAAGTTCCTGCAAGCAGTCGCCTCGTGAGGTATGATTCAGGCGTTATGCGCACACGCTGGGCGGTCAGGTGTCTTTGCGGTACATTTTCAACTACCCCCCGTGTACGGGGGGATGAGGGCAAAACTCTTCTCTTCGTACACGCCCTGCTGACCTGTTTGCTACTCCTCGCCCTTGCCGCCTGTCAGCCCAACAACGCGAGCACGCCCAACGCGGCGGCAAGTCCCCCGCCGACCGCGCCGCCGCCCGCCGCCGAGCCGACGCCCGAACCCGAAATCCCCACCTATCGCTACAAAATCGTGAACACCTTCCCGCACGACCCCGAAGCGTTCACGCAGGGGCTGGAGTTCCACGACGGCTACCTGTACGAAGGCACGGGGCTGAACGGTAAGTCGTCGTTGCGGCGGGTGGAGCTGCGCACGGGGCGCGTCGCGCAAATCCACCGTCTGCCCAGCGAATACTTCGGCGAGGGCATCACGATTCTGGGCGATAAAATCTACCAGCTCACCTGGCAAAACGGCGTCTGCTTCGTGTACGACCGGCGCGCGTTCCGACAACTCACCCAGTTCCGCTACTCCGGCGAGGGCTGGGGATTGACCAACGACGGCAAGCACCTGATTATGAGCGACGGCTCCGAGACCATCACCTTCCGCGACCCCGACACTTTCGCCGAAGTGCGCACGATTACCGTTCGTGCGCAGGGCAAGCCCGTCAAAAACCTCAACGAGCTGGAATACATCGAGGGCGAAATCTGGGCGAACATCTGGTACAGCGACATCATCGCCCGAATCGACCCCAGCACGGGCATCGTGAAGGCGTGGGTGGACATGGAGGGGCTGCCCGTCAAAGACCGCGATATCGAGGCGGTGATGAACGGCATCGCCTACGACCGCCAGAACAAGCGCATCTTCGTGACGGGCAAAAACTGGGACAAGCTGTTTGAGATTGAACTGATCCCGCCGCGCACTGCCGCCGCCGAGAAAGACGATGCGACGCGCTGAGAGCAAGATTCTGTCGTGGGACGCGCTGGCGCAGCTCGCCCCGCAGTGGCGCGAGGCAGGCAAACAGGTCGTGCTGACCAACGGCTGCTTCGACCTGCTGCATGTGGGGCATTTGCGCTACCTGCAGGCGGCGCGCGCGCTGGGCGACCTGCTGGTGGTGGGCGTCAACAGCGACGAGTCGGTGCGCCAGCTCAAAGGCGAGCCACGCCCCTACCGCCCCGACGCCGAACGCGCCGAACTCGTCGCCGGGCTGGAGTGCGTCGACTATGTGGTCATCTTCCCGCAGACGACGGCGGTCGAGCTGGCGCAACTCGTGCAGCCCGCCTACTACGCTAAAGGCGGCGACTACACCGAGCAAGACCTGCCCGAATCGGAAGCGGTCATCGAGCAGGGCGGATTCGTGGTCATCTTGCCGCTGGAAGCGGAACAATCGACCACCCGACTCGTCGAGAAAATCAGGCAGTGAGGACGAACATGAAAATTAACTGGATACTTCTGAGCGTGGTTTTGCTGGCAAGCGCACGGGCAGACCTGGCAAGCTATGTGCGCGCGCCGTCGCCGTTCGAGTGGACAAAGAGCCTCGAATCGAAAATCGGCGATAGCCAGTTTGTGGAGCTGACGATGGTCTCGCAGCAGTGGCGCGAGTTCACATGGCGTCATCGCGTGCGCATCGTCAAGCCGAACACGCTGAAACACACAGACACCGCAATTCTCTACATTACGGGCAGCGGCGACGGGCGCAGCGAGCTGCAGATTATCGCCCGCGCGGTGGAACGCATCGGCGCGATTGGCGTCGTGCTGCACGATGTGCCCAATCAGCCCCTGATCCGCCCCGACCTCGTGGAAGACAACCTGATTGCGCATACCTATGTGCAGTTCTGGGAGACGGGCGACGCGACCTGGCCGCTGCTGTTCCCGATGGTCAAATCCGCCGTGCGCGCGATGGACGCCGTGCAGGCGTTCGCCAAGCAGGAGTGGCAGCTGGACATCAAGGACTTTCTGGTCACGGGCGCGTCGAAGCGCGGCTGGACAACATGGCTGACTGCCGCCGTCGATAACCGCGTGCGCGCGATTGCCCCGATGGTGTTCGACAACCTGAACTTTTTCAAGCAGATGCCGCACCAGCTCGAACTCTGGGGACGCTACAGCCAGCAGATTGCGGAATATTACGAGCGCGGGCTGATGGAGAAGATGCTCACCGAGCGCGGCAGGCAACTGGTGAGCTGGGTAGACCCCTACTCCTATCGCGCGCGCTACACGATGCCGATTCTGATGATCAACGGCGCGAACGACCCCTACTGGGCGACAGACGCCGCGCGGTTCTACTTCGACGACCTGCCGAGCAAGCGCAAGTACGCGCTCTATGTGCCCAACGGCGGGCACGGGCTGGGCGACTATGACCGTGTGGTGAACAGTCTATGCGCGTTCTACCTGATGAGCATCGGCAAGATGGAGTTCCCGACTCGCCTGAGCGCGACGCACAGCCTCGCGGGCGACGAAGTAATCTTCCGTGTGCGTAGCGACAGTGAGCCTGAGATTGTGGAAGTGTGGGTCGCCCGCCGCGCGAACGACAAAGACTTCCGCCCCGCGCGGTGGGAGCCTGTACGCGCCCGACGAGAGGGCGATGCGTGGGTCGCACGCATTCTGCGCCGTGGGGACAACCTCGCGCTGTTTGCAGAGGTCACCTACCGCGCCGAGACGGGCAACTTCTCGCTCTGTACCGTACCTGTGATTGTGCCGAAGTAAGCCAACCGTTTCGGTGAAATGTTTCTCTCTGTAAGTTTCCCTCCGCAAACGGGGGAAACTTACGGAGGAGTGCAGGCACTCACAACCATGCTGACCTGTGTTTAGGAAGCCAGCCGCGCCGATTAATCAGACACAGTGTATTCGCTCGGAGCGTTTTCATGAACGCCCCCGCCTTCAACGATTCGCTTGTGAAAAAAAGCACAGACTCTTGCGTTCGAGGGCGCGGGTAGGGTACAATTGGCTGGCATGAAAACCGCCCTGCGTTCGGCGAGCGCGCCTCTTTCGGGGTCTTCTATGGTGAAGCTGCGTGCGTACTGGCTATTGAGCAAACCGCGCGTGACGCTGCTGGTCTGGCTCACGACGGTTGCGGGACTGGCGCTGGGGGGCTGGGGTCAGACGCTGCAGGGCGGGTTGATTGCAGCAACGCTGGTTGGCTCGTGGCTGGTGATTGCTTCGGCGAACGCGCTCAATCAGGCGATAGAGTGGCGACGCGACGCGCAGATGCCCCGCACCGCGCTGCGCCCGATTCCGTCGGGCTTGCTCGCGCCGATGGAGGGCTGGGTAGTGGGTGTGTTGTGGGGTGTGCTGGGTGTGCTGACGCTCGCGCTCTGGGTGAATGCGGCGGTCGCATGGCTGGGGGCGCTCTCGATTCTGCTGTATGCGTTTGCCTACACGCCGCTTAAGCCGCGCACGCACTTCAGCACGGCGATTGGGGCAATCCCGGGCGCCATTCCGCCGATGGCGGGCTGGGTCGCGGCGCAGGGCGGCTTCTCGCTGGAGGCGTGGCTGCTGTTCGCGTTGCAGTTTGTGTGGCAGTTCCCGCACTTCTGGGCTATCGCGTGGCTCTATCGTGACGACTACGCGCGGGCAGGGTTCCGCATGTTGCCCTATCCCGACGCCAGCGCGGCGGCGACGGCGCGCCTCTCGCTCTGGTATACGCTGGCGATGGTCGCCATCAGCCTGATGTTCGCGCCGCTGATTACGCATGGCTGGCTCTATCTGCTGGGCGCGCTCACGCTGGGCTACTGGACGCTGCGCGCGGCGCTGCACTTTGTGCGCGCGCAGGACCCTGCGCAGGGGGCGCGGAGCGTGCTGCGCAGTTCCGTGCTGTACCTGCCGCTTCTGTTAATCTGGATGATTCTCACCCTGTAGGAGGACGCTATGACGAAACTGAAGACGCCTCCGCGTCCGTATGGGCGCGGGGTCGGTGAGGGCAATGTGCCCCCGCGCTATCGCGGCGGCGACGGCGAAGGGCACGAGCAACCGTTCGATCGCTTTCAGGCGGCGCGACTGGGGCTTTACATCTTTCTGGGCGCGCTCACGACCATGTTCGGCGCGCTGGCGGTGCTGTATCTGCTGCGCACGCCCGTTCGCGCCGAGTTCGCCTTCCAGATGCCCAAACTCGCCTGGTTCAGCACTGCGCTGATCCTGCTGAGCAGCATTCCCTGCCAGATGGCGTTGAACGCCGCGCGCGCCGACAACCTGCGCGGCGTCTGGCGCGGCATGCTGTTCACGCTGATGCTCGGTGTGCTGTTCCTGGCGTTGCAGCTGGGCAGCTGGGGCGAGATTGCCCGCCAGTTGCAGGGCGCGCCTGCGCACTTCTTCACGGCGATGTTCTATGTCATCAGCGCGATACACGGACTGCACCTGCTGGGCGGTCTCGTGTTCGTGGGGATTCTGCTCTATCAGGCGCAGGTCGCGCGCCGTGTGAACGCGCCGTCGGTGGAGCTGGGCGCGATTTACTGGCACTTTCTGGGCGTGCTGTGGGCAGTCCTGTTCGGCGTGATGCTCATCAAGTGAGGCGAAGCGTATGCGCGGGATGATGCTGTTCGCGTGGGGCTTGCTGGCGCTGGCGATTGCCGCGTTCGTGTTCGCGCTCTACGCCCGCAACGCCGCCACGAAAGAGCCGCCCCTGCCCGTGCTGGGCGCGGTCGAGATGCCCTTCGCGTTCAAAAATCAGTGGGGCGAGACCATCACGCGCGAGACCTTCAAGAATAAGGTGTGGATCGCCTACTTCTTCTTCACGACCTGCCGCAGCGTCTGCCCGACGATGAACCGCAACGCCACCGCTGTGCAGCGCGAGTTCGCCCGCAACCCGGAGGTGCTGATGGCAGGTTTCACCGTAGACCCCGAAACCGACACCGTCGCGCAGCTTAAGAAATGGGCGGACCAGCACGGGGCGCAGCGCGGCAAGTGGCACTTCCTGACAGGCGACCGTGAGACGCTTCACAAACTCTCGCGCGAGGTGTTCAAACTGGGCGTGGAGTCGGGCGACGCGACGCACGATATTGTGCATAGCGACCGCCTGGTGCTGATTGACCGTCAGGGGCGCATTCGCGGCTACTATTCGGGCATGGACAAAAACGCCGTGCAGCAGCTCCTGCAGGACATCTACCGCGTGCTGGAGGAGTAGGCGCGTTCAAATCGCCGCCCCGCGCCGCGCCCCCGTAAGGCGACGCTTGCTCTCGTAGCAGTAGCGCGTGTCGGGGAACATCTTCTCAGGGTTCAGCGTGTCGTTCGGGTTAAAGACCGACTTGACGCGCTTCATTATCGCCAGGTCGTGCGCGGTGAACATCTGGCGCATCGAGGCGCACTTCTCCGCGCCGATTCCGTGTTCGCCCGAGAGGCTGCCGCCCTCGCGCAGGCACAGCGCCAGGATTTCGTCGCCTGCCTCCACCACACGGGCGACCTGCTCCGGGTCGGAGTCGTCGAACAGCAGCACGGGATGCAGGTTGCCGTCGCCCGCGTGGAACACATTCGCCAGTTGCAAGCCGTGCTTATGGGCGATGCGCCCCGCCTCGCGCAGCACCTGCGGGAGTTTCGAGCGGGGGATGACGCCGTCCTGAGTCACGCAGGAGGGCGCGAGTCTGCCCAGCGCGCCGATGGCTTTTTTGCGCGCCGCCCAGAGTTTCGCGCGTTCCTGCACGGTGGTCGCGCGGCGCACCTCACGGGCGCGGTTGCGCTCACAGATTTCCAGCGCCTGCGCCTGCTCGCCGTCCAGCTCCACCTCCAGCCCGTCGAGTTCAATCAGCAGCACCGCCTCCGCGTCCAGCGGGAAGCCGTAGCCGAACGCCGCCTCGACCGCCTGCAGAGTCAGCGCGTCCATCAGCTCCAGCGCGGCGGGCACAATCCCCGCGGCGATGATGTCCGACACGGTCTGGCTGGCGTCTTCCAGCGTTTCGAACACCGCCAGCAGGGTGCGCGTCGCCTGCGGGTTGGGCGTCAGGCGGGCAATCACTTCCGTGACAATCGCCAGCGTGCCCTCGCTGCCCGTCAGCGGTCCCACGAGGTCGTAGCCGAACGGCTCGTCTTCCACGCCGCCCAGCTCCGCAATCGCGCCGTCGGGCAACACCACCTGCAACCCCGTGATATGGTTCACCGTGACGCCGTATTTCAGCGTGTGCGGTCCGCCGGAGTTCTCGGCGATGTTGCCCCCAATCGTGCATGCGCCTTGCGAGGAAGGGTCGGGCGCGAAATGCAGTCCCGCGTGCTGTACGGCTTTGCTGAGCTGGTAGTTGACCGCGCCCGCCTGCGCGCGCAGGCGACGGTTGCGCGTGTCCACCCACAGAATCTGCGTCATGCGGCTGAACGCCAGCACGATCCCGCCCTGCGCCGCCAGCGCGCCGCCCGATAGTCCCGTGCCTGCCCCTCGCGGCACAATCGGCAGTCCATGCGTGTTCGCCAGCCGCACGACCGCCGCGACCTGCTCCGTCGTCTGGGGCAGCACGACCGCCGTCGGCAGCGATTTCTCGATTGTGTAGGCGTCGCAGTCATACGCCAGCAGCTGGATGGGGTCGGTCAGCACGGCGTCTGCGCCCACGAGGCGCGCCAGTTCTGTCCGTAGCGTTTCGGGCAGGCTCATCGCGTTCGCTCCAGAAGTAGCCCAATCAGCACCGCCAGCGTCAGCAGGAGCAGGGCAATCCCGCTGTAGCGCGCCGTCAGCGAGTCGAGCGGCTTCGCCAGCCACGCCAGGTGCGCCAGCGCCAGCAGCGGCGTCAGCAGCAGCAGCCCCAGCCCCAGCGTGATGAGCCAGTTCGTCTGGTCGCCGCGCGCCAGATGCCACGCCCACCCCAGCGCCATCAATCCCGCGCTGGCGTAGGTCAGTCGCCGATAGGTCATGGCGAGGCTCTGCTCAATCTCGCGCACGCTACGATTGTACCCGCCGTGCGCGCGACGCCTTACCGCGCGTGCGCCCGAATCGCCTGCTCAATATCCGCCCAGCGATAGAGCCAGAAGTTGCGCCCTTCGCTGTTCATGGCGACGACCAGCCCCCGCTCGAAGGGCGCGCCGAAGTTGTGTGCGCTGGCGTCCAGCCCGTCGGTTTCGTCTGCGCCTATCTCCACTGTGAGGATGGGCGCGCGCTGCACCCCAAAGCGCGGGTAGATATGCAGCTTGCTGTTCCCTTCTACCTGCTCGGTGCAGAGCAGGTAGCCCGCGCCGTTCGGGGGGGCGTATAGCGCGATGCCCTCCTGATCGCCCTCATACTCCGTCGCGAACATCACGATTTCGCGTTCGGGCTTGCGCGGGTCGGCATGGTACTTGCGGATGCCGACATTCTCGTCCGCGTAGTAGACATAGCCCAGTTCGCTGTCCACGCAGATGGCTTCGATTTCGCCTTCGCCGCTGAACGCGCCGAACGCCCGCAGCAGTTGCACGCCGACGCGCCCGCCGCGTGTCGGAACCAGCCGATACTGGTGCAGGTAGCCCTGTTTGGGACCCGACTTGCGCGAGACTATCGCATGCACCTCGCCCTGACCCGCCTGATAGAGCGCAATCCCCATCGGCATCGCGCGTTCGTCCGATTCGCCTGCGAACACGCGCGCGCCTTCGGGGTCGGTTATGTCGATCAGCCGTCGTCGGGCAGGGTCTATGCGAAACACGCGCAGGCGGCTGGCGTACCGCTCGGTCGCCACGGCGATATCGATACGCTCGCGCCCCAGCGCGAAGCCATACGCGACATCGACATTGTTGGGCTGGTCGATGCCGTCGATTCGTTGTCGCATGCGCCCGCCGAGGTCGTACACGCCGATAGCGCCGCGGGGCGCGCGCGCCTTGTTCGTGCCCAGAATCAGGCTCAGGCGCGGGTTGCGGGGATGCACCCAGATGGCGGGGTCGTCGGCGTCGTCGGGCAGCGGCGCGGTGCGTACCACAGGGCGCACCTCCAGCGGTCGTTGTGCGGAAAATCGCCACATGGCTGTGAACTATACTCGCACGCTTGTTAAAACGGCGTTAACGCGATTACCAGCTCACAGGCACAACGACTCGTCCCCGATATTTGTCGTTGATGTAGATCTGCCGATTCTGTCGCCCAAACTCGTGCAGTTGCCGCACAATATCGACATCTTTCTGGCAATACTCAATCACCCTGCCGATATGTCCCTGACGGAACCACTGCACGGATTGCTTGCCGTCGCCGCTTTTGCACGCGCCCAGCGTCGCCTGTGCGCACGAGTCGAGGCTCACTCGATGCCCGCGTTTTTGTTCAATCTCCCGCAGGATGTCCAGCGTCGGCAGCTGGCGCAGGTCAAGCGCGGTGTACGGGCGCAGCACCGTGTAGTCGAAGCGGAACAGGTTGAACCCAACCACCAGACTGGCATGGCGCAGTTCGTCAATCAGCGCGTCGACCGTTGTTTCGGTGTAGTGGGCGAAGCTCCCGCGCGCGGTGCTGTAGGTGACCGCCACCGCCAGCTCCATGCGGTCGATGTAATCCCAGCCGCCCACCTCCTCCGCCAGGTACTTCGTCTCCAGATCGAAGTAGACGATGTTCATCGTGCTTCTCCTTAAAGTGCAATGAGTGTACCTGTTTGGCAGCGCGTGGTCGCTTTGCTTCCGCAGGCAGGAATGCGCCGTTTCTGATTGTCCTCCTGCTCAAATCACGCTCACTGCCAGCAGCCACGATTCGAGGCAATCGGGGGCGTGCGCCAGTACCTGCAGGCGCGGGTGGCGCGGCATCGCGTTGCGCAGAATCTGCAGCGCGGAGCCGTAGTCGCCATACGCATAGGCTCGAAGCGCGTCCGAGAGTTCGGGCTTTTCGCGCAAGCGCAACGCGAGCGCTTTCTCAATCAGCCGATCGCGGCGCGGCTCGTCGGCGGTCAGCAGGGTGTAAAGCGAGTCGTAGCGTTCCAGCAGTTGCGCGACGCTGAGCGCGATTTGCTGCCGTGCGAGGGGCGATTCGGCGTGCGCCATTTGTTGCAGCAGCGGCTCGATGTCGCGCGCCTCGCCGTGCCGCGCCAGCGCGCGCGCAAACGCCGCCAGCACCGCAGGCTCCGTCTCCTGCGGCAGGCGCAGGCGCAGCGTGGGCGCCAGCGACGGGTCATGCGGGACGCTCGCCAGCGCCAGCGCCGCCGCCGCGCGCACGCTGGGATGCTCCGATTCCAGCCAGCGCGTGAGCGTGTGGGGGTCCAGCGCGTCGTGCAGTGTGTCGGGTTCGGCGCGTTCCAGCGCGGCGGCGATGGCTTCCAGCAGGGTGGACTGCTCCAGCGGTCCGGGCGCGTGTTCCAGCCGTTGCATAAGAGCGGGCAGAGCGCGCGGGTCGGCGATACGACGCAGGGCATGCGCCACGGCGACACGCGCTTCGATGCGCTCCGCCTGCAACTGAGGCAGCAGGGCGTCGGTCGCGTCGGGGCTGCCAATCGCGCCGAGCGCGTCCGACGCCTCCAGCACGAGGTCGCTCGCGGGGTCTTGCAGGGCGCGAATCAGCGCGGGCACGGCGCGCGGGTCGCCAATCGCGCCCAGCGCACGCGCCGCCTCCCGACGCACTTCGGGTATGGGGTCGTGCAGCGCCGCGGTCAACTCCTCCACCGCCAGTGGCGTCTTCTCTTCGGCGAGCGTGCGGATGGCGTTCAGGCGCGTGGCGACATCCGCCTGCCCGCGCAGCTGACGCATTGCTCGCCACCCGCGCGGACGCACCGACGCCCGCAACTGCGACAGCACATAGCGCGTCGAACGCTCCTCCGGCTCGCGGATGCCCCGCAGCCACGGGAACGCCAGCAGTCGGAACAGCGAGGCTATCGCGAACAGCACGAAAAAGCGCGTCGGGTCGGGCACGAACGGCTTCATCGCCTCCATCAGCGCGCCGCTGCCAAACGCCGCCAGACCGCCCATCAGCGACACCACCGCGCTCAGCGCGCCCATGTAGACCGCCCGCTGCTCCGGAGGCGCGACCGCCACATTCAGATTGAACTGCGTCAGTCCCACCCCCGCCCACAGCGAACCCGCCAGCACCTGAATGCAGTAAATCACCCCGATACTCCACAGGTAGCGGTCAGGGTCGGTCAAAAACCACAGATAGGGCAGGAAAGTGACCCCCGACAGCGACAGGATCAGCAGCGGCTTGTTGCCGAACTTGTCCGCCAGGTAGCCCCACACGGGCATCGCAAGGCTGCTGAACAGCGCGGCGATCAGCCCCGACACCTGCACCATCAGGTAGGGCATCCGAATCTGCTCCAGCATGTAGACCGTGAAGAATTGCCCCGCGAACATCTGCCCGAACACGAGAAAGGTGTTGAACCCCAGCAGCGAGCGGAAGTTGCGCGTGCGGAACGGCTCACGATAGAACGCCCACACGCCGCGCAGTCCGCGCCTTTCGGCGGGCGTGCGGGGCGGCTCTGGCATCTTGCGCAGCGCCCACAGCGACAGAAACAGAAACACCGCGCCCAGCCCATACAGAGTCGCAAACGCAATCGCCTCCGAGAACCGCTGGTACTTGACCGCCTGGTCGAGGAAAATGGCAGGGGGCAGCGCGGACGCCGCCGATACCAACCCCAGAATCATATTACGCCTGCCGAAGTACCGCCCCCGATAGTCGGGCGGCACCAGCGCGCTCAGCCACGCCAGAAACGCCGGTCCCGCGAACGACCCCAGCACCGCCGAGAGAATCAGCAACCCCGCAAACAGTTGCAGGCGCGGCGCGGAATCGCTCAGAAACGGCAACAACGCAATCGCCACGAACGGCAGGCGCGAGTAGAAGGCGTAGCGGATGACCAGCCGCTTCTGGCTGGGCGCGGTGTCGGCGAGGTACGCCGTGAGAATCTGCAGCGCGCCCGCCAGCGATGGCACGGAAGTAATGATTCCTATCCAGAGGTCATTCGCGCCAAACGCGCGCGCCAGCCCAATCTGGAACGCGCCCGAAGTGAGCGCGACAAACAGCGTGAAAAACACCGCGTCCCAGTTCGCCCAGCGCAGCCCGCGCGCAATCTCCAGCCGCGTCAGCCCCTGCGGCTGGCTCATAGCGCACGCACCTCCACCCGCCAGTCCACGATGTCCAGATCGGGGTCAGGCGCATCCCCGCGTGGCTCCAGATTCGTGTCCGTGTTGCGCACGATACGGTTCTGGTCAATCCGCAGGTTCAGGTACTGGCTCACGCCCAGGTTTGGATCGCCCAGCGCGTCCACCACCTTCGGCGTCGGGTCGTTCGGGTCTAACGGGATGCGGTCCGTCGCGACGATGTTCAGCTGGATGAACTGCAACTGCGCGGCGTCGATAGGATTGGGAATGAACTGCGTGAGGTCGATTTCGAAGCGCAGGCGGTTTGTATCTGCGCCGACGGGTTCGCTGACGCGCGGCGCGCCCAGATACTGGAACACCGACAGGTTCGTGTTGGGCACGACGCGATAGAGCGCGTAGCCGCCCGCAGGCTGGAGGTTGTCGAAGCGCATAAAGTGTGTGAACGCGCCTGCGGCGAAGCCGTTGCCCCACGGCGGCGCAACCACAGGCACGGGTCCCGCCTGACCCGTCGGGTCGTTGCTCAGATTATACAGCACAAAATAGTGATACTCGGGACGAATGCTTCCTGCGACCTGCACTTCCACCGCGATTCGGCGCACGCCGCCGGTGGTGGGCGTGTCGGGGAAGCGTGCGCATGCGCTCAAGCCTATCAGTAGGGCACAGACGCCCAAGCCGACTCCTCGCTTCGCCCTCCCTGACGCGCCCTGCGGCATACAGAGAGTATACCTGCGCGGGCGACAACGGCTCAAAGGGTTGACTCCCCCCTAAACAATCGGGTATACTGCCCCCGCTTTGCGACCGAGGTCGCAGGGCACGAGACTATCACCAAGGAGGGAACTATGGTCAACATAGTACGCTTGGGGTTGATAGCCCCGCTCGTGAGCCTGATCGTCGCAGCCTCGGCGCAGCGAACAATCACTTACACCGTCAAGCCGGGCGACAGCCTCTACACCATCGCCCATAAGCATGGGCTGCGCCTGCCAGACCTGCTGGCGGTGAACAATCTGCGCAACCCGCACGCGCTGCAGGTGGGCGATCAGATTAAAATCCCCATCAACGGCGCGACGAAGGCGCAGCGTAGCACGGCTCAACCCACTGCCCCCGCTTCGGGTTGGGCAGAACTCAACACGGATAGAGTCAACATCCGTTCCGCGCCGTCTACCGACGCTCGACGCCTCACGATTGTCGATCGCTGGACGAAAGTGCAGGTGCTGGGGCGTCAGGGCGACTGGAGTCGGGTTCGGCTCCAGAGCGGCGCAGTAGGCTGGGTGCTTTCGAAGTACCTCAGCCCGACCAAGCCCCCGCAACAAGCAAAACAAGTAGCCACTCGTTCCTCTGCGAAGAAGCCTGCCACACGAACGGCGAAGGCTGCTGAAACGCGCTCGAGAGCCACGTCTCGAACCGCGACGGCATCGGCGAGCGGCGCGCCCGCTCCTGTGCGTCGCGCGATGGGCTATCTGGGCGCGCGCTACCGCTACGGCGGCAGCAGCTCGCGCGGGTTCGATTGCTCGGGCTTCACCGCTTACATCTATCGGCAGCACGGCATCCATCTCCCACACAACTCCGCCGCGCAGTATCGCGTGGGCAAACCCGTCTCTCGCAGTGAACTCAAGCCCGGCGATCTGGTCTTTTTCCGCACGCGCGGTCGCCGAATCTCGCATGTGGGAATCTACATCGGCAACGGGAAGTTTGTACATGCTTCCAGTGCGCGGGGGCGCGTGCGCGTCGACACGCTCAACTCAGGCTATTACCATCAGCGCTATGTCGGCGCACGGCGCATCACAAGGTGATTGCACGGACGCTTCAAGGCTGCGACATCGAGCCCCCTTGCCACTGGCGAGGGGGCTTCTGCATATACTGCGGCGCAAACAGATAAAGCGCCCTGCCCAGCGCTTCGGCGCGCCCTAACTGAATTGCCGACTCGCTCCCAAAGTTTGGGTCGGTGGTGAGGCAATACGCGCCCGTCTGGAGCATCTGCGCACGCGCGGCGTCGGGGTCAGCGATAGGCTTGTACGCACCCCGTCGGTAGAACTGCAGGCTGGGGTAGCCCGGGTTCACGCGATAGACGACCAGCGTGCGGTAGGGCGGCGGTTTGAGCGCCAGCTCGCGCACAGGACGCAGCGCGAGACGGTCATAGCCTGTCAGCGCGCCGTGCCAGCCGATGAGAAGCGCGAGTGCGCCCAGCGCCCGCAGCCACGGCGGCGCGGCGGGACGATACAGCGCAAGCATCGTCAGCGGCATGCCGAGCGCGAGCGCCATCGCCCACGGCGCGTGCGCCCACAACGGGCGGAAGAGCGCGACGGCTGCCCATACCGCCGCGCCCAGCACAATCGCTAGCGCGCCCGCGCGACGCATCCCCAGCCAGCGACGCTCCGAACCCTCCATCGAGGGCGACATACGCCGCGCCTCCGCCACGCGCGCGCCCACCAGCAACGCCAGCGCGGGGAACATCGGGAAGATGTAGGCGGGCAACTTCGTGAAGCTCAGCGTGAACAGCCCGAACACCAGCCACGCCCAGCGCCGCAGATACATGCGCAGCGGGTCGTCTGTGCGCGCCCACAGCACGCCTGCCCAGCCGACCATCGTCAGCCCGCCCAGCCACAACACCACCACATAAAACAGCAGGTACACCGCGACGCCCCCAAGCACGCCCCCGACATCCCCGCGCTGAATCAGCGGCAGCACCGAGTGCGCCGTATCGCCCCCTGCAAAGCGCAACAGGTTCTGCTTGACAACAAACTCGTTGAAAAAGTCCGCGCCGTGCTGCAGGTAGACGCCCACATACCAGGGCAGTGCGGTCAATAACGCGACGCCCAGCGCCGCCACAACCCAGCGGAAACGCACGCCCTGCGCATGGAGCGTCCGCGCGTTCCACAAGTAGAGCAGTCCCACCAGTCCCAGCCCGAAAGGTCCTTTGGTGAGGAACGCCAGCCCCAGCGCAACGCCGCCCACCAGACTCCAGCCCAGCCCGCGCGCCTCCCATAGCGCAATCACCGCCACCGTCAGGAAAAAGGCGAGCGCCATATCGGTAATCGCCAGCCGCGCAAGAATCAGGCTCAGCGGCGCAAGCGCGAACAGCAACGCCGCCCAGCTGCCCGCGTCCGCCCCCAGCCGACGGTTGCCCCACCACGCGAGCAAGAGCAGGGTAAGCGCGTAAAGCAGGGCGGACGGGAAACGCAGCGCGAACTCGTTCTCGCCGAACAGTCGCATGCTGCCTATCATCAGCCAGTAGAGTAGGGGCGGCTTCTCGAACCACGGCTCGCCCAGAAAGGTCGGCGTGCGCCAGTCGCCCGACTGACGCATCTCCCACGCGACGGAGGCGTAGAAACCCTCATCGAGGTCGGTCAAGCCGAACGCCGTGAGGTCGGTCAGCGCCGCCAGCACGCACAGCCACAGAATCCAGCGCATCGACTTACGGGGTGAGGCGACTGACGCCGTCCATGTAGGGGCGCAGCGCGTCGGGGATGACCACGCTGCCGTCCGCCTGCTGATAGTTCTCCAGAATCGCCGCCATCAGGCGCGGGGTCGCCACTCCCGAGGCGTTCAGCGTATGCACAAACTCTGGCTTGGCGGTCGGCTCCGGACGGTAGCGGATGTTCGCGCGTCGCGCTTGGAACGCCTCGAAGTTGCTGCAGGAGGACACCTCCAGCCACATCTGCACGCCCGGCGCCCACACCTCGAGGTCGTAGCACTTGGCGGCGGCGAAGCCCAGATCGCCTGTGCAGAGCGCGACAATCCGATAAGGCAGCTCCAGCCGCTGGAGTACCGTCTCCGCGTCGCGCAGCAGTTTCTCGTGTTCCTCGTAGGAGGTTTCGGGCGCAGTGAACTTGACCAGCTCCACCTTATTGAACTGGTGCAGGCGCAGCAGCCCGCGCGTTGCCTTGCCCGCCGCGCCCGCCTCGCGCCGAAAACAGGGCGAATACGCCGCCAGATTAATCGGCAACTGCTCCGCCGAGAGTATCTCCTCGCGATAGAGGTTCGTCACGGGCACTTCGGCGGTTGGAATCAGATACAGCGGGTCGTCCGCGCAACGGTACATCTCCTCTTCGAACTTGGGCAGCTGCCCCGTGCCGACCATCACTTCGGGGCGCACCAGAAACGGCGGGAAGATTTCCGTGTAGCCGTGTTCGCGTGTGTGCAAATCCAGCATGAAGTTAATCAGCGCGCGCTCCAGCCGTGCGCCCAGCCCTGCGTAGAAGTGGAATCCGCTGCCGCCCACTTTCGCGCCGCGCTCGAAATCGATCAGTCCCAGCGACTCCGCCAGCTCCCAGTGGGGCTTGGGTTCGAACGCCATCGGGTGGGGCTGCCCGCCGCGGCGCACTTCGACATTCTCGCTGGCGTCCTTGCCAACGGGGGTCGTCGGGTGGGGAATGTTGGGGAGCAGCAGCAGCTTCGCCTCGCGCTCGGTCTCCAACGCGCGCCGTTCGTGTTCCAGCTGTTCGATCTGCGCCTTGAGGGTGCGCAGCTGCTCCAGCAACGGCGCGGCGTCCTCGCCCGCCTTCTTGCGCTGGGGAATCTCTTTCGAGATGCGGTTCTGCTCGGCGGTGAGCGTCTCCACCTGAGTGGTCGTCTCGCGCCAGCGGCGGTCAATCTCCAGCCACTCGTCGAGCAGGTCGGTCGGGTAGCCGCGTTTGTGGAGCGCGTCGCGCACGGCGTCGGGCTCACTGCGCAGGAGTCGGTAGTCCAGCATGGCGCTAATTGTACCGAAACGCTACGGTTGGGAGCGCAGTCACGCGCTCAGGTACAATTGCCCCCGCCTATGGCGCAGGATAAGATTGTCATCACGGGCGCGCGCGAGCATAACCTGAAGAATCTGCACCTGACCATCCCGCGCGATAAACTGGTGGTCATCACGGGCGTGTCGGGGTCGGGCAAGTCGACTCTGGCATTCGACACCATCTACGCGGAGGGGCAGCGACGCTATGTGGAGAGCCTCTCGTCCTATGCCCGTCAGTTTCTGGGCGTGATGGACAAGCCCGATGTCGATTCCATCGAGGGGCTCTCGCCCGCCATCTCCATCGACCAGAAGTCCACCAGCCACAACCCGCGCAGCACAGTCGGCACGGTGACGGAGATTTACGACTACCTGCGGTTGCTGTTTGCCCGCGCGGGACGCCCCCACTGCCCCCAGTGCGGCAAGCCCATCACGCGCCAGACAGTGGACGGCATCGTGGACACGGTGATGCGCCTGCCCGAAGGCACACGCCTTCAGGTGCTGGCGCCCATCGTGCGCGGGCGCAAGGGCGAGTACCGCCATGTGTTCGGCGAGGTGCAGAAACTAGGCTTCGTGCGTGTGCGCGTCGACGGGCAGGTGTACGAAATCGGCGAGGTTCCCCCGCTCGACCGCTACAAGCAGCACACCATCGAGATTGTCGTAGACCGTCTGGTGGTGCGCGCGGGCGTCGAGTCGCGTCTGGCGGAGGCGGTGGAGACATGCCTGCGTCTGGCGAAGGGGCTGGCGACGATTCACATCGTGAGCCTGCCCGAACAGGCGGTGGTACAGGGGAGCGTGGAATGAAGCTGGAGCGTGCGATTCTGATTGTGCTGGACGGTTGCGGGGTGGGCGCGGCGCCCGACGCGGCGGACTACGGCGACACGGGCGAGAATACCCCCAACACGCTGGGGCATCTGGCGGAGGCGGTCGGCGGACTGAACCTGCCGTGCCTGCAATCGCTGGGATTGGGCAACATTCTGCCCCTGCGCGGCGTCCCGCCCGCCGACGCGCCCCAGGCGCACTACGGCACGGTACAGCCCCACTCGAAGGGCAAAGACTCCGTCACGGGGCACTGGGAGATGATGGGCGTCCACACCGAGACGCCGTTCCCCACCTACCCCAACGGTTTCCCGCCTGAGGTGATACGCGCGTTCGAGGCGCAGATTGGGCGCGAGACGCTGGGCAACTACCCCGCGTCGGGCACGGAGATTATCAAACAGCTGGGACAGGAACACCTGCGCACGGGCAAGCCGATTGTCTACACCAGCGCGGACAGCGTATTTCAGATTGCCGCGCACGAGGCGGTCATCCCGCTGGAGGAACTCTATCGGATGTGCGAAATCGCCCGTGCGTTGTTGCAGCCGCCGCACCATGTGCAGCGCGTGATTGCCCGCCCGTTTGTGGGGGAGAGTCCTGACACTTTTCGGCGCACGGAGAATCGGCGCGACTTCCCGCTGCCGCCGCCCGACAACCTCATCGACGCGCTGCACGCGCGCGGAATCGGCGTCTACGGGATTGGCGTTGTGCCTGAGCTGTTTGTCTATCGGGGCTTTCGGCACGCGGAGCGCACGCAGAGCAACCCGGAGCATTACGACGCCCTGCGCCGCGCCCTCGAAGGCGACTGCGCCTTCATCTTCGCCAACTTCGAGGACTTCGATATGCTGTACGGACATCGGAACGACCCTGCAGGTTTTGCCCGTGCGCTGGAGGCGTTCGATGCGATACTGGCGGAGCTTCTACAACTGCTGCGCCCGACGGACCTGCTGATACTGACTGCCGACCATGGCAACGACCCGAGCACGCCCAGCACGGATCATTCGCGCGAGTACCTGCCGCTGCTGATGTATTCGCCGGGGATTACGCGCGGGGGAGCGGTTGGCGTGCGGCGCACGCTGGCGGACATCGGCGCGACGATAGGCGCGCTCTGGGGCGTACAACCGCCGCATGGGACGCCGATAGAGTTCGGGTACAGCTCGCATTGGTGATGCAGGACTTGTTGTACCACTCATGCGAACATAGTCCATAGACTCTGCCTCCGTAAGGTTGCCCTTACGCGCAGGAGCAACGCAACTGTAGTGAGGGAGAGGTAAAATTCTTTAGCTTCCCCTGACCGAGGGAAACACCATACCGCAGTGTCAATTCTGCAATCGCGCGGACAGGAACTACTGGGTCTATGATGCGCGAGGGCGCGTGGTGGGCGTGGCTTCAGTCAAGCCCATCCAGCGCTCTATAGAGAAGGGATATCTGAGTGAGCAGGAGGTACAATCTCTCTACGAATACCTCAGCAAGCGTCAGCAGCGAGGGAGGCGGCGTCGTGCAAGCAAACGCGATCAGTGAATGGCTGGATCGAATCATCTGTGCGGACGCGCTGGAGGTGCTGCCCCAGTTGCCTTCCGATACGGTCGATCTCGTGCTGACCGATCCGCCCTACTTTCTGGACAAGCTGGACAATGAGTGGACGCCTGAGCGCGCGGCTCGACGCTTCTACAAAAGCCAGACTGTGTTCCACCTGCCGCCCGGAATGAAGTTCGATCCCAATCAGGGGCGGCGCATGTATGAGTGGTATCTGGACATCTCGCGGGAGCTGTTCCGCATCCTGAAGCCTGGGGGCTTCTTCTTCTCGTTCTCCAGCCCGCGCCTGCTACATCGCATGGCGTGCGCTGTGGAGGACGCGGGCTTTCACATTCGCGACTGTTTCCTCTGGCTCTACACGCAGAATCAGCCTAAAGCGATGGGTGTGTCGCACTTCATCGAACGGATGCCGCTGGACGAACCTGCCCGACAGCAACTCAAAGAGCGCCTTCGGGGCTGGAAAACGCCTCAGGTGAAGTCGTGCTACGAACCCATCATCGTTGCCCAGAAGCCATGCGACGGCACTTTCCTCGAAAACATGCTCCTCCATGGAACAGGGCTGTTCAACACGGAAGTGCGTATCGGACAGAACATGTTTCCTGCAAATGTGCTGCTGGTGGAGGGCGTTGAGGAAACGCTGGACAAATATTTCCTGATCCCCAAGCCGAGCGTTGAGGAGCGTGGCGCGTTCAATCAGCATCAGACGGTCAAGCCGCTGGCGCTGTGCGAGTACCTGATCCGACTCACCGTTCCCGAAGGCGCGGTGGTGCTGGACCCATTTCTCGGCAGCGGGACAACCGCGCTCGCCGCGCGCACGCTGAAACGCCACTACATCGGCATCGAGATTAATCCCGAATATGCTGAGATTGCACGCCAGCGGCTGCACACTCTGACGCCGTCGCTCTTTGAGTAGACTGCGCCCCGCCCCGCTACACCGTCACCTTCGCGTAGTCCAGCGCATGGCGGATGGGGCTTTCAAAGTTCGGCGGGATTTTCGCAATCATCCCGAAAATCACCTTGCGGATGCGCTCGGCGTTCTGGTGGAACACATGCATCACCTCTTCCGCCGTGACGGGCTTCACCTCGCCCTCCGCCACCAGCCCACTGTCGTAGTCGGTAATCAGCGAGATGTTCACCACCGGAATCGCCAGCTCCAGCGCGAGGTACGCTTCGGGGTACTGCGTCATGTTAATCACTTCCCAGCCCATCGAGGTGAACCATCGGCTCTCGGCTTTGGTGGAGAAGCGGGGACCGTTGATGACCACGATTGTGCCGCGCTCGTGGACGGGGATGCCGTGCGCGCGGATCTCCTCAATCGCAATCTGGCGCAGCACGGGGCAGTAGGGGTCGGCGGGCGAGACATGGTGTACCGTCGGACCCTCGTAGAAGGTGTCGGCGCGTCCGTGCGTGCGGTCCACATACTGGTCTGCCACCACGAAGTCGCCGGGTTTGACATGCCGCTGCAGACTGCCCGCGGCGCAGGGGCTGATGACCGCCTGCACACCCAGCTCCTTCATCGCCCACAGATTCGCGCGGTAGTTGATTTTGTGCGGGGGGATGGTGTGCTTGCGTCCGTGTCGAGGGAGGAACGCCACGCGCCGCCCGTTGACCTCGCCGATGGAGACCGTGTCGCTGGGCGCGCCGTAGGGCGTGTCGATCTTCACTTCCTCCACTTTGTCCAGAAACGAGTAAAAGCCAGAGCCTCCGAAAACGCCAATCTCAGCTGAAGGTTTCATCTAAACGCCTCCTGTTGTGTTCAGTGAACTGCATCGCCTGGGCGGCGGCGTTCTGCTCCGCCTGTTTCTTGCTGGAGCCGACGCCCTGCCCTGCCACGATGTCGCGCAGTTTGACCTGCACGACGAAGGTTTTGTTGTGCGGCGTGCCCGACTCGTCGATCACCTCGTAGGTCGGGGTGATGCGCCACCATGCCTGGGTGCGCTCCTGCAGTTGCGATTTGAAGTCCTGTACGGGCATCTCGCCCGCGTGCAGGGCGTCCAGTTCGGGCTTGAGGTGGCGCAGGGCGTAGTTGCGCGCGGTGCGGTAGCCTGAATCGAGATAGATGGCGCCCAGCACGGCTTCGAAGGCGTCGCTGAGGATGGAGGGGCGTTCGCGCCCGCCCGACGCCTCTTCCGCAGGGCTGAGCCGCAACATCTGGGGCAAGCCTGCGCGTCGGGCAGCCTCGCACAACACGCTCGCCCGCACGATGCTTGCCCGCGCTTTGGAGAGTTGTCCCTGATCCCAGTGCGGATAGTGCTGGTACAGGTACTCGGCGACAATCAAGCCCAGCACCGCATCGCCCAGCAGTTCCAGCCGTTCGTTGCTGGCGAGTAGTTCGCCTTCGGTATGTGAGCGATGGGTGAGGGCTTGCGCCGCCAGATGCTTATTCCGTATCGGCAGGCGTGCGCCTGCACTGCGCGGTCGCCAGAAGCGCACGGCTCGGATTATACCCCACGCGCGCGTTCGACAATCAGGCGCGCCGCCTCCTGCATGGTTTCGGCGGGGATGAGCGGCGTGCCCTGCAGCAGCGCGCGCCCCTCTTCGGCGTGCGTGCCCGCCAGACGCACCACGACGGGAATGTTCACTTCCAGCGTCTCGAACGCTTCCAGCATCCCGCGCGCCACCTCGTCCCCGCGCGTGATGCCGCCGAAGATGTTGAACAGCAGCCCCTTCACATTCGGGTCCATCAGCACGAGTTCAACGGCTTGACGCACGCGGTCGGCTTTCGCGCCGCCGCCGATATCCAGAAAGTTCGCCGCGCGTCCGCCCGCACGCGCCACCTCGTCGACGGTACACATCACCAGCCCCGCGCCGTTGCCAATCACGCCGATGTCGCCGCCCAGCCGCACATAGGCAATCCCGCGACGGCTCGCCTCCGCCTCGATGGGGTCTTCGAGGCTCTCATCGTGCAGCTCCGCCAGCCGCTTCTGCCGAAACAGCGCGTTCTCGTCGAGGGTGATTTTCGCGTCGGCGGCGATGATGCGCCCGTCGGCAAGCACCGCGCAGGGGTTAATCTCCGCGAGGTTGCCGTCGACGGCGATGTAGGCGCGGTACAGCCCCTGCAGCAACGCGCTCATCGGGCGGATTTGCTCCTGCGGGATGCCCGCGCCATACAGCGCCTCGCGCGCCGCGTAGTCGGTCAGCCCCAGCAGCGGGTCAATCGCGACGGTCGCGATGGCTTCAGGGTTCTGCGCCGCGACCTCCTCGATGTCCATCCCGCCCTGCATGCTCACCATCAGCACATTGCGCTGAAGCGCACGGTCGATGGTGATTCCGATATAGTATTCGCGCGCAATTTCAATCGCCTCCTCGACCAGCACCATCTCGGCGACCAGTCCCTGCGGGTTCTGGGGCGAGAAGAGCCGCTTGCCGAGGATGTCCTGAGCGGCTTGAAACGCCTCGTCGGGGGTTCTGGCGAGCTTGATGCCGCCCGCTTTGCCGCGTCCGCCCATCAGCACCTGCGCTTTGACCACGACAGGCTTGCCCAATCGCTCGGCGACGGCTTTTGCCCCTGCGGGCGTGCTGGCAACCTCTCCTTGCGGCGTCGGAACGCCAAAATCGCTCAGAATCTGTTTCGCCTGGTACTCGTGCAGTTTCATCGTCGGCTCCTGTCGGGCTACAAGTATACCCCGCGCGGGGTACACTTTCGGGCGGTGAACGGCGCAGGGTATGTCGTGGCGCAGGTCGGCTGCGCGGTGTGTGGGGCGGGGTGCGACCCGTTGCAGGAGCAATGCGCGCGGTGCAAAAACGACCCGTTCGAGGGCGTTGGCGCGCGCATGGGTCCGCTGAGTGGGCGGCAACTGCTGCGCAATCTCGGCTGGCGCCTGTTGATTGCCTTGCCGTTCTTGGGCTGGCTGTTCTGGCAGGAGTCGGAGCGGTTGCATCGTCTGGGCGACCTGCCGGGCTGGGCGCAGGTGGGGCTGGGCGCGCTGGTCGCAGTGGCGCTGCTGGTGATGGGCTATCACCTGTGGCTGACCTGGCGCGCGGCGCATGTCGCGCTGGTGCTGACGCCCGCCGAGGCGTATCTGTACCAGCGGCGCGGCGGCAGGGTCTATCTGGAGCGCATGACGTGGCAGGAGTGTTTGCCGCCTGAACCCGTGCGCGGGCAACAGATTCTGGAGACGCTGGGCGCGCTGGCGCACATCGTCATGCACGCGGGGCTGCAGATGCTGGCGTTCCTCATCCCCGATCAGGTCTACGAACTGCGTCTGCGCAGTCGGCTGGACGCAGACAAGCGCTGGCGCGTCGCGCTGGTAGGCGCGCAGTATCACCCGCGCTTTGTGCTGACCGAGCTGGCGGCGTTCGCGCTTCCGCACTGGCTGCAGGGCGGGCAGGTGGTGATTGAGCAGGGCTACGAGCCGAGCGCGGAGCGACCGTTCCTCGCGCTCGATTTGCAGACGCGCACGCTGCGCGCCTACGCCCTGCGCGAGGTGCGCCTGCCTGAACCGAGCATCGAGCTGTCGTTGCGTCCCGAATCGCACAATCCCGACGGCAGTCGTGTGGAGAGCGACCACTCGCTGGAGCCAGACGCGGCAGGGGCGGCGCATGCCGCACAGAGTCGCATGCGCGAGGCGCGCCTGCCTGCGTTTGCCGTGCCCTACGGCGACTACTGGCTCCGCACCGACTGGGGGCTGATTGCGCGCATCGAGCGCCACCGCGCCGCCAGCGAAACGGCGATTGCGCCCGAAACCGCGCCGAAACCGCTCTAAGTGTCTTTGCGCGAGAATTGCGACATGCGCGTACAGCATCGCCTTTATGGAGTGCGGAAGCGGAGCTTCCGCGAGGCTGAAGCTCCCGCTTCAGCACTCCAAATTACGCGCATGCGCGGACAGGCGAGTCGCTGAAAATTCATTGCAAAGGCACTTAAATACCGCGCCCACCGAACGCGCGCGGCAGGAAACGGCACAAAAGCATGGTATAATTAGGGTTGTAAAGGAGGTTCCTATGCGATACTACCGATATGCAGTTGGGGCTTTGATGTGCGTGGCGTTTGCGACGCGACCCGCGGTCGCGCAGGACCCGTTCGTCTACTTCGCAGGCAGCCCTGCGAACGCCTGGTTCACCGTCGGCGGTGATTGTAGCGCTCCTACACTGACCGCCAATTACCTGTTCTTCATCTCGGGCGATTTGACCGGCAGTAGTCTACCCGCACGCTGGACGGCGCTCCCGTTCGAGATTTGCGCGCCGATGACCTTCGACTCGATTGTCTACATGCCCGGCTTGACCACAGGCTTCCCGAACCTGTACATCTGGATTACTGGCTCGCAAACGGGCGCGGATGGTCGCCCGGAGCCTAATCTGGGCAATATCCTCTATTTCGGCAACTTTGGCGGCTATCCGGGCGACCCGCCCCTGACGGGCGATGTGCAGATTCTTACCTACTACGGCGGCTCCACGACCTTCACCTATCTGCGCACGACCCCGCTGAACCAGAGCATCACGCTGGGCTCGGGGCTTTACTACGCGATTATCGTCGCCGACGAGGACATCGCAGCGGCAGGTCCGTTCGACTCGTACACGGCGCTGGCGATGGGCGCGCCGGGCGGTCCGAAGCTCTACTACTCCCCGCGTGGGCTGGGTTCTGCGAGTTCTGGCGGCGTGCTGGCGCCTGCTTCGTGGCAGCGGTTCCGCTACAATAACATCACGGGATTCCCTGTGGGGCGCATTTTGAACCCGCTGCTGGAGTTCCGCGCGAACGACCCCTTCGCAGGCACGGCGCCCTGGAACACGGGCACGGAGTGGAAGGATTATCACGGTCCCGCGCTTTACAACGGCGTGCTGGGCTTCCGCAACTCGCAGGCGCAGCCGGGCAAGGTGACGGGCACGGCGTCGTTTGCAGACCTGAGCGGCACTGCGCCGGGCGCCAATGTGGAGGTCGTCTTCTACCTGCCGGGCACGAAGCAGCGTGTGGCGCGATTCAGCATGCCTACCGCGACGACAGGCTCCTTCACCATCGACACCCCGGAGATTGCCGCGGGCACATACGATGTGGTGGTGCGCCCCATCTACAGCGGCATTACCCTGTTCATTAACTGCCCGACCGACCTGAATGTGGTGGATGTTGCTCTTTCCCCCGACCGCCACTGGCTGGGCGTGCGCATCCCGAATGTGAATGTCAGCGGCACGGTCGATCTGGGCGCGATTAGCCTGCCCAACGGCGACGCGAACGCCGATCAGGTGGTGGATGACGCCGACCTGCTGGAAATCCTCTTTGCCTTCGGCGGCGATGTCAGTCAGGACCCTGCGGTTGCCGTCGCTGACCTGAATCAGGACGGCACGGTGGACGACGCCGACCTGCTGATTGTGCTGTTCAACTTCGGCGCACAGGGCGAGGACGGCGACGAGACCTGCAACTAACCTTGCTACCCGCGTCAGGGGAGGCGATTCCTGCGCCTCCCCTGATAAAAACTCCTTAACTGGCAGGAATCTGAACAAACAGGGGGTATTTTTCTTCATCAGGAGGTGTATGATGCGCAATCGTGGTTTTACGCTGATAGAATTGTTGGTGGTCATCGCGATTATCGCGATACTGGCGAGCATTTTGTTCCCGGTATTTGCCCAGGCGCGCGAGTCGGCGCGTCAGGTGAACTGCATCTCGCGTTTCAATCAGGTGGGGCGTGCGCTGGTGATGTATACCAGCGACTTCGACACGACCCAGCCGCTGACCCAGTATTTCGCCTCGTTCGGCGGGCAGGAGAACTGCAACGACAAGATTCTGGCGCAGCTCCTGATGCCGTATGTCAAGAACTGGCAGATGTTCCGCTGCCCGTCGGACCCGCAGGCGACGGACGCGATTCTGGACGCCTGCCCTGCCGACGGCGAGTCGCCGCCCACCCAGCAGTGCATTCGCGAGTATCGCTGGGCGCTCAAGACGAATCTGGGCTACAACTACGCCTACCTCTCGCCGATTATGGAGCGCGCGCAGGGCAGCGGCGGCTATATGAGATGGTACAACGCGCCCGCGACGGACGCCCGGATTGGGCAGCACGCGCGCACGATTGCCTTTGTGGATAGCCTGTGGTGGCGCGACCCGGCGTCCCGCCAGCCGCTCTGTGGCGGCAACTGGATTGTGATGCCGCCGTGCCGCTACTACCGCGACGCCGCGGGACGCACCATGGACACCTTCACGCTTGTACGCGCGGAGTGCGACAGCGGGCGCGCAGGGCAATGGTACGACTATCAGGGCAACTCCTGTGCGCGTCTGGCGCGCCCTGCCTGCTGGCGTCTGCAGACCGCCACGGGCTGGTACACATGGATGGAGTTCGGCGGCGCGTGGCCGTTCCACCGACGCGAGCGCATGACCGTGCTGTTTGCCGATGGGCACGCCAAGACCTACACGCCGTCCCAGCTTGGTCAGGGCTGTGATGTGCGTCCGCAGTGTGGCGGGTTCATCAACAACCTCGATGAGTACCTGTGGGATCTGGACGACGGCGGTGTGGCAATCTGAGGTGGTGAGCCGCTATGCAAGTCTCCAAACCTGTGGCTCTGGGGATTATTGTGGTCGCGTTGCTCGCGCTGGGGCTGTCGCTCTGGTTCACGATGCGGCGCGGCGCAGAGCCGTCCGAGACAGTCTATCCGCAATCTGACCCGTCGCAGCAGGGGCTGGATAGTCTGGGCGTGCCCGAATATACCGGCTCCGGACCTGCGTCGCCCCCGCCGATTGGCTCCGGCGGACGACGGTAATCGAGATGAGGGCGGGAGACTTGCTCCCGCCCTTATACCAATCTGCCGGTCATAGTTCGCAAAACGGCGGTTTATGGAGTGCGGAAGCGGAGCTTCCGCGCATGCTGAAGCTGCGCTTCAGCACTCCATAGTCGCGGGACGCGGACAACAGCACGCCTCTGCAGGCGCGTGCGAGGCAATTAACGAACTTTGACTGCGCAGTTGGTATTACTCCATCACCCCCGGCGCGCAGGGGGCGACGGGGATGACCTGCGCGGCGAGTTCACGCAGGGCGGGCAGCGTCTTTTCGGGCATCAGAGTTAGCACAATCACCGTGCCGCCCGCGCCGCCTGCGCCCGCCAGCTTCGCGCCCAGCGCGCCATGCTCCCGCGCACAGGCGACCAGCTGATCAAGACTCTCGCCGCTGCCGCCCAGCTCGTGAACAATCGCGTAGTTCTCGTTCATCAGGTGCGCCAGGCGCGTCCAGTCCTGCTCGATCAGGGCGCGTTTGGCGTCCCGCGCCAGCCTGCCGAGCCGCTGCATGCCGTCCACCACGCGCGACTCGCCCGCCTCCCAGCGCGCGCGCAGGTTCGCATGCACCGCGCCTGAAAACCGCTGCCCGCCCGTTGTCGCGAGCCACAGGGGGAGCATCGCGCCGCGCAGGTAGCGCCCCAGCGGCTCCATCGTCGCCCACGGCTCCGCAGGGTCGGCGCCCAGACGCTCCTTGTCGCGGAACTCCATAAAGTTAATCCCGCCCCACACCGCCATGTAGAAATCCTGATAGCCGCAGGCGACTTGCAGCAGTTGCGCCTCGATCTGGCGCACGCGCTCCGCCAGCGCGTGCGGCGCGCTCCACGACTCGCCCCGATAGCGCAGCAGGCACGCCACAATCGCCGTCAACAGGGCGGACGACCCCGCCAGCCCCGACTGCGCGGGAATGTCCGTCTCGATGCGCAGGGCGAACGGCGCGTCCGCAACCGTGAAGCCCAGCCCCTGCAACGCGACGCGACACACATCGAACGCATCGCCCTTGAGCGCCAGCGAGTCGGGCGCAAGCAGCTGCTCGGAGGACTGAAAGGTCAGGCGTGCGGCAGGCTCCAGCGTGCAACGCGCGCGCAGCGGGATTGCTGTGGAGATAACTGCGCCCCCATACATATCGCTGGGGTTGCCCACAATCCCTGCGCGCCCCGGCGCCGAATAGCGAATCGGACGCATGGGATGGGATTCGCCTCTACAGGCGTACCTCCTGCTGGGTGCTGTTCCTCTATCCGCGTATGTGACAGGCGCGTCCTCTGGAGTGCTGAAGCGGGAGCTTCAGCCTCGCGGAAGCTCCGCTTCCGCACTCCATACAGACGGCACGCAAGGTATAATCCGCTCTGATGGAGGCGGCAGAATCGATGCGAATTTCGGTCGCGGCGCGGCAGGCGGAGTATCGGCAGGTTCCCCTCTGGGCGGAGTGGCGCGGCGCGCCGCCACAGACGCCTATTGCCCTCCAGCGCACCAACGAACTCATCCCTGCGCAGGTGGTGGAATCGGCAGGCAAGCGGTATCTGGTGTGGCTGGAGCCAGAGCTACCGCGCGGCAGGACGCACCACTATGTGATTCGCCCGAACCCACGCGCCGCCGAGGGCTTCACGCACACTGCTACAGAACGCGCCCTGCAGATTACCCACAGGGGCAAACCGTTCACCGCCTATGTGATGCGCGGCGCGCCCAAACCGTACCTGTACCCCCTCTACGGACCCAACGACAAGCCCATCACGCGCCACTTCCCGATGCAGGTCGTGGCGGGCGAACGCACCGATCACCCGCACCACCGCTCGGTATGGTTCACGCACGGCGCGGTGAACGGCGTCGACTTCTGGACGGAAGGCGCGGGGCGGGGCGTGATTGTGCATCGCGCGCTGCAGAAAGTCGAATCGGGTCCCGTACTGGCGCGCTGGGTCGCTCAGAACCAGTGGCAGACGCCTGACGGCAAGCCCCTGCTGGACGAGACGACCGAAGTCATCTGCTACGCCGCGCCCGACTCGCGCTGGATTGATTATGCCGTCGCCCTGACTGCGCTGGATGCCGATGTGAAGTTCGGCGACACCAAAGAGGGCACTTTCGGCGTGCGCGTCGCCAGCAGCATGGAAGTCACGCGCAACGCGGGCGGGCAGATCGTGAACGCGAACGGACTGCGCGACCGCGACGCATGGGGCAAACGCGCCGTGTGGTGCGACTACACGGGCATCGTGGACGGCGACACGGTGGGGATTGCCATCTTCGACCATCCCGCCAACCTGCGCCATCCGACCTACTGGCATGTGCGCGACTACGGGCTGTTCGCGGCGAACCCGTTCGGCGTCCACGACTTCGAGGCGGGCAAGCCCGACGGCGCGGGCGACTACACGCTCAAAAAGGGCGAGACGCTCACCTTCCGCTATCGGCTCTGGCTGCACAAAGGACGCACCGAAGAGGCGGGCGTCGCGCGCCAGTACGACGCCTACCGTACCCCGCCTACGATTATCTGGAGGTGAACCGATGGAGAAGCGACTCATCGAGGGCGTCCAGACCAAACCGCTAATTGCCCACGCCGACGAGCGCGGCTACCTGATGGAGATGCTCCGCTGCGACGACCCGCTGTTCCAGAAGTTCGGGCAAGCCTATGTGTCGCTGAACTACCCCAGCGTCATCCGCGCTTGGCACTGGCACGAGAAGCAGACCGACTATTGGGTGGTGGTGAAGGGGATGGTGAAGGCGGTGCTGTACGACCGCCGCCCCGACTCGCCCACCTTCGGGATAGTGAACGAGTTCTTTCTCGGCGAACACAACCGCATCCTGCTGGTCATCCCGCCGCGGGTGGCGCACGGCTACAAGACCATCGGCGCGGAGCCGTCGCTGCTGATTAACTTCCCCACCGAGCCGTACAATCGCGCCCAGCCCGACGAACTGCGCCTGCCCTACAACACGCCCGAAATCCCCTACGATTGGGAGATACGGATGGGTTAGCCAATCGGCTTGATGTACCGTCTGGGGATGCCCCATGGGGCGCGCCAGTTGCGGCTGAGCAGCGCGTTCGCCTCCCGATCGCCGACAATCTGCGCGCGCTGGGCGTCCCAGCGGATGCTACGCCCCACACGGTAGGCGATGTTGCCCAGCAGGGGCACAATCGTGGAGCGCACACCCGTCAGCACATCCACCGCGAGCGGCGCACCCTCGCGAATCGCCGCCAGAAAGTTCTCGGCGTGCGGCTCGCTCTGCGCCGAGCCGCCGCGCTTATAGGCGGGAATGCGCTCCTTGTCGGGATGCACCTCCAGCCCGCCCCGATCCACATACAGGCTGCCATTCGTGCCGAAGAACATCGTGCCGTACCCGCGCCCGTAGAGGGGATAATCGCTGCCCGCGCGATGGGTGTAGAGCAGCGTCCAGTCTTTGAACTTCCAGATGCAGTCTACCGTGTCGGGCGTCTCGCGATTGTCGTTCAGTGCGAGTTTGCCCCCGTAGGCGCACACTTCCGTCGGGTTGTGTTCGCCCATCGCCCACAGCGCGATATCGATCAGATGCACGCCCCAGTCCGCCACTTTGCCCCCCGCGTAGTCCCAGAACCAGCGGAAGTGATAGATACAGCGGTTCGGATTGTAGGGACGCTTCGGCGCGGGTCCCAGCCAGAAGTCCCAATCCAGCCCTGCAGGCGGGTCGCCGTCGGGCGGGTTGCCGATGCCGTTGGGCGTCTCGTTGCCCACATTCCAGCAATGCACGGTCGTGATTTTGCCCAGCCTGCCCGAACGCACGATCTCGACCGCCTCTTTGAAGTGTTCCCCGCTGCGCTGTTGCAAGCCGATGGCAACCACGCGCCTGTGTTCGCGGGCGGCATGCACCATCGCCAGTCCCTCGGCGATATTGTGCATCGCGGGCTTCTCGCAGAACACATGCTTGCCCGCCTCGCACGCATCGATGGTCATCTTCGCGTGCCAGTGGTCGGGCGTGGCGACCACCACCGCGTCGATGTCCTTGCGCTCCAGAATGCGCCGATAGTCGGTGTAGGGTTCAATATCGGCGCGTCCGGTCATCGTGCGGAACTCGTCGAGGTGCTTCTGGTACACATCGCACGCGGCGACAATCTCACACTGCCCGCGCAGGCGGTTGAACTGCCCGTAGTGATGGCGTCCGATGCCGCCACAGCCGATAATCGCAATCCGTATCTGGTCGTTCGCGCCGTATCTGCGTTTCATGGGGGTCTCCTCGCCAGCGAGGAGAGTTCGCAGTTCGCGCAGGGATTCCTGCCGTTCACTTGCCGGTCTCGTCTGCGCCGACGGCGCGGAGCATGAAGTTCACCAATAAGGGGTAGAACTCGTCGGGGCGTTCGTAGCGCGCCTGCACATGCTCGCAGCCCTCCGCCCACCAGAGCTGTTTGGGTTCGCGCGCCGCCTGATACAGCCGCTCCGCGTGATAGGGCGGGATGAGCTGGTCGCGCGTGCCGTGCATCAGCAGCACGGGGCGCGGGGCAATGTTGGCAATCACCGCTTCAGGGGCGACTTTGTGGGCGGACTGGCGCGTGTAGAGCCTGCCAATCAGCAGCGTCGGGTGCAGCAGCACGGACGCCCTGCCTACCGCGTTGCGCCACCAGTCCTTCACCGCCTGATTGAGCCGCGCGTAGGCGGAGTCGGCGACCACGGCGCGGATGCGGGTGTCTTCCGCCGCCGCCAGCAGCGCCGCCGCGCCCCCCATCGACGCGCCGTACACCACCACCGGCAGCCCCGGCGCCGTGCGCGAGACAAAATCCACCGCCGACAGCACATCCAGCCGCTCCAGATCGCCAATCGTACACAGGTCGCCTTCGCTTTTGCCCATCGCGCGAAAGTCGAACACCAGACAGTGAAAGCCCGCCTGCCAGAGTTCACGCGCGACAGGCAGCGGCTCGCAACGGTTCATCAGATACCCATGGCACAGCACAGCAATCCCGACAGGCTTCGGCGCGGGAATCCACCACCCGTGCAGGCGGATACCGTCGCGCGAGGGGAACGCCACATTCTGATAGGGCAGTCCCAGATCGCGCGGGGTGATAAAAAACGGCGTGCGCGGCGGGCGTAAAGTTGCACGGGTCGCCAGGTAGTTGCCCAGCAGCAGCACCCCCAGCGCCAGCCCAACGCCGACCACGATTGCCAGCCACATCGCTAAAAGTATACACCATGCGCGTGCAAGAACACGCCCATACCCCCTTGACAAAGCCCCCCATCCGCATGGTATACTACTATCGGCAACGCGGGGTGGAGCAGTCCGGTAGCTCGTCGGGCTCATAACCCGAAGGTCGTGGGTTCAAATCCCACCCCCGCAACCATTTTTTTAACGGCAGGTACAATTTCCCCCAGATGCTTCCAGAGTGGCTGACACCGCTGGGCGCCGCGACGCCCGCGCCGACGCATGGGACCTCCACCGTCTGGCGCGAGGCGTGCCCGGAGTCGCGCCCCGTGCTGCTTGCCTCGTGGCTTGCCGCGCAATCCCAGCCTGTGCTGATACTCACGCCGTCGTTGCCGCGCGCCGAGCAATGGCTGGCGGTGCTGCTGCGGCTGGGGCTGCCCGAACACCGCCTGCTGCGCGCGCCCAGCAGCCTGACCCCGCTGCTGGAGCCAACGGGGGTCGAGCAGGAGACGCTGCATGAACGCCTGCGCGCGCTGCACGCGCTCTATCGGGGCGAGGCGGTGTGTGTGATTGCGCCCGTCGCCGCTGCCCTCCAGCGCACGATGCCCCCCGCCCTGTTCGAATCGGAGCTGGTGCGCCTGCGCCTGCCCGACGCCGAGCCGCCCGACGCGCACGACTGGCAGACGCACATTGCCCCCGACGCGCTGCTGCGCCGACTGGCGGAAGACGGCTACGAGTATCAGGAGCCAGTGCGCCTGCCCGGACGCTTCGCGCGACGCGGCGGCATCGTCGATGTGTTCCCGATGGGCGCGGAGATGCCCGTGCGCATCGAGTTCTGGGGCGACGAAATCGCCAGCCTGCGCCTGTTCGAACCCGCCACACAACGCTCCACCCGACAGATTAAGTATATTGCCCTCCCGCCCGCGCGCGAAGTGCCGATGGGTTCCGAGCCTGTTGCGACGCGCATCCGCGCCGACTGGGAGGCGCGCATCGCCCGCCAGCCCGCCGCGCTGCAGCCGACCCTGCGCCAGAATCTGGAGGACGACCTGCGCCCGCTGCTGCAGGGCGCGCCGTTCGACCGACTGGAGCTGTACCTGCCCTGGCTGCTGGACGCGCGCGCCTGCCTGCTGGACTACCTGCCCGACGACGGCTGGCTGATTCTGGACGAGCCGCTGATGCTACATACCGCCTGCGACCGCGCCGTCGACGAGCTGCGCCAGTCGCTGGAGTCGCGCGCGGCGCGGGGCGACATCCCGCCCCTGTCGCCCGACGAGTACCTCGAGCCGTTCGAGCGCATCGAGCGCGCCCACGCGAGCCTGCTGCTGGGCGACCCCATCGTCGGGGGCGGACGCGCCCTGCCCGCCGACCACGCGCACGAGCTGGGTACGCGCGCCCTGCGCACCGCGACGGGAACCGTCGGCGAACTCTGGCAGCGCGTCTACCGCTGGCATCAGGCGGGCTACCGAATCGTCGTCGCCACCGACCGCCCCACGCAGGTACGCAAAGCCCTGCAGGAAGCCGCGCTGGAAGGGAGCGTCGACCTCTTTCAGGGCAATCTGGGCGGCGGGTTCGTCTGGGACGCGCAACAGTTCGCCATGCTGACCGACGGCGAGCTGTTCGAAAACCGCCGCCTGCGCCTGCCCCCGCGCCGCTTCAACGAAGGCGTGCCGATTACCTCCATCATGGACCTGCAGCCGGGCGATTATGTCGTGCATCTCTATCACGGCGTCGGCGTCTTTCGCGGGCTGACCACGCTGGAGCGCGACGGGGTCAAGCGCGAGTACCTGCTGATTGAGTACGCGCACCCCGACCGAATCTTCGTGCCCGTCGATCAGTTAGACCGCATTCAGAAGTACCTTGCGCCCGACGACAAGCCGCCCGAAGTGAAGCGACTGAACAGCATGGCATGGACGCGCACGGTCGCCCGCGCCCGCCAGAAGGCGAAAGAGGTCGCTGAAGAGCTGGTGCGCATCTACGCCCTGCGCGAACGCGCCACGCGCCCCCCTTACGGCGAGGATGTTCCCTGGCAAGCCGAGATGGAGGCGATGTTCCCCTACCTCGAGACCGAGGGGCAACTCCGCGCGATTGCCGAAATGAAAGCCGACCTCGAATCGCCCCACCCGATGGATCGGCTGCTGATTGGCGATGTCGGCTTCGGCAAGACGGAGGTCGCCCTGCGCGCCGCCTTCAAAACCCTTATGGCGGGACGACAGGTCGCCCTGCTGTGCCCCACCACCATCCTGGCGTACCAGCACTACCAGACCTTCAAGGAGCGATATGAGCCGTTCGGCGTGCAGGTCGCCCTGCTCAGCCGCCTGATTAGCCCCGCCGAGCAGAAGCGCATCCTGCACGGGCTGAAAACAGGCGCGGTCGATATGGTCATCGGCACGCACCGCCTCCTCTCCAGCGATGTGCAGTTTCACAACCTGGGGCTGGTGATTATCGACGAGGAGCAGCGCTTCGGCGTGATGCAGAAAGAGCGGTTCAAAAAACTGCGCGGCACGGTCGATGTGCTGTCTATGAGCGCGACGCCCATCCCCCGCACGCTGTATATGGCGCTGACCGAGATTCGCGACATGAGCATGATTACCGACCCGCCGCCAGGCAGGCTGCCCATCCGCACCGTCGTTGCGCCCTACACCGACTGGATGGCGCGCGAGGCAATCCTGCGCGAGTTGCAACGCGACGGGCAGGTGTTCTATGTCGTGCCGCGCATTCAGGGCATCACGCATACTGCCGAACGCCTGCAAAAGCTGGTTCCGCACGCGCGGATTGCCGTCGCGCACGGGCAGATGCCCCCGCAGGAGGTCGAGGCGACTGTGCTGGCGTTCTACAATCGCGAGTACGATGTGCTGGTCAGCACGACGATTATCGAGAACGGGCTGGATATGCCGAATGTGAACACACTGCTGGTCGAGGGCGCGGAGCGGTTCGGGCTGGGGCAGCTGTACCAGTTGCGCGGGCGCGTCGGGCGTTCCGACCGACAGGCGTATGCCTACTTTCTGTATCGCGCGGGCAAGCTGACCGAGAAGGCGGAAGACCGCCTGCAGGCGTTGCGCGAGTTTTCGCATCTGGGGTCGGGCTTCGCGCTGGCGATGCGCGATCTGGAGATTCGCGGCGCGGGCAACCTGCTGGGCGAGGAGCAACACGGCGCGATGCGCTCCGTCGGGCTGGAGCTGTATCAGGCGCTGTTGCGCGACGCCATCCGCCGCCTGCGCAAAGGCGAGACCGACTGGAGCCTCGACGCGCCCGTCGAGGAGGAGCTGCCCGACGCCAGCCAGCTGCCCATTCACGCCTACATCCCGCACGACTACATTCAGGATGTCGCGCAACGGCTGGGCTACTACAAGCGCATCGCGGGCAGCCGCACGCGCGAGGAGCTCAAGTCGCTGGTGCGCGAGTTGCGCGACCGCTACGGCGAGTTGCCCCTGCCGCTGAAGAGCCTGATCCGCCTGATGGAGCAGCGCATCCTGGCGCACGCGCTGGGCGTCCAGCGGATTGGCGTCGAGGGCAAGCGGATGGTGCTGCGTTTCAAGCCTGAGCGCAAACTCAAAGCGCGCTGGCAGCTGGCGTTGCAGCAAGCCATGCGCGGCGTGCGCACCCAGCCCGACGAAATCAGCGCGCCGCTGGGCGACCACCCGCTGGAGACGCTGATGCTGCTGCTGAGCGAACTCAAAACCTGCATGGAGGCGTAGCCCCCCGCGCGGAAGTTCCCTTTTCTCGAAAGGGAACTCCCTTTCGAGTACGGGGAGTGCGCCGTGGCGCGGGGGTACAATTCCCCTTGTGGAGGCACTGATATGGCGACGCCTGCATTGGAACGTCTGATGGAAGCAATCAAAGACCTCAGCCCAGAGGAGCAGCGGGAGCTGATGGCGCATCTGCAGCGTCAGATGCGCGCGGCGCGCCCGCGTCGCAAGTGGGTGGAGATTGCTGGCAAAGCGCCCTACCCGCTCGCAGGTGAGGACGCTCAGGAGTGGGTCTCGCGCACCAGGCGTCGCGCCTCCCACAGGCGCGAGTCGCTGTGGGGGGACTAAGCGTGCGGATAGCCGAGCTACTTCCAAGCCTATCGCGCGTATTTCTCGACACCGCCCCCATTATCTACTACACGGAGAGGCATCCAGTTTATTACGAGCTGATAGTTCCGCTTTTTGAGGCGATTGATGCTGGAGATATTACGGCGATTACTTCGGTGATTACGCTGTCGGAGTGCCTGGTTCATCCCTACCTGCGCGGATTGACCGATCTCCAGAAAGATTATTTTGATTTGATTGTGCATGGCGCAAATGTGGAATTCGTTTTACAGGATGAGCGCATCGGTCGCCTGGCGGCTGAACTGCGCGCACGATACCGCGTGGAGTTGCCTGACGCTCTGCAGATTGCTACAGCGTTGCAGGCAAACTGCACCGCCTTTTTCACAAATGACGCGGAGCTGAAAAAGATACAGGAGCTGCCGATAGTCGTTGTGAAGGAGCTGACCCCCTGATGTTATACTAATCGGCGCTTCAGCGTTCGTTAATTGAGGCTGAGTTGCGTAGATGACCCGAACCCCCTCCTTAGGGTTCCCCACGCAAGCGAGGGGAACCCTAAGGAGGGCAATTAACGAACGCTGACGCGCCAATCGGTATTACAACCGATTCGCCGACGAGCCTGCTTCAATCAGGTACCAGCGCCCGTCGACCTGTTCGAAGGTGTACTGGATGTAGACCAGTCGGCGCACGCCCGTCGCGTCGTCGATATACTGATGCTCGCCGCGCACCACCAGTTGCGTCTCGCCGCGCCGCGTCACGCGATAGAAGCGTATCTGCTCGGTGCGCACGGCGCGAATGGCGTCGCGCGTCATGTCGATGTAGTCCTGCGCGGGCACGGAATAAGCGTACTGCCCGTCCAGATAAATCGAGATGTAGCTTTCGGGGCGGATGTAGCGCGTGAGGTAGCTGGGGTCGCGCAACATCCACGCGGCGCGCAGATCGCTCAGCAACTGCTGCTGGCTATCCAGCGGGCGACGCTCCAGATAGTACGGCGTCTCCACATAAATCGGCACTTCCACCAGCACCGTGTGCGGGCGCGGCGGCAGATAGACCACCCGATAGACCACCAGGAACGGCGGGCAGGGGTCGTAGTACCAGTAGGGGGCGTACACCACACGGTACGGGTCGGGATAGATGTAGTAATGCTGATAGCCGAAGCGCAGGTTGCCGAACCGATAGCTCACATAGAATCCGCCATAACCATAGCTGGGGTCAATCGGGAGCAGCACATAGCGGTCGCGCCAGCGGTGCGGGTTCAGCCCCTCCGTGCGACGCACGAGCGCAGGTAGCTCCGCGCCCTCCAGCGGTACCGGGCGGTTGTCGATGCGGTTGGGTGCGCTGGGAGGAGTCAGCACGGGACGGGATTCGAACGGTACCGGGCGCGCCTCCAGCGGCACGCGGTTGCCTTCCAGCGGTACGCGCCGTCCTTCCTGCGGCACACGCCCTGAATCCGATGGCTGCGGCGCGTTATTGCCTGAACCATTGCGCGGTTTTTTGCGGAACGGGTCGTTGTCTTGCGGCGCGTTGCCGGGACTGTTCTGCGGCGCGCCAGAGTTGTCGCTCGGACGCGGCTTGTTGCCTTTGTCGTCGTTGCTACGCGATGGGCTGGAATCCGACTCGCGCGACGGCGCGGGCTTGTTGCCGCCTTTTTTGCCCTCCGTCTTGCGCACCAGTCCCCCCAGACCATCGTCCGCGAAGCCCAAACTGAACGCGAGCGCCCCAATCAGCCAGAAGTATCGCATCGTTGCCTCCTCTATCACAATTATACCACTCGTTAGACGCGCGAGGCGGCGGGCGCATTACACCGCTCCAGTTGCGCCGCCAGCCACTCCAGCGAGTCGGCAAGGCGCGGTCCAGGGCGGCTGAAGTAGGCGTTGCCGTCTGTGATGAACACCGCGCTGCTTTGCACGGCGGGCAGCGCGTCCCAGCCTGGCATGCGCGCCAGCAGGGGCAAATCCTGCAGGGTGCGCTCCACCGTGAAGCCGCAGCAAGCAATCACGATGGCTTCGGGGCGCCACGCCAGCACCTCCTGCCACTCCAGTCGGCGCGAGGGCTGTCCCGCGCGTCCGTGTCCTTCGATCCCGCCCGCCAGCGCGACCAGTTCAGGCGTCCAGTGCCCGCAGGCGAACGGGGGGTCTATCCACTCCAGAAAGCTCACGCGCACGGGCGGACGATTCTGCGTGCGCTGGCGCACTCGTTCGACGCGCGCCTGAAACGCCTCTATCAGCGCGCGCCCGCGTTCGGGGACGCCCGCCGCGTCGGCGACCTGCTGGAAAGTGTCCAGCACGCCCTGCAGGCTGGTCGGCTCCAGGTTCAGCACGCGCGTGCGCGGGCTGAGCTGCGACACCGCCTCCTGCACCGAGTTGAACGACACCGCGCACACCTCACACAACGCCTGCGTAATCAGCAGGTCTGGCTCCAGTTGCTGCAGCAGATCGACATCCAGCCCGTACAGCGTGGCGTGCGTCGTCAGCGTCTCGGACACTACGCGATCAATCTCGTGGCTGGGCAAATCGGGCGGGATTAGGCTGTAGGTAATCACGGGACGATGCTGTATTTCGGGCGGGTAATCGCACTCGTGGCTTCGCGCGACCAGAAACTCCCCCAGCCCCAGCGCGCACACAATCTCCGTCGCACTGGGCAACAGCGACACGATGCGCATGGCGGGAGTATACCGCACGGCGGCTTCCCGTTGCTTGGGGAATCGCCGTGCGGAAGTCTATCAAGCCTGCTACGGCGCCGCGGGCGTCACCTGCAGCTTGACCTCTTTCCCCTCGCGGATGAGGGTGAACTCCACGGGCTTGCCCGGTTCCATCTTCTCGTAGAGGCTGGTCAGCTCCTCGATGTTTCTGACGCGCTGTCCCATCACGGCGACGATGCGGTCGCCCGCTTTGAGCCCCGCTTGCTCGGCAGGCGAGCCAGGGGCGACGCCATCCAGCAGCACGCCCTCTTGCTCCGAGTAGCTGGGGATGATTCCGATGCGCACGCGGAAGCCGCGTCGCTGCGCGCCCTGCTGCGGTTGGGGCTGTTGTGGGCGGGTGAACTGCAACCGCTCCGGGCGACTGGCAAGGTCGTACACCACGCGCTCTGCCAGCGCGACCACCTGCGCCTGACCCTCGTAGTTGATTTTGTCCCAGGTGTCCGACGGGCGATGGTAGTCGGGGTGCATGCCCGTGAAGAAGAACAGCGCAGGGATCTCGCGGCGCATAAACGGCATATGGTCGCTGCCGCCCGACGCCGACTGGCTCAGCTGCAGGTTCAGGTTCTCCGTGTTCGCCGCTTTGAGGATGCCTTCCCATGCGGCTGCCGTGCCGACGCCGCTGACCGAAAGGCGATTGTTGTTCATCCGCCCCACCATGTCGAAGTTGAGCATAGCGACGATATTCTCGCGCGGCACGGTCGGGTTCTGCACGAAATACTCTGCGCCAAGCAAGCCTTCCTCTTCGGCGGAGAAGGCAATCACGAGCACGCTACGCTTGAGCCTGTCGCGGTTCTGCGCCAGCAAGCGCGCCAGCTCCATAATCGCCGCGGTACCCGAAGCGTTGTCGTCCGCGCCGGGGTGGATGTCGCCCGGCTCTGGGGCAAGCGACCCCACCTCGCCGTAGCCGAGATGGTCATAGTGCGCGCCGATCACTATCACCTCGTCGCGCAGTTGCGGGTCGTTGCCCGGGATGAAGCCCACCACATTGCGCGCCACGCCGCGGTTCGGCTCAATCGATGCGGCGATCTCCGCCGCGCTATTCAGGTTCGCGCTGATGGGCAGCCCTTTCTCGTTGATGCGCTGAACCGCCTCAGCGACGGTCAGCCCCAGCGACTGGAGCAGTTTATCGCCGACAGACGCCTGCACATTCAGAATCGCGGCGTTCGTGGCGGGGGCGCGTCCGCGCATGCCCAGCGGCAGCAGGCGGTCGTTCTCCGGTAGGTTCACCAGGATCACGCCCACCGCGCCCTTCTGCAGGGCGGTCTGTACCTTCTGCGGGATGCGCGCCGCACGCTGGATGTCCGGGCTTACCCCCTCCCAGCTCGGCGCGCCGCGCAGCATCACCGCGATTTTGCCCGTCACATCGACGCGGGCGTAGTCGTCGTAGCCCGCGTTCGGCTGCGAAATGCCGTAGCCCACAAACACCAGCTCGCCCTCGACCTTCGTGTTCGCGGTCAGGTTCAGCGGGCGAATCGCTTCGGCGGGCGCTTCCCACACACGCCCGCCCGTGACGCGCAGCGCATTCTCACCACTCGGCTGGAAACCAAGCGACAACTCCCAGTCCTGATAATAGCCGTTCGTGCCTTTCGGTTCGAGACCCGACTGCTGAAAGACCCGCGCGATATAGTCCGCCGCTTTGTGCGCGCTCGGCGCTATCGCAAAGCGACCCTCCAGCTCCGGCGACGAGAGATACTTCACATGCGCCTGCAGATTGCTGACCGAAACGCTTGTGCGGTCCGCCAGCGCCAGCGCGACGAGCCATACAATACCAATCATCACACCGATTCGTCTCATAGCAGCACCTCGATAGGATTGTACCTCGCTTTACATAGACTCGCAAGGGCGTGTAATGTTCTGCAAAAAATAAAAATCAGGTACTATACCGTTGCGCCCCCTCTCGCGCGGTTCTGGGCTGAGGCGCAAGGAGATGAATGTGGACAACCAACCGAAACCGTCAGACGGTGCGCCTGAGCCGACTTCAGATCAGCGCCTGCGCCTGATTCTGGGGCAGCTCCCCGCCATTATGTGGACGGTAGACCGCGATTTGCGCTTCACCTCGTCGCTGGGCGCAGGGCTACGCGCGCTGGGACTGCGAGAAAATGAGCTGCTCGGAACCTCGCTGATGGACTACTTCCAGACCTCTGACCCCGAATTTGCGGTCATTCACTACCATCGGCGCGCCCTGCAGGGCGAGTCGGTCGAGTACGAGTTTCAGTGGGGCAAGCGTCTCTATCAGACGCGCCTGGAGCCGTTGCGCAGTGCGGACGGCGCGGTCGACGGCGTGCTGGGCTTGGCAGTGGACATCACCGAGATTCAACGATTGCAGGAACAGGTGGAACAGGCGACGCGCATGGAGAGCATCGGGCGACTGGCAGGCGGGATTGCGCACGATTTCAACAACATGCTGGCGGCGATCAGCGGGTTCACGGAGCTGGCGCTACTCCAGCTTGCCGAGGACGCGCCTGCCCGCGCCCATCTGCTGCAGATTCTGCAGGCGGTTGAGCGCGCCAGCCAGCTGGTGAGCCAGTTGCTTGCCTTCGCGCGGCGGCGCGTGATTGCGCCCCAGGCGATGAGCGTGAACGAACACCTGCAACAGCTCACACCCTTCCTGCAGCGCGTGCTGGGCGAAGATGTCCAGCTCGAATGCCTGCTGGATGAACGGACGGGAGCCGTGCGCGCCGACCCCGTGCAACTGGAGCAAGTACTGGTCAATCTGACCTCGAACGCGCGACAGGCGATGCCCAACGGGGGCAAGCTCACGGTAGAGACGCAGAATGTGGCGCTGGATGAAACCTACGCCAGCCAGCACTGGGGCGTGCAACCGGGCGAGTATGTGCTGATCAGCATCACCGACACGGGCGAAGGAATCGCCCCTGAACACCTCCCCCACATCTTCGAGCCGTTCTATACGGGGCGCGCGGGCGGCGTCGGGCTGGGGCTGGCGACCGTGCATGGGATTATCAATCAGGCGCGCGGGCACATTTGGGTCTACAGCGAGCCGGGCAAAGGCACGACCTTCAAAATCTACCTGCCGCGCGTGTACGAGGCTACGGAGCCGCTGCGGGCGCATCCTGCGGAAACTCCCACGCAACCCGGCAGCGGCGTCGTGTTAATCGTTGAGGATAATGACGAGGTGCGCCACACGATGCGCGAAATGCTGCGCGCGCTGGGCTGTACGGTACTGGAAGCGAGCCGCCCGCAGGAGGCGTTCCAGATTGCCGCTGCGCATGCGCCCGATTTGCTCATCACCGATGTGGTGCTGCCCGAGATGCGCGGCGGCGAGCTGGCGCGCGCGCTCAGCGTGATGCACCCTACCATGAAGACGCTCTTCGTGTCGGGCTACACCGAAAACACGGTTATCGAGCGCGGCGAGGTCAAGCCGGGCGTCGAGTTCCTCGCCAAGCCGTTCACGATGGCGCAGCTCTCGGCGAAGGTGCGGCGGATTCTCACGGGCGATTAGCCGCCGCCCTTGCGCACGCGCTCGACATAGACGCCCTCGCGCGTGTTCACCTTCAGCACATCGCCGACCTCGATATGGAACGGCACTTGCACAACCGCGCCTGTTTCGAGCGTCGCGGGCTTGGAGCCGCCCGACGCCGTGTCGCCCCGAAAGTTCGGGTCCGTCTCCGCCACCGTTAGTTCCACAAAGTCAGGCACATCCGCCCCCACAATCTGCTCGTTGAAGTAGAGCAGATAGACCTCCATGCCGTCTTTGAGGAACTTCGCGCCGTCGCCAAACTGCGACGCGGGCACATGAATCTGGTCGAAGGTGTACGAATCCATCACGACCCACTCGTCGCCGTCGCGATAGAGGGTCTGCATCTGCTTGCGCTCCAGATACGCCTGCGGGAAGCGTTCGCCCGATTTGAAGGTGCGCTCGAAAATCGCGCCGTCGCGCAGGCGTTTCAGGCGCGCCCGCACAATCGCGCTCCCGCGCCCCTGATGCGACTGCTGGTACTCCAGAATCGTATGGATTTCGTCGTCTAAGATAATGTTCAGCCCACTGCGGAAATCGCTCGTGTCTACCATACCTTGCCTCCTTAACCACAGTGATTGTACCCGTTTGGCGTCAAAACCGACACTTTTGCGGAGCGTGCGGGGAACAAAAATCTGCGCCCATCGTCTATAATCCCATTATGCGTAAGAAGCATCTGAAGGCAGGTTTCACGCTTATTGAGTTGCTGGTCGTAATTGCGATCATCGCCATTTTGGCGGCAATCCTGTTCCCTGTGTTTGCACAGGCGCGTGAAAGCGCCCGCAAGACCTCGTGCATTAGCAACTTCAATCAGGGCGTCAAGGCGGTTCTGATGTATATTCAGGACTACGACGAGACGATGGTGCCCCTGATGACTTCGCCCGCGAGCTTCTTTGTGACCTACGACCCGAACCAGGGCGACCGCGTATGGCCGCAGCTGGTACAGTCGTATGTCAAAAACTGGCAGGTGTTCCGCTGCCCGTCCGACCCGCAGGCGAACGACAGTGTCCTGATTGAAACGTGGTGCAGCGTCGGCAACGATGTCTCCTACTGCTATGGCATCAAGACCAATCTGGGCTACAATCACCTCTATCTCAGCCCGATGGACAGCAACGCCAAGCACAGAGGGATTTCTCTGGCGGGCGTTTACCGCCCTGCAGGTACGGTGATGCTGGTGGATAGCGTATGGGACGCCAACAGTGCAGGCGAAGGTCAGGGCGGCGGCAACTGGTTCGTGGAGGCGCCCAGCTATGTGGGATCCAACGCTGCCTACTGGTTCGGTGGTTGGGCGATCAACGAGCAGCCGGGCGGCACGAACTACTGGCGCAAGTACGGCGGTACATGGCCATGGCATAACCGCCAGCGACTGGTGCAGAGCGGTCCGCAGTTCCCGCATCACAGCGGCATCGCAACGGTGGCGTGGGTCGATGGGCATGTGAAGGCGGTGCGCCATCCGTATGACCTGCTGGCGGGGGTCAACCCGGCGACCTACGCGATTACCGATCCCAACGCTTATGTCTGGGGCGGTCAGCAGTGAGGTGAGCGATGAACAAACCCCTGATTTATGTGCTGATTGCGGTTGTTCTGCTTGCGCTGGGTGTGTTTGCCTGGCAGTCGATGAGCGGGCCTCGGAGCGATTTTATTGAGATTGATCCGAACGGTCCGCGTCCGACGGAGCCGCCGCCTGGCACGGTTTCGGGTCCGGGAGGCGGCTACGGCGGCTATGCGCCGCAGCCCGCGCAGCCTGCGAGCGGCTTGCCAACGCCTCCAGGCAAAGGCGGACGCTAAGTGTTCTTTCCCTTCCGTCCTACCCCCTGAATACTGTCGTTCGGGGGGTGTCTTTTGAATCGCTGCATGTGGAATAAGCCCCATGATGCGGCAGGTGGATGTGCTGGTGATTGGCAGCGGTCCTGCGGGTCAGCGCGCCGCCATTCAAGCCGCCAAGCTGGGGCGAAGCGTCGCCGTCGTCGAGCGGCAGACCCATCTGGGCGGCGTGTGCCTGCACACAGGCACCATCCCCAGTAAGGCGCTGCGGGAAGCGATTCTGCAACTCACGGGACGCCGCAGCGCGTTCGCGCACGACGCCCTCCCCGCCGCGCCGCAAACCCTCTCGATTCAGGAGCTGGTCGCCCAGTGTCAGCACATTATCCGCGTCGAGCAGGCGGTGCTGCACGAACACCTGCAGAAAAACGGCGTGATGCTCCTGTGGGGCAGCGCCTACTTTGAGGATGAGCATACCGTGCGCGTGATTCAGCCGTCGGGTCACGAACTGGCGCGGGCGGAGTCGATTATTCTGGCGGTGGGCACGGTTCCCGCGCGCCCGTCGCATATCCCCTTCGATGACTGCCATGTGGTGGACAGCGATTCGTTCCTGCGCCTGCCGCGTCTGCCGAAGACGCTGATTATCGTGGGCGGCGGGGTCATCGGCGTGGAGTACGCCTGTATGATGAACCTGCTGGGCGTGCGCGTGATTCTGGTGGAGGCGCGCACGCGCCTGCTGGAGTTTCTGGACGCCGAAGTCAGCGAAGCTCTACAGTACCACATGCGCGCCGCGGACATCACCCTGCGTCTGGGGGAGCAGGTACAGCAGGTGCAGACGCTTCCGTGCGGGCTGGTGGAGGCGACCTTAGCCAGCGGCAAGCACCTGCGCGCGGACGCGCTGCTGTATTGCATCGGCAGGCAGGGCGCGACCGCCACGCTGGGGCTGGAAAAAATCGGGCTGGAGACCGACTCGCGCGGACGCCTGCAGGTGAACGAGCGGTTCCAGACCGCCATCCCCCACATCTACGCTGTGGGCGATGTGGTCGGCTTCCCCGCGCTGGCAAGCACCTCGATGGAGCAGGGGCGCGTCGCCGCATGCCACGCCTGCGGGGAGCCGGTCGAGCAGAGCTGCCCCCTGTTCCCCTACGGCATCTACACCATCCCCGAAATCGCGACGGTCGGCAAGAGCGAGGAGCAACTCACGCGCGAGGGCGTGCCCTACGAGGTCGGCGTGGCGCACTACCGCGAGACGGCGCGCGGGCAACTGCTCGGCGACACGAACGGCATGCTCAAGATGCTCATCCACGAGCAGACGCGCGAGATTCTTGGCGTGCATGCCATCGGCACGGGCGCAACCGAGCTGATCCACATCGGGCAGATGGCGATTGCCTTCCGCGCGACGGTGGACTACTTTTTGAAAGCTATCTTCAACTACCCGACGCTGGCGGAGTGCTACAAACTCGCCGCGCTGAACGGCAGCAACAAGCTGCGCCTGCTACAGATGGATAGCCTTGCGCAGGCGGCGTAGCTCACAGCGACTGCACACCCAGCGTGATGGTCAGACGCGCCTGTTGCCCTTCACGCATCACGGTCAGCGTAATCCGCTGGTTGGGTCGGGCGAAGTAGAGTTCGCGTGTGAGGTCGGACGCGGTGCGGATGGGCTTCTCGTTGTATTGCACGATGAGGTCACCCACCTGCACGCCTGCCTGCTGGGCGGGGCTGCCCGCCGCCACGCGGCGCACGACGACGCCGCTTGGCAACCCCTGATAGTCGACGCCCAGCCATGCGTGTTCCGCACGCCCTTTCGTGCGCAGGTCGGTCGCCACGCGCTGGGCAATCTCAGACGGCACGGCGAAGCCGACCACCGCCACAGGCGACACCGGCGCGCCCTCCACCGACGCGAGTTCGCCCACCATCACGCCGACCACGCGCCCCTGCGAGTCGAGCAGCGGCGCGCCCGGCTCGCCCGAACCGACCGTGCCGTTGAACTGCAGGAGCAACACCACGCGCTGATTGTCGCGTCGCACGCCCACACGGTCTTTGCCGCCCAGCGTGCCGACCGTGACGCTGCCCTCCAGTCCGCTGCGATTGCCAATCAGAATCAGCGGCGAGCCAAGCGCGAGCCGTTCGGAGCTGCCCCAGCTCAGGGATGGCAGGCGCGTACTGCCCTCTGTGCGCAGCAGGGCGATGCCCGTGATGTTATCCACGCTGACGACGCGCGCGGGTACCGCCTCGCCCTCAGGCAGGTAGAGCGCGACCTGCGGCTGGGCGCGCACGCCCTCCGCCGCGCACACCACAAAGCCTGCCGAGTCGATGACGAACCCGCTGCTGCGCACCAGCCTGCCGCCCACCCGCGCCTCGACCGTCACAACGGCAGGGCGCGCGCGCTCGACCACGAGGCTCACCTCCTGCCCCGTGCGCTCCAGCAGCGAGGGTTGCTGCGTCAGACCCAGCACACACCAGCACACACTAAAAAGAGCCAATAACTGCCTCATGATGGGAACCCTCATACGATGATGTACCATAACGAATGGGCAAATATTCCACGCTTGTCGCCTGGTCGCCCACGCCGAAAGGCGTGAGCGGTAGGCTGGCGATGGTGAACACCTGCTCGTATCCGAAATCGGGCGGGGACATTCCCGTTGCCTCCCCCATCAGAGCGCGTGTCTCCTCGTGAGGAACCCGATAAGCCTCTGTGATGGGCATTGATTCGGTGGCGCGCGCTGCTCCTGACATAGTGCCTTTTGCACGCAGGGGCGACAGCGACTCTGCCGCAGGCGACTGCAGGCGTGCAGATTCGTGCCTGCGAGGCGTCGCCTGCGCCACGATGGTCGTTGCGGGCGCACGAGGCGCGTTTTCGGCGCGGACTACCGCCTGTGCGGGGGCATCTGCGTCCAGCGCCTCGTGGCGCGCCATGTCTGCAGGCGCAGGCACAAGACGCTCGTGAGTCGCCCATGCGTGCGTCCCGCCGCGCGACTGCGTCATCGTTGGGAACAGTAGCGCCGCGCCTATCGCTAGCACGACAACGACTGCCGTCCCCCACGCCAGCGCAGGGCTTAGCCATCGCGCAGGTTTCTGACGCACGGCGCGCGCCGCGAGCCGCGCCTGCACGCGCGACCAGGGCAACTCACATGCGGGCGTCGGCTCGCGCCGAGCTGCCTGCAGGGCGCGGCGGTACGCCTCGTGCAGTCGCCACGCACGCTGACATCGGGCGCACGCCGTCAAATGCGCCCACAGGGCGTCGGGCAGATGCTCCGCTCCGCGCTCGATGTGTCGTTCCAGCTCACGACAAGGGCGTCTCATTCTAAGGCTCCAATCGCTTTCAGCAGCGGTTCCAGCTTTACTTTGAACGCGCGTCGGGCGCGCATCACCCGCAGCTTCACCGCGCCGACGCTCGTGCCCAGAATGCGGGCAATCTCCTCGTAGTCCATCTCTTCCAGATCGCGCAGCACAATCAGCTGCCGATGGTGGTCGGGCAGCTGGCGCAGCGCGGTATAAAACGCCTCGTTGAACGCATTCTCCTGCACGGTCTCCATCGGGTCGGGCGATTCGGGATGGCTCCACGCCAGTTTATGCTCCGCCTCGCGCTCCAGCAGCTCCTGTCGGCGCTGGCGCATGCGCGCGCGGTCGGTACATAGGTTCAGCGCGATGCGCATCAGCCATGTGCTGAACCGACTCTGCTCGCGGAAGGTGTGCAGGCGTTCAAACGCCTTCAGGAACACATCCTGCACGATGTCTTCCGCCTCGTCGGTGTTGCGCGTGGAGCGGTACACGATTCGGAACACAGGCTGCCGATAGCGCAGGTAGAGTTCCTCCATCGCGGCAGCGTCGCCCTCGCGCGCCTTCGCTGCGAGTTGCTCGTCGGTGAGCGTGCGGTCTACCGCTCCAGCGTACAGGTTATCCATCGCCAACGCCCGTTCCATCACATCGTCTGACGCTTACGCTTCGGTGTCGTTTCGGCGCAGGGCGACATGCAGCACGCGTCGGGTGTCGGGCGTGATACGGGCGCGCGCGGCAATCGTGTAGCCCGGGATCCAGAGAATACCCGCCGCGTCGCACAGCAGGGGCAGTCGCCAGCGTTCAGCGCGGGGGATTTTGCGGTCGATGAAGATGTCGCTCAGTTTTCTGGGCGCGTGCATGCCCAGCGGCTGGAATCGGTCGCCTGCGCGTCCGTTGCGCACGCACAGCTGCCCCTGCACGGCGTCGGCGTCGAGGTACGCCTCGTGGGACGCTGGCTCAAGCGATGGGGGCGGGGCGTTTTGCAGGCGCGCCTCCAGCCATGCGCCTGCCTGCGGAATCAGCACGGGCGTCTCCAGCGCAACGGGGTACTCATAGGGTTCAGGGCGGGGCGATGCTTCGTGCAGGCGCAGTGCGGTCTCGTCGGTGGTCAGGCGCAGGGCGTCTGTGAGTTGCCACGAAGTGCGCCTGCCGTCCAGCGTGGCGCGGCGGACGCCCTCCAGAATCTCATACGGCGGGAGGTTCAACGCGCCCAGCCGCCTGCGCAACCACTCGCGCAACACGCGCCGCTGCAGCGCGGGGTGAAGTTGAGTGAAGGCATCCCGCGCGATTGTGGAGTGCTGAAGCGAAGCTTCAGCAGCTATGGTTCCGCACTCCAGCGCGGTCGCCCACCACGCCTCCTCCTGCGCCAGAATGTCTGCAAGGCGCAGCAGATGGCGGTCGACGGCAGGGGAGAGGTCGCGCATCAAGGGCAGCAGCTCCATGCGCACGCGACGGCGCAGCTGATGCGGGTCCAGGTTCGTACGGTCGAACACGGTCGGCAGCCCGTGCGCCGCGCAGTAGGTGTGCGTCTGGGCGCGCGTCGCGTCGAGCAGCGGGCGGATGATGCGGTCGCGCTGGTAGGGCATCCCGCACAGCCCGCGCGGTCCCGTGCCGCGCAGCAGGTTAATCAGGAGGGTCTCTATCTGGTCATCGCGGGTGTGCGCCAGCGCGACGGCGACGGCGTCCAGCGCGTGCGCCAGCCGCTCGAAGAACTCGTAGCGGGCGTAGCGCCCCGCCTCTTCCAGCGACATGCGCTCCGCCTGCGCCCGCGCGGGCACATCGACGCGCTCAATGTGCAGGGGAACCTGCAGTTGCTCGCACACGGACTGGCACACGCGCACATCGTCGTCCGCTTCGGGGCGCATGCCGTGATGCAGGTGCGCCGCGTGGAGGTGGATGCGGAACTCGTCCTGCAGGCGCGTCAGCAGGTGCAGCAGCGCGGTGGAGTCTGCCCCGCCCGAATAGCCGACAATCACAAGACCGCCATCTGGGGGCAGCAGGCGTCGCTCGCGGAGGGTCGCGCGCACGCGCTCCACAATCTCCATCGTCAGTAGGCGCGCCAGTGGCGTCGGATTAAATCGCGCGTTCGTCGCACGCCTTCCAGCGGGTCGTCCTCGCCGAGATACTCAATTGACAGCGCGCCGACATAGCTGGCAAGGCGCAGGATGCTCAGCACACGCCCGTACTCAATCGTTGTCTCTTCGCCGCGCGGGTCGAAGGCGCGGCTTTTGGCATGCACATGGAAGGCGTAGGGCGCGAGGATGCGCGCGGCGTCGTAGTATCGTTCGGGCGCGCCGTGTCCGAAGTCGTAGCAGGCGCCAATCCAGCGCAGGTCGGTCGCCCGTATCAGGTTCACCAGCAGCTCAGGGCGTCGTCCGACGCCCTCGCGGTTCTCGATAACGATGCGTACGCGCCGTCGCCGCGCTTCAGGCAGCAGTCGCTGCAGGAACAGCGCGCCGCGTTCGAACAGCTCGTCGTCGCGCTCGCCGCTCAGGTGCAGCCGAATCAGCGGGGCTTGCAGAATCGCCGCCGCCTGCAGGCGTTCAATCGTTTCGTCCAGGCGTCGGCTCAGGCTCGGCTCGTCGTTCAGGTTCACAGGCTCCGAGACCATCACGCCTGTGATGGCAATCGCGTGGCGGTGGAAGCCCTCGCGCAGGTGTTCCAGCGCACGGGGATGGAGGCTGCTGATGTGGCGGTCGCTCAGGCTCACGCCCTGAATATCCAGCTCGTTCAGCATCGCGCCGCAGGTTTCGAGGCTGAGTTGCCCCGACTCCAGCAGGGGGTGCAACGCGCGGCTTTCGCAGCTGAGAACGGGCATCAGCGGCGCGGGTTTCGGCTCGCCCCGCTCCATCAGCTCGCCTACCCGCTCCAGCTTCTCAAAGACGCCCCCAAAGCCTGCGTTCACCAGCGAGCGCAACCCCTCGCGCAGGAAGTCGCGTCGGCTGGTGGGTTTTTCGTGTCGGCTCATCCAGAAAGATTATACCTCACAGGGCAGGAAACCGCGCGGAGGGCGCGAATCGTCCGCCAGCGAGGTGATGGGTATGCGCATGCTGGCGTGTGTGGCGTTCTGCATGGCGGTTCTCGCTGGTTGGGCGGAAACGGAGATTTTTCTGGCGACGCTGGCGAAGTTCGACCCCGAAGGCGGCGCGATTGTCCTCAAGCGGGCGGGCAAGCCCGATATGAACGCGACCCTGCACAAGAAGCCGCGCCTGTGGATGGGCAAGCAGCCTGCCGACATCGAGGCGTTTCGGCAGATGGAGGGCAAGCAGGTGATGGCGCGGGTCAGCGTCGGTGTGCAGGTGCGCCCCGTCGTGCGCGAGATGGCAGACCCCGACACATGGAAATGGCTGGAGAAGGTGCGCCGCGGCATCGTCAGGGGCGCGCTCGTCGGCGTGGAGGACAACTACCTGCTCATCGAGCTGCCCGACAAAAGCCGATTCGCCTACAAATTCACTCCCAAAACCCGATTCGAGCGCGACGGCAAGCCCGCGACGCTGGAGGACTTCGTCGTCGGCGAGACGCTCTATCTCGCGCCGCGCCTGCTGTCGAACCTCGACACGATGCTCCTGTCGGTCAGCAACACCGAAAAGGACGCCCAGATTGGACGCGAGCGCACGCTCCCGTCGCTGCAGGGCACGATTCAGGGCATCGACCGCCAGAAAAAGATTCTCAGGGTCCTCACGCGCGCGGGCGATGTGCGCGACATCCGCTACGATGAGAACACCGAGTTCACCTTCAGGGGCAAGTCCGTGAAGGTGGAACAAATCAAGCCGCCTGCCCGCGCGACGATTCACCGCACCCGCGACGAGGAGGGCAACGACTACGCCCGCAAGGTGACGATTCAGCCGAACAATTAGCCGCGCGAGTGGGTATCCTCTGCCGCGATGTGGCGTGGGCGCGTCTACTTCGGGGACAACTTGCATGTGCTGCAGACCCTGCCGACCGAATCGGTGGATTTGATTTACATCGACCCGCCCTTCAACACGGGCAAGCAGCAGCGCTACACCGCGTTGCGCACGGTGCGCTCCGAGTCGGGCGATCGGGTGGGCTTTGGGGGCAACCGCTACCGCACGCTCACGCTCGGCTCGCGCAGCTTCATCGATATTTTCGACGACTACCTCGCTTTTCTGGAGCCGCGCCTGCAGGAGGCGTATCGGGTGCTTGCGCCGCACGGCAGCCTCTACTTTCACATCGACTACCGCGAGGCGCATTACTGTAAAGTGCTATTGGACGCGATTTTCGGGCGGGCATGTTTTTTGAACGAGATTATCTGGGCATATGACTATGGCGGACGCCCCCGCCGCAAATGGCCCCCCAAGCACGACACCATCCTGCTCTATGTGAAAGCCCCCGACCGCTATGTGTTCAATCCAGACGCGATTGACCGTGTGCCGTACATGGCGCCTGCGCTGGTGGGCGAAGAGAAGGCGCGACGGGGCAAGCTGCCGACCGATGTGTGGTGGCATACGATTGTGCCGACCAACAGCAGGGAGCGCATGGGCTACCCGACTCAGAAGCCGCTGGGCATTCTACGCCGAATTATCCGCGCCTCGTCGCACCCGGAGCATCTGGTGCTGGACTTTTTCGCCGGCAGCGGCACAACGGGCGTCGCCGCGCTGGAGCTGGGCAGGCGGTTCATTCTGGTGGACAACAACCCCGAAGCCCTCGAGGTGATGCAGAAGCGGTTTCACGGCTGGGACGGGATCGAGTGGCTGGAGGTGGCGGCGATCCAGTCGTAGCCTGCACGCGCCCCTGCAGGTATACTGCCTGTGATGACGCCGTTTTTTTACGATTCGGCGATTGAGCAGTACCAGTTCAGCGAGTCGCATCCGCTGAAGCCGCAGCGACTGGTGTTGTTGCGCGCCCTGATGGACGCCTATGGGCTGAGCGACCGTCTGGACTGGCAGACGCCGCCTGAAATCGACGAGTCGGCGTTGCGCCGCGTGCATACGCCTGAATATATCGAGGTGGTGCGCCAGCTCAGCGCGGGCGCGCCGTTGATGGACGCACATCGCTGGGGCTTCTCGCCTTACGGCGACAACCCGCCGTTTGTGGGGATGTGGGAGGCGGCGCTGGCGTACACCCGCGCGACGGTCGCCGCCGCCTGCGCCGTGCGCGACGGCGCGCCGCTGGCAATTAACATCACGGGCGGGCTGCACCATGCGCTGCCCAACCGCGCCAGCGGGTTTTGTATCTTCAACGACCCCGCGATTGCAGTTCACATTCTGCGCGAACGGTTCGAGCGCGTGGCGTACCTGGACATCGACCTGCATCACGGCGACGGCGTGCAGTGGATTTTCTACCGCGACCCCAGCGTGCTGACCGTCTCGATTCACGAGGGCGGACAGTGGCTCTTTCCGGGCACAGGCGCGGTGAACGAGCTGGGCGAGGGCGACGCGGAAGGGACCTCGGTCAACATCCCGCTCGCGCCCTACACGGACGATGCCATCTGGTGGGAGGCGTTTGAGCAGGTCGTACCCCGCGCCTTCGAACGGTTCCAGCCGCATGCGCTGGTGTTGCAGATGGGCTGCGACCCGCACTCTCTGGACCCCCTGGGACACCTGTGTCTGACGGCGCAGGGCTGGCTGCGCGCCGTTCAGTGGGCGAAGTCGCTGGGTATCCCGATGGTTGCGCTGGGCGGCGGGGGCTACAATCTGACGACCGTGCCGCGTATGTGGACGCTTGCGATTGCGACGCTTGTGGGCGTAGACCTCCCCGACGCGACGCCTGAGACTTTCGAGGCGCACGACCGCATCCCGACCCTGACCGACCACGCGCCGCCGGCGATTGACCCCGCCGACCTGGACTACGCCCGCCGCTTCGCCCAGCAGCAAATCAGTTTCTGGGAGCGGTACTGGGGGTAGGTAGGGTGGATACTCATAGGGCTCATGCAGTAAGCAAGGCGCGCCCAGGCACGCGACCAGCTACGGCGCGGGTTCGGGCGCTTCCGTGTCAGCCCCCTGCGCGCCGACGAACTCCAGTACCACTTCGCCAATCGCCTCCGCCTGTTCGGGATAGGCGCGGATCAGCGCGGCGCACATCTCCAGCGCAGACACTCTGAAGTAGGCGCACGGGAGCAGGAGCTGCTTGAAATAGCGCCGATCGCCCGCTTCAAGCATATCATTCGCAATCTTGGGAAAAACTTCATGTTGATCAGAATAAAGCTGTTCAATCGTAAACACAGCATCGGAAAACTTCTGCTGTGTAGCAAAGAAGGTAGCAATCGTCCACAAGCTTAAGTTTTTCCAGTAAATATCTTTTAAACCTTGTATAATGTTTAGCGAATCATCGAATTTGTCGTCCAATGCCAATTCGATTGCTATTAATGCATTTTCTTTTTCTTCTGGGTTTTGTAATACTCTTGCAACATTCTTTGCCCGTTTCAAAACATTTTTCGCGCGATTTACTTCACCTATCTGTGCCAGTACTACGAGAATCGCACGCAGCGCTTCCAGCTTCCCTTCCGAGTCCTCCATCGCAGTCGCGATTTCTTCCGCTTGTTGTAAGACTTGTTTCCGCAAATTGACCTGTCGTATTCGTGGAACGGTGTTAACCACTGTTCGTAACGCCCAGGCTTTCTCCAACGGGTCGCGAATCTCTGAGGTACACCGAAATGCTTGCATGAAAATTTGATTGTCTTTTCTCGGGAATATTATGTTTGCCCTTGCTTCAGCAATCGCTGCCAGTATGCGCGCTTGCCACTCGAGTTCGGGAACTTGCTGAGCTTCTCTTACCAATTCGTTAAGAATTTTTAATTTTTGGCGTCGCGATGGCGCCCGTGCTATACTAATCACTATCTTTGTCCAAAAAGAAGAAAGCTTGAAACTAATTTCAGGGACAATTTTTAGTGCCCTGTTGAGGCTGTTCAGGGCATCATTGAGACTGTGGTTATGCAGGAATCTCTGAGCGTCATCCAAATGCTTATTTATCTGTTGATACCCATCAGAGGCGTCAACCACGGACTGTGTAATCCCTTCAGTGTTTTGTGCAGATTCTTCGGGTAGTGGAGGCTGTACAGGCGACTGTCCGTTCGGGAGCATTTTTGTTATCAGTTCAGGGCACTCATTTTGTATTTCGTTTCCAATTATCTGCTCTATGATGCGAATAAATCGCTCTTGCCATCTTCTTTTGTAAAATGGGATGTTTGAATCGCACAGATTTCTAATGATAAATTTGCGATGCTCAGGTTCCGAGAGTGCCGCCGCTAACAGAAGGCAGTGAAGAGCGCGCATTCGTGGATTATGCAGGTTGGCAACCCTGAGAGCACGGTGCAAGTCACCCTTTTCGCTCCAGATCTCGTAGGGCGACTGGGCGAAGCGTATCTCGTCTGCAATCGCGGCGTGGCGCAGCATCAGATGCGCCAATATCACGGCTTCGTCGCGCTGGCTGGCGACCTGTATCGCCTGCTGAATCGCTTTCAGGGGCAGGTCTGGCTCGGTGGGGAAGGCTTCACGCTGCGCCTGCAAGAAGGTGTCATCCGTCGCCAGCGCGTAGAGCGCTTCGGCAGCCGCGCTCTCGTGCTGGGCGCGCTCCATCAGGTGCGCGGCGTAGTGGCGCAGGGCATAGTGGCTCTTGTGTTCCTTCCAGCGGGCAGAGTAGTCTATCAGTTTCTGTTCCATCAGCAGGGGTTCTCTACCCAGCGCATTCCGAAACTCTATCGCCAGCAGGGGGTGTGCAAACTGCCAGCCCGCCTTGGAGCAGAGGAACCAGCGGCGCACAGGCTGGGGCAGGTTCTGCAAATCCCAGACGGAGACCTCGCAGAGGGTTTCCAAATCGCTCTGAGGCAGAGGCGCCTTGACGACGGTCAGCAGGGCGAACATCCGCCGTATCCCCTGCGCGTTGGACACATGCGACGCCAGCTGGCGAATCTGATGCTCGATGTATTTCTGAATGCCCATCGGCGCGTTCTGGAGCGCCTGCTTCGGGTTTGGGGACTGGCTCAGCTCGTCCAGCAGGTAGCGGGCGTAGAGCGTCAGCCCTTCGGTGCGCTGGTGGAGCTGGCGGATGAAGTCGGGGTCGTCGGCACAGGCGCGGAGCGGCTCGATGTTGCGCACCCAGTCGCGCAGGTCGCTTTCGCTCAGGGCGTCCAGTGGGTAGTGGGCGTCGGCGCGTGCGAGCCACGCCTCAAGGTAGGGAGGCGGTTCCGGGCGATTGTCCCAGCGCGCGCTCACCACCACGAATACGCCGTCGGGCAAAGTTTCGGGCAGCGGTAGGTGCATCACAGGCGCGTCCGCCTCGTCCAGCGCGTCTATCAGCAGCACGACGCGCCCGCGCGGGGGCTTCAAATCGCGAATCTCATACAGCAGCTGGGCGCGGAGTTCGTCGGGGTTGCCATCGGGCAGATAAACCTTTGTGTTGGTGATGTGCCCCAGTTGCAGCAGCAGGTGTGCGTAGGCGTATTCCGTGCGCGTGCCCAGCCCGCCCAGCTCCTCGCGTGTGGAGAAGAAGTGGAACGCGACATCGGCGTCGCCACGCGCTTGCAGTCGGTTCAGCAGTTTCATCATCAGGCGGGTTTTGCCGTAGCCTGCGGGCGCGTGTATCACCGCCAGCCCGCTGGAGCGCGTTGTCAGAAACGCCTCCAGATTCGCCAGTATCTCCTGCCGTCCCACGAAGACTCCCTGTGCGTAAGATTGCAGGAATCGGAGCGTGCCCTCGTGCAGCAAGCGGTAGCGGTGCTTCTCGCCCAGCAGGTTGACGATAAACTCCACGCGCTCACGGGTGTCGTGGATGGCGTGCAGGATGGGTTCCGTGATGGTTTGCGCCAGCTCGTGAGCGCGTTCCTGCCAGCGGTCAGGTTCCGATTCGAGCCATTCGGCGACCGCCTGTGTGAGCTGCATCTGGCGCTCCTGCAGGAGCTGAACCCCCTGCGCGATTTCGGGCGTGAGCGTTTGCATTTCGTGGATTGCCTGTAAAATTGCGTCCAGCATCTGCTTCTGGAAGGCAATCCACGCCCGTTGATGCCGTGGGTCTTTAAGCAGCTGGGCAAACTCGTGGCGAAAGCGCTGGGGCAGTCGGGCTTGAAGGAACTCGCGCAGCGGTTCAGGGAGCGTCTCGCGCTCTGCCAGCCGCTGGAGCAAGCGCAGTAGCCAGTCGGCAAGCGTCTCGTCGGGGGACGCTGCGAGCGCGGGCGCGTCGGGAGAGAGTTCGCCCACCGCTTCGTGTACCTGTGCATCGGCGCCCTTGAGGGCGGCTTGAAGTTTGCTGTCCCACGCTTTGAAGAGCGCTTCCTCTTCAGTAGAAAGCCCCCGCGGGAGGCTGGTTGCGTCGCCCGGTTGCTGGCGCAGCGCGTCGCGAGAGTGCTGGAGTGCGCCGCGAAGCGCCTCGAGAATAGCGCGCTCTATATCGGCGTTTCGAGAGGGACGGAAGCGGCGCAACGAGTCCTGAAGCTTCTCCCGGGAGAGGTCTGCTACCGATTGCACAACAATCTCCCCCAGCACGCTGCCGATGAACCCGCCAGCCAAGCCGCCGATGGGTCCGCCCAGCACACTCCCCAGAGACATGCCTGCAGTCGCGCATGCGTCCTTTACAAAGTTTCCAGCGCCAGCAAACATTGCAACAGGATTCTACCTCGCAAATGCATTCTGTCAAGGTCTGAACTGAAAGCCTTCACACGCCACCGCCAGCCTCCCATCAGGTATATTCTCCCCGATTCGGCGCGTCTATCAATTGGCTGATGCGGGCGTATCGGGGTATTCGCGGGATTGGGCTGCTGACGGCGCAGGTCGCCGTCGCCTGCGCGTTCGGGCAGCCACAGGGAGAACCCATCCAGTTCGAAACACAGCAGGCGTTCCGCTACGATAGCGCGTCGGACACGGCGCAGGGCGAATCGATCACCGCCCGCTGGCGCGAGTACCTGCTGGAGAGCGCGCGGTTTGAAGGGCGCACGCGCGACGCCGAGTACCGTTTTTTTGAGGGGGTGCGCCTGACGAGCGAGCGGCTGCGGGCGCAGGGCGACTCGCTGGCGCTGAACACGCGCACACGCCGCTGGACGCTCTTGCAGGGGCGCGCGGAACTCACCCCCGCCTTCACCGAGAACCGCCTTTCGGAGAGCCTGCATCTGCAGGGAGCGCGCATCGAGGGCGAGGAGAACCGCATCCATGCGGAAGCCTGCACGGCGACCACCTGCGGGCTGGAGCATCCCCATTTTCACTGGAGCGCACGCACGCTGGAGGCGACGCCCGGCGCGCGCGCCGTGCTGCGCGAGGTGCGCCTGAGCATTCTGGGGCGCACGGTGCTGCGCCTGCCGTATGTGATTGTGCCGCTGCGCGAGGGCGACAGTTCGCCCCTGCCCGACGCAGGCTACACGGAAGAGGAGGGCTTCTACCTCCGCTATGCGCTCGCCTACCTGCTGGCGCAGGGCGCGGTGGGCAGCGCGCGGTTGGATCTCATGCAGAAGCGTGGGCTGGGAATCAACCTTCAGCAGCAGTACGCGCGGGGCGACCTGAACCTGTACCTGCTGCGCGACCTGCGCCAGCGCGCCGACTCGCTCACGGGGCGCTGGCAGCACGCGCAGCCGCTGGGCGCGCTCCAGACCCGCTGGAACGCCGAGTACCGACGCAACAGCTACCTGCTGTTCGGCGACAACACGGCGTGGAGCCTGCGCACCGACTGGACGCTGCCCGCGCCATCGGGACAGACGGGGCTGAGCTTCGCCGAGAGCCGCAACCGCACGGGCGCGTTCGAGAACATCAACCGCACGCTTGCCCTGCAGGACACGCGCCGAATCGGACGCCTGCAGAGCAACCTGTCGGGCGAGTATCTGGAGTTCGAGAACCGGTTCGACGATACGCGCACGGGCAACCGCCAGTGGAACCTGCGGGCGAACCTGCGCTACGGGCTGGCGCGCGAGGCAAGCCTGCAACTGGACTTCGAGCGGTTCGTGCCCGTGGGCGAGTCAAGCGTGTTCGGCGGGCTGGAGCGGCTGCCTGAACTGAGCCTGCAGGCGTCGGGGCGTGTGCTGGGCGTGCCCGACTCGCAACTGCGTTTGAGCATCGGACGCTTCGCGGAGGGCTTCCAGACGCGTCTCGCGCGCGAGCGGTACGCATTCGAGTGGCAGGGACGCGCAGGACGCCCCCCGCGCGAAGCGGAAAACCGCTCCAGCCTTGCATGGAGCTATCGCTTTCGCCAGACCTTCTACAGCGACGACACGGCGCAGTACCTGTTGCAGTCCGCGCTGGAGCAGCGCACGCCGCTAAGCGCGCGCTCCAGCCTCAGCCTGCGCTGGAACTACCTGCGCCCCTACGGCTACAGCCCGCTGGGACTGGATCGGACAGGCGTGTATAACCTGCTGAGCGGGGAGCTGCGCCTGAGTTTCGGCGGCGGCTGGACGCTCGGCGCACAGACCAGCTACGACCTGCTCGCGTCGGAGAGCGGGCGCGACCCGTGGAGCCTGCTGAACCTGAATCTGGAGTACGCGCCTGCCGACTGGCTGCGCGGGCGATTGCAATTGCGCTACGACCCGAATCGGGCACGCTGGCGCAGCCTGCAGACCGACCTGCTATGGCGGTTCGGCGACTCGCAGCTGGCGCTGGCGGCGCGCTACGACCCGGAACGCGCCCGCTGGGGCAGCGTGTTCCTGCGCGTGGACGCCCTCAAGTGGGGACGCTCGCGAATCTCATTCCTCGCGCAATACAACGGCTATCTGAGTCGGTTTGAGTCGCGGCAGGCGCTGTGGGTGTACGACCTGCACTGCGCCGAGCTGGAGGTGCGCTATATCGACAATCCGTTCGGCTTCCGCCGCGACACGGGGCTGCAGGTGTTCGTGCGCCTGAAGGCGTTGCCGAGCTTCTCGCGCTTCGGCTTTGGGCAACTGGGTCAACCCGTAGGCGCAGTTGGGAGCGAGTTTTAGCCCCCAACCGCGCCCGCAGGTGGCTGTTCGGTTCAGACAAGGGTTCGCGTCCCTACCGCCGACACAAGCCCTGACTGTCCTGATCGATGATTCCGCGCAGTTCCGTCGCGCAGGGCAGCGGCGTCTGCTGGTCGCATCGGCGCGTGTAGGGACCCGACCCGATGCAGAACGGGCTGCGCTGGGTGTCCTGGTTCACGGCGCGGCGGATGGTGTAGGTGCAGTCCGTGAGCGGCGCGCGCGAGTCCGCTTTGACTACCTTCGTATGCCCGTCCACATAGTTGGCGTTCAGCATCCCGTTGTGGCGCGGGCGCACAGGCGTATCTCCCTGCCGCAAGCCGACCGCGTTCCGACAGGTTCCCTCGAACAGGATCAGGTCCGCGTCGAAAATCATCGAGGTCTCGGCAGGGAACGGCACTTCCGCCAGATTCAGTACATCGCGTGTGGTGGTCACCGTGCGGAACACGGAGTAGTTGTAGGAGTAGCTGGCTTTGGTGAAGTCGCCGCACTCGCCGCCGCTCACCAGCGCCCTGAAGCTTGCCTCCAGTAGGCGTCGGGCTCCGAAGGACAGCGCAGCACCTCTTGATTCTTGAGGTAGGGCGCAATCATGGTGAACATCGTCATAGCGCAGGGCGCGTTGTTCGCGATGGTGTAGTAGAACGGCATCGGGAACTTCTCGTCGTAGTCCTGCACATACAGCAGCGCGGCGGTCGCCGAGTTGCGCAGATTGCTGATGCACTGCGTCTGGCGCGCCTTCTCACGCGCCTGCGCGAACACAGGAAACAGAATCGCCGCCAGAATGGCGATAATCGCAATCACGACCAGCAGCTCGATGAGGGTGAATCCCTGGTGCAAGCACTTCCGTGTAGTCATCGTGTATCCTCAGCCCTCCGTGCCGAAGTTGAACAGCACCGTGAGCAGATCGGCGTCGTCCACGATGCCGTCGTCGTTGGTGTCGGTCGATGCCTCGCTCCCGCCGAAGTTGAACAGCACGGCGAGCAGGTCCGCGTCGTCCACGATGCAGTCGTTGTTCACATTCCCCAGCGACTTGGGCAGCCCGCCGCCGTAGCCGCGCACCACCAGACCAGAAACCACCCCCTGCGTGAAGAAGGACGCATTCTCCTGACAGACGAGGAAGTAGCCCTCCAGGTGCAGGTAGTTCGCCTCATCGCCGCCCACGGCGTCCAGTTGCACGCTCACGGAGCGACCGAGTACCGCATGCGGGTCGGGCTGGCACGCAATTGGCGTGGGGCGCATGGTGAACCGCGCTGAGATGCGCGTGAGCAGGAACTGATAGTCCTGACCACTCAGCCGAATGGTGGTGCATTCGTTGGGCGTGGCGTCCATATCCCACTGGATGTCGCCGTTGGGCAGAATCGTGGTGTGGAAACGGAGCATATAGTCCGAACCAATCGCGTTAATCAGGTCGCGCACGCGCAGTTGCCAGTCCAAGCCCTCGTTGGGCAGGAGGGGGAATCGGTACGCGCTGGAGCGGAAGCTGCCTGAGCCGCCCAGGGCGCCCGAGAGGACATAACTCCCGTCGATGATGCGAATCGAGAAATCGCCGCCGCGTTCCACCTTGTCTGTCAACTGTGCGTGAACCGCGCTCGTGAGCGCCAGTGCGCTCAATAGTGCCAGAAACTGCGTTCGCAAGCTCATAACGCTCTCCTGTTTCTCAAGTAAACTAATTTTACCTGCAGAGAGTTTATGGGTGTGTTAAGGATGGTGTGAGGAGGGACGCCGTTTGCTCCCTTGACACACCCCCGCACAATCAGGTAAATTGCTTGCCCGTACTGCACTGGGAGACTGCGATGGCGAAGACCACCCGCACCAGACGAACCACGCGCAAGACGGGCGCGTCCACGCGCACGAGACGGGCGACGCCCACGCCGTCGGGCAAGCCCGTGATTATCGTGGAGTCGCCCGCCAAGACGCGCACGCTGGCGAAGATTCTGGGAAACGCCTACACGATTGAGGCGTCGATGGGGCATGTGCGCGACCTGCCCAAATCCAAGCTGGGCGTGGATGTCGAGAACAGGTTCCAGCCGACCTACATCCCGCTGCCCGACCGCAAGGACACGCTGAAACGCCTGCAAACGGTGACGCAGGGCGCGCCCGCCGTGTATCTGGCGACCGACCCCGACCGCGAGGGCGAAGCCATCGCGTGGCACATCCAGCAGGCGCTGAACCTGCAGCACGCGCAGCGCATCGAGTTCAACGAGATTACCGCCAGCGCGGTGCAACGCGCCCTGCAAAGCCCCCGTGCGATAGACCTGGATCGCGTGAACGCGCAACAGGCGCGGCGCGTGCTGGATCGGCTGGTGGGGTATCAGATTAGCCCGCTGCTATGGCGCAAGCTGCGCGGCGGACGCAACGCGCTCAGCGCAGGGCGCGTGCAGAGCGTCGCCGTGCGCCTGATTGTCGAACGCGAACGCGAAATCCGCGCCTTCGTGCCCGAAGAGTACTGGAAAATCACCGCTACCCTCACCCCAAAAAAGGAACACTTCCCCTTCGACGCCGAGCTGCGCCAGAAAGGGAACGCGAAGATTGACCTCAAGTCCGAAGCGGATGCGCAGGCGGTGCTGAACGACCTGCAGGGCGCGACCTATATCGTGGAGTCGGTGGAGAAGCGCCAGCGCAGGCGCACGCCCCCGCCGCCGTTCATCACCAGCACGCTGCAGCAGGAAGCGTCGCGCAAGCTGGGCTACTCCGCCAAGCGCACGATGCAAATCGCGCAGCAGCTCTACGAAGGCGTCGAGCTGGGCGAGGAGGGCGCAGTCGGGCTAATCACCTACATGCGCACCGACTCGGTACGCCTCTCGAACGAGGCGCTGCAGATGGCGCGCGCGTTCATCGGCAGCCACTACGCGCCCGAATACCTGCCCGACAAACCGCGCCAGTATAAGACCCGCTCCAGCGCGCAGGACGCCCACGAAGCCATCCGCCCGACCGATGTGAACCGCACGCCCGACGCCGTGAAGCCCTACCTGACGCCCGAACAGTTCCGCCTGTACGAACTCATCTGGAAGCGGTTTGTGGCGTGCCAGATGGCGGAAGCGCAGCTGGAAGTCACCAGCGTCAATATCCGCGCGCGCGACTACCTGTTCCGCGCATCGGGCACGGTGGTGCTGTTCGACGGCTTCCTGTGCCTGTATCAGGAAGGCAAGGACACCGCCGAGCGCGACGAGGAGGAACTCCCGCCCCTGCCGCCACTGCAACAGGGCGAGCTGCTGGATTTGCTGAAGCTGACGCCCAGCCAGCACTTCACGCAACCGCCCCCGCGCTACACCGAAGCGACGCTGGTCAAAACGCTGGAGCAAAACGGCATCGGACGCCCCAGCACCTACGCGACCATCCTCTCGACGATTCAGGAGCGGGGGTATGTCGTGCTGGAGAACCGCGCCTTCAAACCGACCCCGCTGGGCGAGGCAGTCAACGACTACCTGGTCAAGCACTTCCCCGAGCTGTTCGATGTGCCCTTCACGGCGCGCATGGAGCAGGAGCTGGACGAAATCGAGGAGGGCAAGGCGGACTGGGTGCAGGTGGTGCGGGCGTTCTACGAGCCGATGCAGCAGCAGGTGCAGGTCGCCAGCAACAGCGACGAGCGTGTGGAGGTGCCTGTGGTGGAGACCGACCGCGCGTGTCCGACCTGCGGCGCGCCGATGGTGCTGCGCACGGGGCGCTACGGCGAGTTTCTGGCATGTTCGCGCTACCCCGACTGCAAGACGACGCTGCCCGCAGGCGCGACGGGCGCGCGCTGCCCCGTGTGCAAGGCGGGCGAGATTGTGCAGCGCAAGTCTAAAAAAGGGCGCGTGTTCTACAGTTGCACGACGAAGGGCTGCTCACTGCTGACATGGGACAAGCCGACGGGCGCGCTGTGCCCCAAGTGCAACGCGCCGCTGGTGGAAAAGACCCTCAAACGCGCCCGCCAGCGCATCGTCGCCTGCAGCAACGCCGAATGCGACTATCGGGAGACCTCTGAAGCCCCCGAAGACTTCGCTGACGCCGCGTCGGAGACCTCTACGCGGAGCGCGTAGACCTCTGCCGCGCCGGGCTTAGCGAATCATCGTGCCGATGCCTGCATCGGTGAAGACCTCAATCAGCAGGGCGTGCGGGATGCGCCCATCGATGATGTGGGCGCGGGGACAGCCCTGTTCCAGCGCGTGCAGGCACGCCTGCAGTTTGGGGATCATCCCGCCCGACACGCGCCCCGTCTCCAGCATGCGCTGCGCCTGCTCGCGGCTCAGCTCCGAAATCAGCGATCGCGGGTCGTCGGGGTCGCTCAGCACGCCGGGCACATCGGTCATCAGGATAAACTTTTCCGCTTTGAGTGCGCCCGCCAGCGCGCCCGCCGCGAAGTCGGCGTTCAGATTGTAGGTCTCCCCGTCCGCGCCCAGCCCCACGGGACTGACGACGGGAATATAGCCGCCCGCCAGTGCGTTCAGCACGACTTCGGGGTGGATTTGCTCCACCTCGCCCACGAAGCCGAGGTCCACCTCCGCCTCCAGCTTGCGCGCGCGGATGAGGTTGCCGTCCTTGCCCGACAGCCCGACGGCGCGCCCGCCCTGCTGCTGAATCAGCGCCACCAGACGCGGGTTCGTCTTGCCCGTGAGCGCCATCTCCACCAGCTCCATCGTCTCGGCGTCCGTCACGCGCAAGCCGTTCACGAACTGCGGCTGCTTGCCCACACGCTTCATCAGTTCGGAGATTTCGGGACCGCCGCCATGCACCAGCACGGGGCGAATGCCCACGCAGTGCATCAGCACCAGGTCCTGCATCACCTGCGCGGCGAAGCCGTTCCCACCCATCGCCGCGCCGCCGTACTTCACGACGAAGATTGCTCCGCTCCACCTTTGGATATACGGCAACGCCTGAATTAGCACCTCTGCCTGAATCTTTGCCGAATCGGGTATGCTCATACGGGAGGCAATTATACCTGTGGAACCCGTTAATCCCTTCTCGTTGCGCCAGATTCGCGCGTGGCTGCAGGAGTATCATGTGCGTCCGTCCAAGGGCTGGGGGCAGAATTTTCTGACCGATCGGCGCGTGGCGATGCGCGTGCTGGAGGCGGCGGAGTTGCAGCCCGACGATGTGGCGCTGGAGATTGGTCCGGGGCTGGGCGCGCTGACGCTGCTGCTTGCCGAACGGGTGCGCCAGGTGATTGCGGTGGAGGTGGACGCGCGGCTGGTCGCCATCCTGCAGAGCATCGTGGAGGCGCAGGGAATCAGCAACATCGTGCTGATTCAGGCGAACGCGATGAGCCAGCCTGTGCCCGAACTGTTGCGCGGCGAGCCACAGGCGAAGGTGGTCGCCAACATCCCCTACAGCATCACCTCGCCGCTGCTGGAGCATCTGCTGAAACACAAGGCGTCCATCTCCCGCATCGTGCTGACCGTGCAGAAGGAGGTCGCCGAGCGGCTCACGGCGAAGCCCAGCACGCCTGCTTATGGCGCGTTGAGCCTGTTCGTGCAGTATCACTGCGAGGCGGAGTATCTGGGGCGCGTGCCCAACACGGCGTTCTACCCGCAACCCGAGGTCGACTCGGCGATTGTGCGCCTGACGCCGCTGCCCGACCGACTGCCGCCCGCTGAGCAGAAGTGGTTTTTCAGGCTCACGCGCGCGGGGTTCGGCAAGCGGCGCAAGACACTGCGCAACGCGCTAACCGCGCTGTTTGACGACGCCGACCGCTCCAGCGCGATTCTGCGACGGGCGAACATCCCCATTTCCGCCCGCGCCGAAGAGCTGTCGCTTGCCCAGTGGCTCACGCTCGCCCAGGAGACTGCCCAGACCGTGCAGGCATAAAAGGAATTTCCCCAATTGTGGTGTATAATAGAACCGTCTGCAGTTGCACACTCGCAAGCAGGCAAAGGAGGCTAAACATGCGGTATCAGTGGTGTGGCGCATTTGCGCTTGCATTCTCACTTTGTGTGGCTGGTTTTGCACAGAAAGGGCTGACTCATGAGAAGCCAGACCCCCTGGCGAAGCCTGACCCGACGGTTAAGACGCTGAACTGGCGCATCACCCCGATTAAGGTCGCGCCGCGCAACCCGGCGGACTATGTTCCCTATAATCCGCGCGGCGACTTTTTCCCCGCGTCTGGCTCGCTTACCGTGGATGTGACGGGCACACCCAGTTATGACTCCGCAGACGCGTCGTGCAATGTGCGGCTGACG